>NZ_JAUSYO010000001.1:3806092-4123267 GCF_030816935.1 Arthrobacter sp. B3I9
ATCCGGGCCGACTCAGCGCGCAAAAGGCTGGTCTGGTCTCTGCTCACCTACTGACAGCTCGAAGCCACTTGGATAAGCTCGAGCCCTGACGGGCCGCTTGGGCCAGTCGCCCCGACGCGTCGGCCAGGGCCGAAAGACCGCCGGGCTGAGCAGAGAGGCCAGCGATGGATTTCGTACTGGACGACGAGCATCCGCTGAACCCCTTCCCGCACTACGAGAGGATGCGGGAAAGCGCCCCCGTCTTCCACGATGAGCAGTCCGGGAGCTGGCATGTTTTCGGGTACGAAGACGTGCAGCGGGTACTTACCGAACACGCCGCGTTTTCTTCGAAGATGGTGCCAGATGATCCCTCCGAGACGGGGCAGCTGTTCGCGGCAAGCCTGATCTCCACTGATCCGCCGCGGCACCGTCAACTGCGCTCCCTCGTCACGCAGGCGTTCACGCCAAAGGCCGTGGACGCGCTGGCTCCGCGGATCTCGGCCCTCGCCGACGAGATGCTGGACGTAATCGTATCCACCGGCAGAGCCGACCTGATCGAGGCGTTGGCCTACCCGCTGCCGGTGATCGTGATCGCGGAGCTCATGGGCATCCCGGCCGAGGACCGGAACCGCTTCAAACAGTGGTCCGACGTCATCGTCAGCCAAACGCGGACAGGCGCCGAGAACGTCGACCACCGCGCCACCAACCGGGAAATGACCGAGTATTTCCTCGCCATGATCGAACAGCGCCGAAGCCGCCCGGGCAACGACCTGATCAGCAGCCTGTTGGCAGCCGAGATCGAGGGCCAAAAACTGAGCGTGGCCGAACTGCTGGGATTCTGCAGCTTGTTGCTCGTCGCCGGCAACGAGACAACCACCAACCTCATCGGCAACGCGGTGCTTAGCTTCACCGAAGCGCCGGAGACCATCGAACGGCTCGCAGCCGACCCGTCGCTGCTGCCGCAGGCCATCGAAGAGGTGCTGCGCTACCGTTCGCCGGTCCAGTCCATGTACCGGGTGACAGCTACGGACACCACACTCGGTAGCCGCCCGATCCCTGCCGGTTCCCCGGTGGTGGCTTGGATCGGCTCCGCGAACCGGGACGAGCGGCAGTTCGAGCGGCCTGAGCGCTTTGATATCCAGCGTTCGCCCAACCGCCATCTCGCTTTCGGCCAAGGCATCCACTTCTGCCTCGGAGCCCCGCTCGCCAGGCTCGAAGCCAGAATCGCCCTCGGGGCCGTGCTGTCCCGCCTGCCAGGTCTGACCCTCGCCGCCGGATCGCGCCTCGAGCGCATGGAAAGCACCATAATCTACGGCCTGAAAGAGATCCCGGTCAGTTGGCAGGCTGCGTGACCCCACGGGCCCAGGCCTCCCGCCGGTGGGCGCCGGTGCCCACCGTACGGGAAGCCCGGACGGCCGGGCCAGCGTCAGCCGTTGGCGAGGACCGCGTTGAGCAGCTGGGTGAGCTCAGCGGAGGCGTATTCGGTGACCCCCGGGCCTGTCTTCACGGCAGTGACGGCCATGTTGCCTTTAATGCCGGTGACTGTAAGTGCTGACTGGGCTTGACCAGTGCCGAGGCTTTGCTTTGTAAGGGCAGCAAAGGACTCGTCCCCGTTGGTCGCGGCGTCAATGGGCGTCGTCTCGGTGGTGATCTTCTGTCCGGCCGCTTCCACGGTAAACGTCCGGCACTGTGCGGCCGTTGCCTCGGATGCTTTCAGCTGGTCGGCCATGGCCTTGGCATCCTTAAGGGCGATGACCGTGATCACAGTTGTCGTCTTGTCAGTTGCGGAGACGCTGGTGCCCGCCGCGTACGTGCTGCCGTCCGGGACCTGCGCGCTGCTGTCGGCGACGACCTTGCAGGCCTCCGGGGTGAAGACGGCGGTTTTGAGGAGTTCCTTGGCCTTGATGATCCCCTGGTCGATCTGTGCAGCCGGGATCACGGTCAGCGGCTGTCCCTGGGCATCCTTCAGGGTGGAGATCAGACCTGTCAGGTCTGCATTGGTGTAGTTTTTCGCTGGGGTGGGCGTGGGGGTCTGAGCGGCCGCCGCCGTAGCCGACGCCGTTGCCGAGCCGGTGCTGCTTGCAGTGCCGGTGCCGCCACTGCCTGTCCCGCAGCCGGCAAGGCCGCAATAGACATCAGGATTATGGCCGTCTTTGTGATTCGTCGCTGCATAAGTTTGTCCCCGTTCGTTTCACCGGTCCGTTTCCCGGGATTTGGGAGGCGCGCTCCGGCGCCGACCGGCCCCTGTCCTCGTGCAGGATCCGGGCCGGTGCGGCCTGTAGCTACTCGTCCGGAAGCGGCAAGGGGTGATTAGCGCGGGCGGCCCGAGTCGCGGAAAGGCCGGTGCAATGATCCCCCTCGCGCACGCTGGCTGACGCGATGGGCTCAGGGTACAGGACGAGGTCAGAACCACAATAGAGAGGCAAGTACCTGTTTTTTCTGGCTTGTTTTGGGGCTCGATCCTGACAACTCGCGGCTGGTATTCATCCGGCACCGGGCCACCCTCGCGCCCCGTATCGGAGACCGGTTTGGTCAGCTCCCGGTCGGGCAACTCGGGAGCGAGAGGCGGGAGGCTAACCCCGACAACAGGATGGTGATGCCTTCATCCAGTTCGGCCATCCCGTCATAATCGGCGAGGACCGGTGCGAGGGCGCGCAGGCGGGGGAAGTCCTTTGCCGGCAACCGGTGGAGGCCCAGACGGAGCAGGGCCTCGTGCTCGTCCGGGTCCACGACGAACTCCTGCAGTTCGTTGAGGATATGGCCGTACAGATACCCGTAGTAGGCGCGGTAGACATGGAGGGCGTCAGCCGGGGCAAAACCCGCATCGATCAGCAGGGCCAGGATTTGTTCCAGGGGCCGCAGGGTCCCCAGTGGGCGGAGGCCCAGGGGCGTGGACAGAGGCCGGGTCACCAGCAGGGGTACAACATTGGGGTGCCGGAGCGCCAGCCGGCGCAGATCGTGGGCGATACGCCGGAGCTGGACCTGCCAGTCCGGGTCATCCGGGACGATTGCTAGTTCGTTGAAGACAAGCTCCGAGACGCCGTCCAGCAGCGCGGCGCGGTTTTCGGCGTAGCGGTACAGGCTCATCGGATCCCGGCCGAGCTCCTGCCCCAGACGGCGCATGGTGAGGGCGTCGAGCCCTTCGGCATCTACGAGTGCCAGGGCTGCGGACAGCACAAGGTCCCGGCTAAGCCGCTGCTTCGTACCACCGGCCAAGAGGGGCACCGGGTTCTCTACGGGCGACATGGGATCCATTCTGAAGAGCCGGTAAACCCGCCTTTCCAACAAGGTAAGCGGGGTTGCTAATTGTGTAGTCTACGCCTACAGTCTACAACGTAGGGAAGATCGTTTTCCGACGCCGCATCATTCCGGAGCCGCAGGGTTGTGGCAATCCGGATGCCCGTTTCTCCGCCCCGTGCACGGCGATGGAACTTTAGCTGCTGTAGCCACACGGCGGCACGAAATGCACCGCGAGGAAAGAGCCAGCCATGGCGTATTCTCAGTTCGACCGGTTCCTGCAGGAAGCCACCGCCCACGACCCCGCCTCCGACCGCGCCCTGGGCCGCAACCGTCTCTACGGCCTTTACACCAGCTGGTGTTTCGTCAGCCAGGCAGTGCCGGGTCCTGAGGACGAGTTCTGGGCAGCCATGAGAGCGCACCACATCAAACCAAAAGGCACCGGCCTCCGCATGAAGGGCCCCGCCGCAGCCGACTACATCATGACGAGCTACTTGGGACTGGTCTGACTGGCCGTCACGGCAAGCACATACCTGCCCCGGAACGCCCACCAGCCCCGAGGCCCTCGCCCCTGGTGCGCCACCTGCGACACCGACCAGCACCTCCTCGCCGACGCCGTCACCACGCTGGATCTGCTCCAGAAAACCCTTGCCGCCGCGGTCAGCTGCGCGGGATGCGGCGACTCGCGCGTCTTGGCCACGACTGCAGCTTTCCTTGCCGCGATCAGTGCCCGAGCAGTGCAAGAAACAGTATCGATTGAGAACCGCAGGCCGGCAGCGGCATGCCCCCGACAAGAGAATGGCCACAAATGACCCATCACATCGCCCCGATCCCAGGGTTCCCTGGAGCCGCTCCTGGAGAACGCCTCGGCGTGGAAGATCTGGACCTCTCGCCCCAGGGACTCGCTGACGCCCCTGCAAGCCAGCAAGACCCCGACAGCATCGTGTACGCCGGCAACAGCTGAGACGACACTGCGGGCACGGCCTCTGTGAAGAGACCGTGCCCGTACGGCTGTCTCCAAGGCGGCCTCCGCGCTGACAGTCCTCCGCAGCCCACCTCGCTGACGAGCACGACGGCGGACACCCGCAGTTCATTCACGGCGCCCCGGGCGGGGCACTACCTCCTAGTCCCGAGCGGGCACCCGGCTGCGCCTTCTATGATTCATGCATGGGAGAGCTGGAGCTGGCGGATATTGCGGCACGGCTTTACGCTGTGCCGTTCGACGATTTTGTAGCGGCAAGGACGGCCGCCGCGAAGAAGGTGGCGGCCGCCCCGCCGGGCACGGGCTCGGGGGCGAAGGAGCACCGGTCCCTTGCGGCCGACGTGCGTTCGCTGCCTAAACCATCCGTGGCGGCATGGACCGTGAACATGCTTGCGGTGCACCAGCCCGAGACCCTCACCGAGCTAGCCTCGCTGGGGCACAGCATGCGCGCCGCGCAGTCGGCTCTGGACGCCGTCGAGCTCCGCCGCCTGTCCCAGCAGCGCCGTGAGCTCCTTGCAAACGCCGTCCGGGTTGCCCAAACCGTCGCCGAACAGCAGGGCAGGAAGATCAGCGGTGCGATAGCCACCGAAGTGGAGGAGACCCTGCGCGCCGCCACAGCTGACGAAGGCGCTGCCGCCGCCGCCCGGAGCGGTCGCCTGCTCCGGAGCCTCTCTGCCGACGGCGTCGACGTCGTCGAACTCGCCGGCGCCGTGGCACTGCCGTCTGCCGCCGGCCCGGCTGCGGTCGACGAGTTCCCGACCGGCACCTCCCCTTTGGTCTCGCGGCGCAAACCCGCGGTTCCGAAGCAGGCCGCACAGAAGACGGCGCAGAAGACAACGCAGGAGGCTGCGCGGGCTGAGGACGAGCCCGTGCAGCCGCGGCTGCGGGCGGTGCGCGAGGCGCCCCGTGCGGCACCGCCCTCGGTGATCGAAAGGGCCCGTTCCGCGTTCGCCGAGGCCGAGGACTTCGCCCGGGAAGCGACGGAGGAGGCACTCCGGTACGGGCAGGAACTGGACGAGACAACGTCTCTGGCGACGGAACTGGCCGAGGAGGCCCGATCCCTGCGGAAGCAGCTGGAACAGACGGAGCTGGACCTCAAGTCGTCGCGCAAGCGGCAGGAGCTGTTGACGGCCCAGGCCCAGCAGGCAATCCGCGCCGCGGACCGGGCCCGGCGGAAAGAGGACTTGGCCCGCGAACGGATCCTCCGGCTTGGCAACACGCCGGACTAGCGAACGAATACTGTCGGAGGCCAGTTGCACACTTGAAGCATGGAAACGAACCCGTACTTCGAAGTGACCTATCTGGATACCGACTGCGGCCGCATCCGCACCGAGACATTCGACGACGCCCGTGCAGCGGAACGCTTCGCCAGCCGGCGTGCGGCCGATGAAGAGGGCTGGGCGATCATCGACGCCGTGCCCGGCGCGCAGCGCCAGAAAGCAGCCTGACCACGTCTGGGCCGGCCTGAGCCCGGCTCGGGCCAGGATGGTCGGCCCAACAACGAGGGCCTCCACCCGGCATGGGTGAAGGCCCTGGTGTGGTCCGGTTCAGCGACGGATAAAAGCCGGCGGCCGGACCGCGGACTGGCTTTAAGCGAAGTCGGCCACTGCCGGGTCCGCACCGATGCGCCCGGCACCCTCGGCGGAGTTGTCCAGGCCGTTGATGGCCTGGATGTCCGTTTCGTCCAGCGTGACGTCCAGGGCGGCGTAGTTTTCCCGGATCCGTGACTCGGTCACGGACTTGGGGATGACCACGTTGCCGATGGCGAGGTGCCACGCGATGACAACCTGCGCCGGCGTGACGCTGTGCTTCGCCGCGATCTGGGCGATCACGGCGCTCTCCAGCAGCTCACCGCCCTGGCCCAGCGGCGACCATGCCTCGGTCAGGATGCCCTTGGAGGCGTTGAATTCACGCAGCTCGGCCTGGTTGAAGAAGGGGTGCAGTTCGATCTGGTGGATGGCCGGCACAACGCCGGTCTCGTCGATCAGACGCTGCAGGCCTTCCTTCGTGAAGTTGGAGACGCCGATCGACTTCACGCGCCCCTGCTTCTGGAGCTCGATGAGGGCCTTCCAGGTGTCCAGGTACTTGTCCTGCTTCGGCTGCATCCAGTGGATCAGGTACAGGTCCAGGGTCTCAAGGCCGAGTCGTTCCATCGAGGATTCGAATGCCGCCAAGGTCGACTCGTAGCCCTGGTCCGCGTTCCACAGCTTGGTGGTGATAAAGATTTCCTCTGGGGTGAGCCCGGAGCGCTCAATGGCGCGGCCCACGCCGGCCTCGTTGCCGTAGATCTTTGCGGTGTCAATGTGGCGGTAGCCTGCTTCGAACGCCTGGACAACCACCTTTTCGGCTACGTCGTCTTCAACCTGCCACACCCCGTAGCCGAGCTGGGGAATGGTGTTGCCGTCATTGAAAGTCAGTTCAGGAGAAGATGTCATCCGTCCATCCTGCCAACTTCGGAGTGGTCCGGCCACAGCGGGAGCGGATCTAAGCTAGCCGCGTAATCGGGAATACCGGCCCCACTTTGCGGCCTCAGCCCCGGCTCACCGGCCCCGGGACCTCAGCTCGCCGCAGCCTCAGCTCGCCGCGGCCCTCAGTTCCCCGCGGCCTTCAGTTCCCCGCCGGGGCTTCATTCAGGCGCCGTTCAGCGTCGCGGACGTGCTCCTGCACGGCCTCGGCGCGCCGCCGGACCGATTCTGCGCCGGCGGGCACGGGACCGACCGCCAGCCGGAGCATAGCGGCCGCCTCGGCCGTTGTGGCCAGTGAGTTGCCCGCGGTGGACAGGGAGCGGTGGACGCCGGCCAATGCGCCGGGAATGTCAAGGCCGTCGCTGGGTGACCGCCTTTGGGCCTCGACGCAAATGGCCCGGACGCGTGCCGCCAGTTCGAACAGTTCGTTGGCGATCTCCACTAGTTCGGCGTAGAGCGCGTCGTCGTCCACGCCGTCCAGGACCTGGTGGTAGCGGTCCAGGCCGCGGGTAAAGCGGTCGTTCGCCCGCCGCCAGAGTCCCTTGCCCAGCTCGGCGTCGTCCCTCTTTCCCTGCCGGGCGGTACGGAAGAATCCCAAGGTTCGCCTAGAGGTACTGGCCGGGACCGTGGTCCGGATCTGCGGATTCCGGTAGCGGGGTCCTGTCCGTGCCGGATCTGGGCGCCCCTGCCCGCTGGGGTTCACCGTTCTCACCGATGATGACGCCCGGCGCGATCACCGTTCCGGGGGGCAGCTCCCGGAGCTGGCGCTGGGCGGCGTGCTCCCTCGCTGCGTGCTGCGCCGCGAGCGCCGTCTGGATGCCGTGGAAGAGGCCTTCCAGCCAGCCGACGAGCTGGGCCTGCGCGATCCGCAATTCGGCGTCCGAAGGTGTGGTGTCCTCGGTGAACGGGAGGCTTATCCGTTCGAGTTCCTCCACGAGCTCGGGCGCGAGGCCGTCCTCGAGTTCCTTCAGCGAGCGCTCATGGATCTCGGCAAGCCGGGCCCGCGCGGCGTCGTCCAGCGGCGCAGACTTCACCTCGTCCAGCAGCTGCTTCATCATGGTTCCAATCCGCATGACTTTTGCAGGCTCATCCACAAGGTCCTGCAGCTGGCTGCCCTTGGGGCGGGGAGGTTCTGGCTGCAGGCCGTCGGAGTGGCTCGGTGGTCCCGGCCGGTGGGCTTGCACGGCGGGGGCCGGCTGCCCGGCCTCCCCCGCGGGCGGGTTCCGGAGCCGTGGCCCCGTCGAGGGGGGTGCCCTCGACGGGGACGTCTTCGGCAGACTGGGTGGCGTTGGGATCGCTCATGGCTTCATACTCTCATGAGCCGGCAGCCGGGACCCGGCCAGCCGCCTCAGCAGCACCGGCCCTGCGGGTTGCTGTCCTGGCGGTCCGTCTGGTCCCGCCAGAACTCGCGCTCGGTCAAGGGCGGGCCCGCATGACCCGAGCTGGCATGGTGCTCCAGGTACTTGGCGTAAGCATCGGCTCCCATGACTCCGCCCAGATAGCGGGCGAAGCCCCGGAAGCCTGCCATCACCGCATTCATGCCCGGCTCCGCATCAGTGGTGCCCGGCCCTTTCGAACCGCTTGTCCGCCGGGAGCTTGTTCCACTCGGCCAGGAGCTCGCGCTCGGACGCGGTGGGCACCGGGCCCGCCGGGGCGAAAACGCGGGACGCAAGGGCGGGGTCCTCATGGTCCGTGCTGGGCACACCAGCCCTGGCATTGCGGAACGCCTTGTACGTGGTCAGCAATGCCGTCGCGATGACGATGATGCTGAGAACCACGAAGATGACCGAGAGCCAGCCCTGGATGGCGGTGTTGCGGACCACGGCCTCCATGGCCGGAACGGTCTTGGCCGTGCCGAAGGACGTCTTCCCTTCCGCGAGGGCCTTGGCGAACGCCGCGTTGTTGGCGAAGTAGCCGACCGCCGGAGTGGGGGAGAAAATCTTCTGGTAGCTGGCCGTAATGGTGACCACCGCCGCGAAAGTCAGCGGCAGGGCCACGATCCAAAGGTACTTGAAGGTGCCCCGCTTTGCCACGATGGCAAGGCAGACGGCCAGCGCAATTGCCGCGAGCAGCTGGTTGGCGATGCCGAACAGCGGGAACAGGGTGTTGATGCCGCCCAGAGGGTCGGTCACGCCCATGATCAGCACGGCACCCCAGGCGCCCACCATGACGGCCGTGGCCAGCCAGGCCCCGGGCCGCCAGGAAGCTTCCTTGAACTTCGGCACGAAGTTCCCGATCGAGTCCTGCAGCATGAAGCGGGCCACCCGGGTGCCGGCGTCGACGGCGGTCAAGATGAACAAGGCCTCGAACATGATCGCGAAGTGGTACCAGAAGCTCATCATTGCGGTGCCGCCGATGAACTGCTGCATGATGTGCGCAAGTCCGACGGCCAGGGTGGGTGCGCCGCCGGTACGCGAGATGATGCTCTCCTCGCCGACGTTGGCGGCCGTCTCGGCCAGATCGCTCGGGCTGACGTTGACGCCGGACAGACCCAGGCTGTTGACCCACGCGGCCGCCGTCTCCACGGTGCCGCCGGTCAGGGCAGCGGGTGCGTTCATGGCGAAGTACAGTCCGCGGTCGATGGAGATCGCGGCAACCAAGGCCATGATCGCAACAAAGGACTCCATCAACATTCCGCCGTAGCCGATGAAGCGGGTCTGGCGCTCCTTCTCGATCAGTTTCGGCGTCGTACCCGAGGAGATCAGCGCGTGGAATCCGGAGAGGGCACCGCAGGCGATGGTGACGAACAGGAACGGAAACAGCGAGCCGGAGAGGACCGGACCGTTGTCCCTGCTGGCGAATTCGCTGAAGGCCGGGACGGAGACTTCCGGGCGGACCACGACGACGGCCAGCGCCAGCATCACGATGACGCCGATCTTCATGAAGGTCGAGAGGTAGTCACGGGGGGCTAGCAGGAGCCAGACCGGCAGGATTGCGGCGATGAAACCGTAGATGATGAGGGCCCAGGCCAGGGTGACCTTGTCGAGGGTGAAGAGCTCGGTACCCCACCCGGTGCTCGCCACGGCGCCGCCGCCGATGATCGCAGCCATCAGCAGGGCAAAGCCGATCAGGGAGACTTCCATGATTTTTCCGGGCCGGAGGAAGCGCAGGTAGACGCCCATGAAAAGGGCGATCGGGATGGTCATGCCGACGGAGAAGACACCCCAGGGGCTCTCGGCCAGGGCGTTCACGACCACGAGGGCCAGGATCGCGACAATAATGACCATGATCAGCAGCGTGGCGATCAGCGCGGCAGTTCCGCCGATCACGCCGAGTTCCTCGCGGGCCATCTGGCCCAGGGAACGTCCGCCACGGCGCATGGAGAAGAACATGACCAGGTAGTCCTGGACGGCACCGGCCAGCACGACGCCGATGATGATCCAGATGGTGCCCGGGAGGTACCCCATCTGGGCAGCGATGATCGGGCCCACGAGCGGGCCGGCGCCGGCGATGGCGGCGAAGTGGTGGCCAAAAAGAACGTTTCGGTCCGTACGGACGTAGTCCTTGCCGTCGGCCTTGTATTCAGCCGGGGTGGCGCGGCGGTCGTTCGGCCGGAGGAGGTAGCGCTCAATGAACTTGGAGTAGAAGCGGTAGCCGATCAGGTAGGTGCAGACGGCTGCAAAAACGAACCAGATCGCGTTGACGGTTTCACCGCGGACGATCGCGAGCATGAACCAGGCCACGGCGCCCAGCAGGGAAATTGCCACCCAGGTGGCGATTCTGGCCGGCGTCCATCTGCGCTCTTCAGCCTCGCGGACGGAGTCGTCCACGAATGTTGGCGGCAACGCCGGATCCGGCTCGATGCCGTCCGCAACCTGTAAGTTTTTTGGCGTGCCTTCTGGCAATGTGCCCACGTCTCCTCCTTGAGAAACCTAGCTGGACAGGATCCAATTAACGGATCCGCCCCAAGGCACCTTACCAAGCGGCGGTATGCACGGTCGTCGCTTCGCGGTAGCGGTGCGCCGGGCGGTTCGAAGGTGGCGGTGAACGGCGGCTCAACCCGCCGAGAGTGGCTAGCGCGGCGGGTTGGCCAGCTGCATCAGCCGGGCCTCGCAGAGATCGAGCCAGCGGACTTCGGCCTCGGTCTGGAAGATGAGGGAGTCCAGGACCAGGAGCCGTGCCGTATCAGCAGGGCGAGCCTGCGCTGCCGTCTCGCGCCGGGCCCTGGTGTAGTCCTGCAGGGCCTTTATCGATACTCCGCGCTGGGCCTGGATAATGGCGCCGACGTCGACGCCGGGCACAGTCAGCCCGAGGGCGAGTTTGATGGCGAGTTCATTCCGCGAGGGCACGGCGCGCGAAACTGGAGACGTAAACCAGCCGCTGACTTCGGTTCGCCCCTCAGCGGTGATCCGATAGACCACGTGGCCTTCGCCGTCGGCGCCCTCTTTGCGTACCAGGCCGTCGCGTTCCAGCCGGTCCAGCGTGGTGTAGACCTGCCCGATGTTCAGTGGCCAGGAAGCCCCGGTGCGGTCCTCGAACTCGTTCTTGAGCTGATAGCCGTAGCGGGGGCGGTCCTGCAGCATTGCGAGGAGGCTATGACGGATCGACATGATGCTCCCGGAGGTAGCGGGGACCACAGCATACACGCGCCCCAAGACGCGTGTATACCGCGTATGGAACTCACCCTATCGCCAGGCCGGGGCCCGAAGCAAAAGGAGTATTCCGGTAACGGCATATTCCTTGAGGTGCTTGGTGGCCGCCTACATCACGAGGAGGATCTTGCCCACGTGGTCGCCGGAGTCGAAGTAGCGGTGTGCGGCCTGGACCTGGTCCAGCGGGAACGTCTTTGCCACGAGCGGCCGGATGCGGCCGTCGGCCAGAAGCGGCCACACGGCATCGCGGACCGCATTCATAATCACGGTCTTTTCTTCTACCGGCCGCGGCCGGAGTGCCGTGGCAATGATGGCGGCACGCTTGCGGAGCAGCTGGCCGAGGTCCAGCTCTGCTTTTGCTCCGCCCTGCAGCCCGATGACGACGAGCCTGCCGTAGTCGGCGAGGGCGTCTACATTCCCGCTGAGGTACTTGGCGCCGACGACGTCGAGGATGACGTCCGCGCCTTTGCCGCCGTTTTGTGCGCGAAGGCTTTCGGGAAAGTCCTCCTCGGCATAGTTGATGGCGATGTCGGCGCCGAGGAAGGCCTTCGCCGTGCTGACTTTCTCGGCCGTCCCCGCGGTCGTCGCCACCACTGCACCGACGGCCTTCGCAAGCTGGATGGCCATGGTGCCGATCCCGCCGGTGGCTCCGTGGATGAGGACTGTCTCGCCCGGTTGCAGCTGCGCTGTCATGATCAGGTTGGAATAGACGGTAGCTGCGACCTCCGGGAGGGAGGCAGCCGTGACAAGATCGACGCCCTCGGGAACCTTCAGGACCTGCCCGGCCGGAACTGCCACCTGCTGCGCGTACCCGCCCCCGGCCAGCAGTGCTACCACCTTGTCCCCCACCGAGAAAGGCTTCGCCACGCCTGGCCCGAAGCCGGCAATGCGGCCGGACACTTCCAGGCCGGGGATTTCCGAAGCGCCGGGCGGGGGCGGGTAGTGGCCCTTGCGCTGCTGGACGTCGGCGCGGTTAAGCCCCGCCGCGACGACGTCGATGAGCACTTCGCCCGGGCCGGGCTCCGGGGACGGGACTTGGCGCACTACCAGGGCCTCGGGACCGCCGGGCTCGGAGATATAGACAGCCTTCATGGAGAACTCCCGATTCCTTACTCACTTCGCGCCGGACGGCACCTGCACCAGCCGCGTCCGGGCTGCAACTTCAACAAGGGTAAATGGGGGAAGGCGTCCTTTGCCGCCAGCCCCGCCATTTTTTGTGGCAGCCGACTGCCTATGAAACACTACTCGTTAGGGAAGGTTGTCCGAGCGGCCGATGGAGCTGGTCTTGAAAACCAGTGTGCGGTAACCCCGTACCAAGAGTTCGAATCTCTTACCTTCCGCGAGAGCGCAGAGTTTGCGCGGTTTAGAGGCCGGTTGAGCCAATCGAAAGATTGGCTCAACCGGCCTCACTCGTCTCGCCAGTCGGTTCACTCGCAGTCGCTTCGCTCGCAGCGGTTCGCTCGCTGCGGGAGGGACGGGCCGCCGTCGTCAGTCCTGATCAAGCGTTTCCGTGAGGTGATGGGTGGGAATCCTGTCCCGGTCGTAGGTGATCTCGGTGTAGCCGTGCGCCTCCGGCCGCCCCGAGGGGCTGAGGTTCACGAAGACGATCTCCTCGATGGTGAGGATGCTCTGCCTCGTGATCATGTTGCGGACCTCGGCGCGCATGGTCAGGGAAGTCCGGCCAAACCGCGTCGCCGTCAGGCCCATCTCGATCAGATCACCCTGCACGGCAGAGCTGACGAAGTTGATTTCCGAAATGTACTTTGTGACGGCGCGCCCGTTGCCGAGCTGGAGGATGGCGTAGATGGCCGCTTCCTCGTCAATCCACTTCAGCAGGCTTCCGCCGAATAGCGTCCCGTTGGCGTTAAGGTCCTCGGGGCGGACCCACTTACGGGTCCGAAAGGTGATGTCTGCTGTTTCCATAGGCCGAGGTTATCCGAGCCGGAGCAGCCATTGAAACTGTCGGTCCCCCGGCATAGTCTCTCTGGTGTCTCGACCATCCCTACCCGCATCCACGCAACGAGGCATGGGCTGCCGCGAAGAGCAGGAGTACGCAATGCCAACACCTGACCACTCCAATGGAGCACCGTGCTGGATCGATCTCATGACTTCGGATACCGAAAAGGCCAAGGACTTCTACGGGACGCTCTTCGGCTGGACCTTCCAGACCGGCGACCAGGAAAAGTACGGCGGGTACATCACGGCGGCGAAGGGCGGCAAGACCGTTGCGGGCATGATGCAGAAGGATGACTCCATGACCGGCATGCCGGACATGTGGAGCACATACCTGCGCTCGGACGACGCTGCGGCCACCGTGCGGGCCGCCGCGCAACACGGTGGACAGGTTTATATGGAGCCTATGGCTGTGCCGGAGCAGGGCCGCATGGCCATGATCGCCGACGTCACCGGCGCTTCCGTCGGAATCTGGGAGCCGGCCGAAATGAAGGGCTTTGAGCTGGCGGCCGAGGCCGGCTCCCCGGCATGGCATGAGCTCCACACCAAGGACTACGCAGCCGCGGTGAAGTTCTACCAGGACGTGTTCGGCTGGGACACCGACGTCATGAGTGACACTCCTGAGTTCCGGTACACCACGTTGGGCGCCGGGGATGCCGCCAAGGCAGGGATCATGGACGCCTCCGGCTACCTTCCCGCCGAGGTCCCGTCCAACTGGCAGATCTATTTCGCCGTTGAGGACGCCGACGCCTCGGTTGAAAAGGCCGTGTCCATGGGCGCCCAGGTCATCCACGCAGCCGAGGACACCCCGTTCGGACGGCTTGCCACCCTGGCGGACCCCACCGGCGCCATGTTCAAGATCGTGGCTGACACCGGACAGGGGGCGCAGGCTGCCACGGAGGCCTAGCCGGGATTTCCCGACGGAAAGCTGTAGGAACGGGAGGCTAGAGGAACGCTCCTCCAGCGAGGGACATGCTCGATCCTGGGCTGCAGCGGGGGACATATGGGCATCATGTCCAATCCTTGGCCCGGGGCGCGGAGCATGCTCAATGGCCGTGGAGGAGCCAGTGGGACATGTCCATTCCTCGGCCCGTCCGCGGAACATGCTCAGTGGTTGTGGTCAGAGACCTAGGATGTCGCGGGCGATTTCGTCGGCGTCACGCAGGGTGCGCTGGCCGCTGCGGTAGGCCGGGCCGTTCTTCTGCCGGGCCTCGGCGGCGATGGCCGTTCCCCACTGCGCGGCCGACAGCTGCAGCCCAAGGACGTAGAGGCCGTCCGTCACGGAACCGTTGGAGCCCACCGGGCGGTACGGATGCGGAACCACGTCCAGGCCGGTGGTCTGCACCGGGACGCCTTCCACCGTCATCATCAGGCGCGGCCGCACCAGCCCCTCCTTGAGCAACTGTTCCAGCAACGGTGACTCGTTGATGGTGACCCGGTTGGCCGGGGCGAGCGCTTCAATCAGGGATGCGGCTGCCACGGGCTCGCCCTGGGCATCGCCGGCGCCGGTCCCGCCGGAGCCCGGGTGCGCGGCGCCGTGGCTGCCCGGGGCGCCCACCCACGGCGAGGCCGCCGTGAAGGTCCCTGCTTTGCGGTCCACCCCGAACTTCGGGTCCGGTCCCACGAAGCGGACGACGCCGGCCCGGGCCAGTGCTGCCAGCTGTTCCGCGCGCAGCGCGGGCGGGCCGCTGGCCAGGCCTTCCACAAAGGATTCGAACCAGCCTCGGAGCCCGGCCACCCAGGATTCGTCGGTGATGCCGCCGTCGGCCACCGCCGTCTTGAGTACGGCCCGGCCATGATGCAGGGCTCCGATCGCCATCTTCACCGGGTCGTCCTCACCGAGCGCGGAACGCCGGGCATCATCGAGGAGGTACTCCACGACGGCTGCGTCCAGCTCGGCACGGGAGCCGAACGAGCGGCCCGCCAGCGGCGCCGCCAGACCCAGCAGGTCCAGCCGGTGGGCCGGCCGGACCTGCAAATCGATCACATCCTCAACCGCATCCTCCCACTTGGCGGCGCTGTGCGCATGGGGGCGCAGGGACTCTTCCAGAGTTTGAAGGAACTGATCGGGATCGGTGAGGACGGCGCCCGGTTGCGAGCGGGCGAGCGTCGAATAGTAGGCCCAGATGGCGTCGCGGTGCAGGAGTGGCCACAGATCATGGTCGAAGGCGGGCTGGATCCCCGCCTCCGCGAACCGGGACAGCGCGCCCTCGGTGCAGTACCGCAGCATCACAGCCTGCGGGTAATACCCGTCGAGCGCGGCCTTGGCCCTGTAGGGGGTGCCCCGGCGGGAGGCCGCGATGATGAGGGGCTCGCGGCCGGAGGGCCGGTAGCTCAGGCGGCCGTCCTCCCCGGGGACAAAGGTACCGCCACGGCCTTCGGTCAGCTGCCCCATGACGTCGAAGAAGTTCAGGCCCATGCCCCGAACCAACACCGGCTCTGCCGCCGGCACCCGGGACCAGTCGACGTCCGCCGGCGCGGCAGGCGGGAGGTAGAGCAATCCCAGGTCCTCGGCGGCGGCCTTGAGTTCGCGCTGTTCCGGGTTGAGCCGCGACTCGAGGTGGCCAAGCGCCAGCACCACCGCGTCGACGGTGAGCACCGCTCCGCCCCGCAGTACGACGTCGAACTTCCGGCTCCCCGGCCGGCCGCCTCCCGGTGCGCTGCTGCCGCCCGCTTCCGCCCCGTCCGCGGCCGCCTGCCGGACGGAGACCGCCGTCGTTTCGTGAAAGTCCACTGTGACCCCGGAGGGCAACCGGGAGAGCAGTTCTTCGAGTGTGGACCGCAGGTAGCGGCCATACAGGGCGCGGCTGGGAAAGTCCGCGGAGCCCAGCCGTGACAGTTCGGCGCGTTCCTCCGCGGTGAGCGAGGGGTGAGGATCCTGCTGCTGCTGTTCGCGCCAGCGGTCAAAGGTGCACCCGGCCAGCGGGGCCGCCAGCTCCGGGTCCTCGGGAACGATCGTCGGGTAGAACGACTGCGTGTTCATCAGGTACAAGCGGGACTGGCCGGGCTGCCACACATGGCCCGGGCCGGCAGGGTGGGGATCAATCACGTCGATGTGGAGGGTGGCGCCAGGGGTTGCCGGTGCCCAGTTCGCAAGCAGCCGCTCCAGCACACTTGTGCCCCGGGGACCGGCTCCTATCAGTGCCGTCCGGATGCTTTGCGATATGACCACGGAATCCAGCGTATCGGCATCCGGCTTTGTCCCAGGACACCGGCGGAGGGGTGACTTGCCTGCGGCGCAATGATGTTGCTTGGATGGGAAAATGACCACCACCGAAGCTGCTCCCCCGCCCGCGCCCGGCCACCCCTCCGGACCCGTCGGCGCCGCAGGCACCGCCCCTGAACCCGTCGATGAGAACATCTGGCTGGAGGACATCTACGGCGAACAGCCATTAGCGTGGGTCCGCGAGCAGAACGCCCGGACGGAGGACCTGCTCGAGGATGGGCAGTACGCCGAACTCGAGGGCAGCATCCTGGAGGTGCTGGACTCGACCGACCGGATCGCGATGGTCGGCAAGCACGGCCAGTGGTACTACAACTTCTGGAAGGACAGGGACAACCCCAAGGGGCTGTGGCGCCGGACCAGCTGGGAGAGCTACCGCGGCGGATCACCCGAGTGGGACATCCTCCTCGATGTGGATGCGCTGTCCGCGTCGGAGGGCCAGGAATGGGTCTTCCATGGGGCCAATTTCCTCCGGCCGGCAAAGGGCGAGCCGCACCGGCGCGCCCTGCTGGCCCTCTCCCCCGACGGCGGTGACGCCAACCGCTACCGCGAGTTCGACGTCGAGTCCCGCAGCTTCGTGGACCCCGCCGCCGGCGGCTTCGACCTGCCGACGGCCAAGGGCAACGCCTCCTGGCTCGACGCCGACACGCTGCTGGTGGCCACCACCGCTGAAGGACTGCCCGGCACGACGTCCTCCTACGCCCGCACCGGCGTGAAACTGCGCCGCGGCGGCTCCCTGGCCGCGGCAGAGCGGGTATTCGAGATCCCCGAAGACCACATGATGGCGCTTGTCGCCCACGACTCCACCCCCGGCTTCGAGCGGACCTTCGCCGTGGACTGGATCAGCTTTTTCGAGCGGACCACCTCGGTGCTGCGGGACGGCCGCTGGGTGCAGCTCGATGTCCCCGTGGATGTGAACCTCAGCTCGCACCGCGACTGGCTGCTGTTCCGGCCGCAGAAGGACTGGACGGTCAACGGGACGGCGTACCAGGCGGGGTCCCTGCTCGCCGCCGGGTTCGAGGACTTCCTGGCAGGCAGCCGGGAGCTCGCCGTGCTGTTCACTCCGGATGCCCGCACCTCGCTGCAGTCCTGGAGCTGGACCCGGGACTTCCTGCTGCTGAACCTGCTCCGCGACGTGTCCTCGGAAATCCGTGTCCTTGATCCGCTGCGGCCCGGCACCGACGGCGCCTGGGCCTCGACCGTCCTGGACGCCTGCCCGCCGCTGCATGACGTCAACGCATACGCGGTCGACGATGAGGACGACGCCGGGGACGCCGACGACGACGGCACCGACGGTACCGGTGGCGGCTCCGTGATGGAACGCGAAGCCCCCGGCGCCGGAAACGACTTCTGGCTCGTGGCCACGGGGTTCACCACGCCCAGCACCCTAACCCGCGGCACCCTCACCCGCGGAACGCTGAAACAAGCGGAGAGCGCCGAGGACGGCAGCGGCGACGGCGGCCCCGGCGTGGTCAGCACGCACGAGGCGATCCGCACCTCGCCGTCGTTCTTCAACGAGGAGGCCTACGAGGTCCAGCAGCACTTCGCAGTGTCCACGGACGGCACCCGGGTGCCGTACTTCCAAGTGGCCGGCAAGGACCTTGTGCTCGACGGCCAGAACCCGACCCAGCTCTCCGGCTACGGCGGGTTCGAGGTTTCCCGGACCCCCGCCTACAGCGGCGTGATCGGCCGCGCCTGGCTGGAGCGCCGCACGGAAGGGTCGTTCGGCCCCGACGGCGACGGACCGCACACCCGCGGGGGCGTCTACGTCGTGGCCAACATCCGCGGTGGCGGTGAATACGGCCCGTCCTGGCACCGAGCCGCGCTGCAGGAGAACCGCCACCGGGCGTACGAGGACTTCGCCGCTGTGGCTATGGACCTCATTTCCCGCGGCGTCACCTCCCGGGAGCGCCTCGGCTGCGTGGGCGGGTCCAATGGCGGCCTGCTGGTGGGCAATATGCTCACCCGCTACCCGGAACTGTTCGGAGCCGTGTCCTGTGGTGTGCCGCTGCTGGACATGCGCCGCTACACCAAGCTGTCCGCGGGCTACTCCTGGATCGCCGAATACGGCGACCCGGACGTTCCTGAGCAGTGGGAGTTCATCAAGACCTTCTCGCCGTACCACCTGCTCCGCGACGGCGTGGAGTACCCGGAAACCTTCATCTGGACCGCCACCTCGGATGACCGCGTCGGCCCGGTCCAGGCCCGGAAGATGGCCGCACGGATGCAGGCCATGGGAATCCCCAATGTCTGGTTCCATGAAGCGCTCGAAGGCGGCCACGCGGGCGCCTCCGACAACCGCCAGGCCGCGGCGCTGCAAAGCCGCAGCCAGCACTTCCTGTGGCGGGCGCTGGCCGGAGACGGAGCCTGAGCAGGCACGTTTTGCACTGCATGGCCCCTTCTGCGTATCCTTGGTTGGCTAGTTACTAGCAATTGGAGACGTGCCAGAGCGGCCGAATGGGCTTCACTGCTAATGAAGTGTGGGGCACAACTCCACCGGGGGTTCAAATCCCCCCGTCTCCGCGTTTGGCCCCGGTCCTGGACCGGGGCCTTTTGCGTTCCCGGAACCGTCCAAGGCCCCCCGGTGCACCTGGCTTGTGGGTGCGCACGCAGCTCAGGGAAACCGCCCCGGCGCGTCCGGGCACCGGACACCCGAGGCCAACTCGCGGCCCAGATGGCAGGATGGGGCCCATGTCGAGCAACAACGCCTGGCCAGCGCCGCCTGGCACCCAGCCCGGCGCCGCACCGGTACCTGCATGAGTGAGCCGTCGCCCCCTTCCAACCCGCCCGGGAAAAGTCCCGTGGAGGCAGCGGCGGGCACTCCCGCGGACAAGTGGAGTCCCCGGCTGGCCCTGCTGGTGGCAGCCACGTTTTTTATGGAGTTCCTGGACGGCACCGTCCTGACCACCGCGGTGCCCAGCATCGCGGCGGACTTTTCAGTCCCGTCAGCAGACGTCAACATCACCATGACGGCCTACCTGATGACCGTGGCAATGGGGATCCCGCTCAGCGGCTGGCTGGCCGAGCGCTTCGGCGCGCGGTGGGTCTTCTGCCTGGCGATCGCGACGTTCACTGTGGCCTCACTGATCTGCGCAGTGAGCCAGGACCTGACCATGCTGACCCTTAGCAGGGTGCTGCAGGGTGCGGGCGGCGCCATGATGGTTCCCGTGGGCACGCTCGTTGTGCTCCGCGGAACCGCAAAAAAGGATCTTCTCCGCGCCACTGCCTACTTGGTGTGGCCCGGGCTGCTGGCACCGGTCCTCGCCCCCTTGGTGGGAGGCGCACTCACGACGTTCCTTTCTTGGCATTGGATCTTCCTCATCAATCTCCCGCTGGGTCTCGCGGCGTTCCTCGTGGCCCTGCGGCTGGTCCCGACCGCGCCGGGTGACGACAGCCGGCGCCTCGACTGGCGGGGACTTGCCCTCACGTGCCTGGGCGTGGGGTGCCTCGTGGTGGGTATGGAGCTCGCCGGTGGTCGCGGCTCCGATGCCTTTGCGGCCCTCAGCCTCACCGGAGGGCTACTGTTCCTTGGCCTTGCGGTCTGGTGGCTTCGGCGGGCGCCCTTCCCGCTGTTCGACCTGGGAGTCTTTTCCACCCGCACTTTCCGCGCCACGTCGACCGGCGGCTTCATGTACCGGCTGACCATCAGCGCGGTGCCTTTCCTGCTACCACTCATGTTCCAGAATGGCTTCGGCTGGGATCCGCTGCGCGCCGGAGCCTTCGTTGCCGCGGTGTTTGTCGGCAATATCGGGATAAAACCGGCCACCACTCCGCTCATCCGTCGCTTCGGCTTCAAGCACGTGCTGGTCTTCGCGTCGCTGGCGTCGGCGGCTACATTCGCGCTGTGTGCCATGCTGGACCCCGGAACCCCGGAACTGCTGATCGTAGCGCTGCTCGTAGCCAGCGGAGCTTTCCGGTCCATCGGTTTCTCGGCTTACGCCTCGGTGCAGTACGCGGACGTCGCCCCCGCCCAGCTGCCGTCCGCGAACGCTGTTTCCGCCACGCTTGTGCAGCTCGCGGCGGCAGCCGGAATCGCGGTCGCGGCCCTGGTGATACGGATTTCCGGCGCGAGCGGCCCGTTGCTGGGCGGGATGCTTGCGGCGGGAGAGGCTCCGGTGGCGCCGTACAGGGCTGCGTTCCTGGCGATTGCCGCGATGATGCTCCTAAGCACGCTGGACAGCCTTGCGCTGCCCCGCCACGCCGGAGCCGAGGTCAGCCGGCCTGCCCCAGCACCAGCGGCAGAACCGCTCCGGCGCCGGCGAGCCTGAGGGCCCTTCCTGCGACGGTCACGGTCCAGCGGCTGTCCACCAGGTCGTCAACGAGCATCACACTCTGTCCCTGCAGTCCGGCGAGTGCCGCTTCCAGGTCCGGGCCCACGACAAGCCGGTCCCAGACGCCGGCCAGGCGGTACGCGCTGTTGCCGCCCCGGCCGCCCGTGGGGCCGCCGTGTTCGAGCTGCAGCTGGCCGAGGTACGGGATGCGGCCGATCTCCGAGATGCCGCGGGCCAGCGAATCCACCAGCGCCGGCTTGGTGCGTGAAGGCACGCTGATGATAGCCGCCGGCCGTCCGACGCCGCTCCATCCCGGAGTGCGAGCGTCGCCGGCACCCCATTCCTTCAGAACCTGGACGCAGGCCTGCAGCATGCCGGGATCCACCGTGCGGTCCGGCGCACCGGCCGCGAAGGTCTCGCGCAGCGCACCGCCCCAGCCGAGGTCCGTGAGCCGCGCCAGGGCCCGGCCGCCGGCCACGTTCTCCTCCGGCTTGATTTTGCCCTTCACGCCCACGCCGAGGCGGTCCATGCCGCTGGGCCACTGCAGCCTGGGTTCCAGCGGCACCCCGGCACGGCTCAGCGTCTGCCCGGCGGCTTCAACGGCGGAGTCCGCGATGTCTGCCGGGAACCATTGGCCGGCGCAGTTGTCGCAGCGGCCGCAGGACTTGGCGGTCTCGTCGTCCAGGACCGAGGTGATGTACTCCATCCGGCATCCAGCGGTGTCCTGGTAGATGACCATGGAATCCTGCTCGTCCACCCGGGCTTCGGCGATCCTGCTGTACCGCTCGGCGTCGTACGTCCAGGGCTGGCCGGTGGAGCGCCAGCCGCCGCCCACGCGTTCCACGGCCCCGTCCACGGCCAGCACCTTCAGGAGCAGTTCCAGCGGCGTCCGGCGAAGGTCCACGCGTGCCTCGAGCGCCACGGTGGACACCGCGGTTCCCGCTTCGGCGAGCGCAGTCAGAACGGCCGCGGCCTTTTCCTCCGAGGGCATCGAGGCCGTGGCGAAGTACTGCCAGATGTCGCGGTCCTCCGCGCCGGGCAGCAGCAGCACATCTGCGTTGGCGGCACCTCGGCCCGCGCGGCCCACCTGCTGGTAGTAGGCCACCGGCGAGGACGGTGCGCCCAGGTGCACCACAAAGCCGAGGTCCGGCTTGTCGAAGCCCATCCCGAGGGCGGAGGTGGCCACGAGGGCCTTGACCTGGTTGTTCTTGAGGAGCTGTTCGGCACGTTCCCGGTCTGCGGGGTCCGTGCGGCCGGTGTAGGCGAGCACTTCGTGCCCGGCTTCGGCCAGGAGGCGGGCCGTGTCCTCTGCGGCGGACACCGTCAGCGTGTAGATGATGCCGCTGCCGGGCAGGTCTGAAAGGTGTGTCAGCAGCCAGCCCAGCCGGCCGCGGGAGTCCGGCAGGCTCAGGACCCCCAGACGCAGCGACTCGCGGCCCAGGGAGCCACGGATGGTCAGCACCCCGGTGCCCAGCTGCTCCTCAATGTCGTGGACCACCCGGGAGTTGGCCGTGGCCGTGGTGGCCAGGACGGGCACGGATTCGGGCAATTGGGTGATCAGGTCCGCGATCCGGCGGTAGTCGGGCCGGAAGTCATGGCCCCAGTCCGAGATGCAGTGCGCCTCATCGATGACCAGGAGCCCGGTGCGCCGGACCAGCTCCGGCAGCTGGTTCTCCCGGAAGGACGGGTTGGTAAGCCGTTCCGGTGACACCAGCAGGACGTCGACCTCGTCCGCGGCCAGCTGCTGGCGGACCGTGTCCCATTCCAGCTGGTTGGCGGAGTTGATGGCAACGGCCCGCACACCGGCCCGGGCCGCCGCCGCAACCTGGTCGCGCATGAGGGCCAGCAGCGGGGAAACGATCAGGGTGGGGCCGGCACCGCGGCGTCGCAGCAGCAGGGAAGAGACGAAATACACTGCCGATTTGCCCCAGCCGGTGCGCTGCACCACGAGCGCCCTGCGGCCGCCGTCCACGAGAGCCTCAATGGCCTCGAACTGGCCGGCGTGGAATTCCGCGGCCGGGTGACCGACAAGCTCGCGCAGTACTTCCAGGGCCTGTTCCCGCGTTCCGGCGCCCGCGGCTGCACCGGAGCCCGAAGCACCGGCAGTCGCTGGATCGGAGACAGGAAGGGTTGCAAAGTTCTGGGTATTGGCCATTGATTCAGTATCCCAGCCTCCTCGGACAACGATGAAGCCAGGCACTGGCATCTGGATAAAGACCGCCCAACAGGCCGCAGTCCGCCGCCTCTTCTCCTCCACACGATCTTAGGCTTCCACGTAAGATAAGACGCGTGACTACGGACAAGACGAAGACTTTTGATCTCTCGGCCTCCTTCAAGGCCTACGACGTGCGCGGAATTGTGGGCGAATCCATCACCGTGGAAATCGTCGAGGCTGTGGGTGCGGCGTTCGTCGATGTCCTGGACCTGCAGGGCCAGACAGTGCTGGTCGGTGGCGACATGCGCCCGTCCTCGCCCGAGTTCACCAAGGCCTTCGCCAACGGCGCGGCCACCCGCGGAGCCAACGTGCAGCTGCTGGACCTGATCTCGACCGACGAGCTCTACTACGCCTGCGGCGCCCTCGACGCTGCCGGCGCCACGTTCACCGCGAGCCACAATCCGGCGGCGTACAACGGCATCAAGATGGCCAAGGCCGGCGCCGTGCCGATCTCCTCCGAAACCGGGCTCAAGGAGATCCAGGCCCTCGCCGAGGAGTACCTCAACTCGGGCACCATCCCCGAGGCCGCCAGCCGCGGCCAGATCGGAGTCCAGGACGTCCTCCGCAGCTATTCCGAGTACTTGCGCAGCCTCGTGGACCTGCGCGGCTCACGGCCGCTGAAGGTCGTCGTCGACGCCGGCAACGGCATGGCCGGCCTGACCACCCCGGCCGTGCTCGGCGATGCCCTGCTGCCCAAGCTTCCGCTGGATATCGTCCCGCTGTACTTCGAGCTGGACGGCACGTTCCCGAACCACCCGGCCAACCCGCTGGAGCCCGAAAACCTGCGGGACCTGCAGACCGCCGTCGTCGAGCACGGCGCGGATATCGGCCTGGCCTTCGACGGTGACGCTGACCGGTGCTTCGTCATCGACGAGCGCGGCGAGCCCGTTTCGCCCTCGGCTATCACCGGCATGGTGGCCCGCAGGGAGATCGCCCGTGCGCAGGGGCTGGGCGAAGCCAATCCCATCGTCATCCACAACCTGCTGACGTCCCGGGCCGTTCCCGAACTGGTGGAGCGCCACGGCGGCCGCGCCGTCCGGACCCGCGTGGGCCATTCCTTCATCAAGGCCGTCATGGCTGCCGAGGGAGCCATCTTCGGCGGCGAGCACTCCGCCCACTTCTACTTCCGTGACTTCTGGAACGCGGACACCGGCATGCTGGCCGCCATGCACGTCCTCGCAGCGCTGGGCGAGCAGGAGGGTCCCCTGTCGGAGCTGGGCCGTGAATACGAGCCCTACGTGTCCTCCGGCGAAATCAACTCCGAAATCGAGGACAAGGCCGGCGCCGTGGAACGGGTCCGGGCGGACTTCCGGGCCGAGGACGTCAACGTGGACTACCTGGACGGCAGCACCTTCATCGCCGCGGACGGCAGCTACTGGTTCAACCTGCGTCCTTCCAACACCGAACCGTACCTGCGCCTGAACGTCGAGGCCACGGACAGAGGCACCATGGAACTCGTCCGCGACCGCGTCCTGGCTCTGGTCCGGGGCTAGGCGGCGATGGAGAGCCCCGACGCCGGAGCGCACGCAGCCCAAACCGGCACCGACCCGTTACTTCCGGCCGACCCTGCCAAGGATTCGTGGCGCGGGACCGTTCCAGAGGCCAGCGCCACCGACCTTGAGAACCTGCTCGGTACCGGAGTCGGCGCAGCCCAGGAGCAGCTGGAGCGCAACGGCGCGTTCCTGCCGTTTGCCCTTGTGGTCCACAACGACGGCGAAGTCCGGCTGGTGGCAGTCACCCCGGCCGATGCCGCCGAGGGCAGCGACGCAGACTTCGACGCCGACGCAATGATCAGCGATCTGACCGAACTGCTCCGGCAGCACCGGGCTGAGTTCCGCGCCGCCGCCGTGGTCTGCGACATCACCCTGCTGGAGGAGGATTCGGACGCCATCCACGTGGCCGCCGAGCACCGCGACGGTTCACTCTTTGCTGCCGTCCTGCCGTACACCGCGAACCCGGCAACCCATGAGCTGGAGTTCGGCGAGCTCGCCGCCGACACGAACGAGCCCGCCGTCTGGGTGGACTAGACCGGGCGGGCCTCCGGCATCCCGGCAACCTACCCATCGATTGCTCCGCAACGGCCCTTTTGAGGGGCCAAAAGGGCACTTGTGGAGCAATCGATGAGGCAACGACGCTCAGCCCGCGGCGGGCGCCCCGGTGATTGCATGGCCGAAGCGCAGCAGGTTGCCGGGGTCGTAGCTGGACTTCGCGGCCCTCATGCGTTGGTAGACCGCGGGCGACCATGCCCGGGCACGGTCCGCCTCATCGCCCGGCTCGCCGTGGAAGTTCACCAGCGTGTATCCGGTTGAATACGGAGCCATCGCGGCCAGGATGGCTCGGATGGATTCGGAGACAGCCGCAGCCACGGGCGGCAGCCTGAACCCCAGGAGGAACAGCAGGAACGCCGCGTCCCGTCCGGACACGGCGTCCGGCACAATCCCGCCCCGGGACAGCGCCCCGCCGAGGGGCCGGATCTCGATCAGGAGCAGCGGACAGTCAGTGCCGTCACCGGCAAGGCGGAGCAACTCGGCGACGGCGTCCTCGCCGAAATCGGTCAGGAGGGCGCCCGCATCCTGGAAGGGAAGTGGATCCGCCGGGTCCATATGGATCTGGTCGACATCCAGGTAACTCATGGGTCCGGCCGTGTCCATCAAGGGTGTCGAGACCGCGCGCATGGGCGCTAGCAGTGCATCGCCGTCCTCCTTATTCCCAAGGAAGGCAAAGCGCAGGTGGACGACGAACTGGCCACGGAGGGGTGGCGGCACGAAGTCCAGATCCGGAAGGCGCAGCAGGGAGATCGACGGCGAGGCGTCGTCGGGCAGCGTGGGCAGCCACTCACGGAAGGCGGTCAGGATGGCTGCCGCGTCCGCCCCGGGGTACATGATCCCTCCGCCGTAGAACTCGCCCAGCGGAAAGAGGCTGAACTCAAGCGCCGTGACGATGCCCAGGTTGCCCTTGCCCCCACGCATCAGCGAAAAGAGTTCGGCTTCGGTCTCAGCATCGATCCGGCGCAGTGCACCGTCGGCGGTGACCACCTCCATGCTGCGGACGTGGTCGGCTGCGAAGCCGTGGACACGGCCCAGGACGGGCAACCCGCCGCCGACCGTATATCCGACCACGCCGACGTCGGTGCTTGAACCGTGCAGTCCGATCAGCCCGTGCGGAACACTGGCTTCCAGGACGCTGCGCCATTTGACCCCGGCTCCCACCCGAGCGGTCCGCTCGACCGGATCGATGTGCACGTCCTGCAGCCGCCGCGTGGTGATGAGCAGGCCGCCGTCGACCGCCGATTCCGCGCCATGCCCGGTGGACTGGACGGACACCGGGAGGCTGCGTTCAGCCGCCCACTTCACGCCGGCGGCAACGTCCTGCGCGTCTGCGGCGCCGAGTACCACCTCGGGCCGGTGGACCGTGGCGGCATTGAACGCGAACGTCTCCTCCGCGAATTCCGGACTGTCCGGCACGGCCACGATGCCGCTGACCGCCGTGGACAAGGCACGGATATCGTCTTCGAGCAGCATGATGTACTCCTGAGCTCTCGCGTCCAGCGAGCAGGTCGGGGGCACGGCTGCATCCATCTGGAACGCCCCAGCACCCTTTTCCAGTCCGCGGCCGGCCCGGCTGGTGGATGCGCAAGAGCCTAGAAGGCTTGATGGGCGCGGGCTAGGGGCCAACGTCCCAGGTGGACTGGCCTACCGGTACACCTCTCCCGGACCGGATAGGGAAGCCGGCCCCAGCCAGATACTCATCGATTGCTCCGCAACGGCCCTTTTGAGGGGTCAAAACGGCCGTGGTGGGCCCACGCCGGCAGGGTTCCCTGGCCGAACTTGTGAGGCTAGGGAACCGGTGGGGACAATCGATGGGAGGACGACGGCGGGGCCGCACCTTTCGAGAAGGTGCGGCCCCGCCGGTGGTTGCGCCCGGTTATGGGTGCGGCTAGCGCGCCGTCAGGCGGGACTTCAGTCCCGCCAGTTCGGAGCGCAGCGCCTCGGGCAGCGAGCCGCCGAAGTTGTCGAACCAGTCCTCGATGGAGGCAAGCTCGGTCGCCCATTCCTCGGGATCCACCCGCACTGCGTCTTCAACGTGCGCCTCGGTCAGATCCATGCCGGCGAGGTCCAGGGAGTCCCCGGTCGGTACGTAGCCGATGGGCGTTTCGACGGCGTCGGCCTTGCCTTCGATGCGCTCGATGGCCCACTTCAGCACCCGGGCGTTGTCGCCAAAGCCGGGCCAGGCGAAGCCGCCGTCAGCCGTGCGCCGGAACCAGTTGACCAGGAAGATGCTGGGCAGGCGTTCCTGGTTGGCCTTTGCGGACAGGTTGACCCAGTGGTTCAGGTAGTCCCCGGCGTCGTAGCCGATGAACGGCAGCATGGCCATCGGGTCGCGCCGCACCACGCCGACCTGGCCGGCGGCGGCGGCCGTGGTCTCGGAGGACAGCGTCGATCCCATGAAGACGCCGTTGGACCAACTCCGGGCCTGGGTCACCAGGGGGATGGTGGTCTTGCGGCGTCCGCCGAACAGGATGGCCGAGAGCTCGACGCCGTCGGGGTTGTAGTACTCCTCCGCCAGCATGTCGATCTGGGAGATCGGAGTGCAGAAGCGGGAGTTCGGGTGCGCCGCCGGCCTGCCCGAATCCGGTGTCCAGGAGTTGCCCTGCCAGTCGGTCAGGTGCGCCGGAGTCTCCTCCGTCATGCCCTCCCACCACACGCCGCCGTCGTCGGTGAGTGCGACGTTCGTGAAGATGCTGTGCCCCTTGGCGATGGCCCGCATGGCGTTGGGGTTGGTACCCCAGCCCGTGCCAGGCGCGACGCCGAAGAGGCCGGCCTCGGGGTTGGTGGCGCGCAGTTCACCTTCCTTGCCGATCCGGATCCAAGTGATGTCGTCACCCAGGGTTTCGACTTTCCAGCCCTCGATGGTCGGGTCGAGCAGGGCAAGGTTGGTCTTGCCGCAGGCGGAGGGGAAGGCCGCGGAGATGTAATACTTCTTCTGCTCCGGCGAGGTCAGCTTGAGGATGAGCATGTGCTCGGCGAGCCAGCCCTCGTCGCGGGCCATGACAGAGGCGATGCGCAGGGCGTAGCACTTCTTGCCCAGCAGGGCGTTGCCGCCGTAGCCGGAGCCGAACGACCAGATGGAGCGCTCTTCCGGGAAGTGCACAATCCACTTGTCCGGATTGCAGGGCCAGGGGACGTCCTGCTGGCCGGCGGCCAGCGGGGCACCCAGGGAGTGCAGCGCGGGAACGAAGAAGGCGTTGGTGGCGGTGATGCGGTCCAGCACCTCGGTGCCGATCTGGGCCATGATGCGCATGGAGGCGACAACGTATGCGCTGTCCGTGATCTCCACGCCGAACTTCGGGTCCTCGGCGTCGAGGTGGCCCATGACGAACGGGATGACGTACATCGTGCGGCCGGCCATGGAACCGGCGAACAGCCCGCGCAGCTTCGCCTTCATTTCCGCCGGCGCCATCCAGTTGTTGGTGAAGCCTGCGTCGCGTTCGTTTTCGGAGCAGATGAACGTCTGCTCCTCGACCCGGGCGACGTCGGCCGGGTCGGAGAACGCTGCAAAGGAGTTCGGAAACAATTCCTCGTTCAGCCGGGTCAGGGTGCCGGCCGCTACGAGCTCGTCCGTGAGCCGGGTGTTTTCCTCGTCAGACCCGTCAACCCAATGGATCCGGTCCGGCTGGGTCAGTTCAGCTACCTCTTCGACCCATGCCAGTAGACCGGCATGTGTGGTGGGTGCTTTTTCAAGCAACGGCAGTCGCGCCAGATCGCCCATTACGGTTCCCTTCCTCGGGTTCAGTGGTGTGTCCTAAATGTAGGGCTAGATCACCCCGCTAGAGTTGGCCCCGATCCGCAGCCTTCGTAAGGCGGGAAATGAAAAACCGCGGAAATTCACGGATCTACCGGCCAGTTCTGGTGTCTTATTGTGATTAAGGTCACGTAGACCGGTCTAGTCAGTTAGATTACACCCGTTTCGATTTGTAACTACGGCCCCTCCTCGCGTAAAGTAATTCGAGGTTCGGGGAGCGAGAAGTTCTCCAGGAGCCGAGAATGCGCCCATAGCTCAGCTGGATAGAGCGTCTGTCTACGGAACAGAAGGTCAGGGGTTCGAATCCCTTTGGGCGCACAGAAGAAAAATCCGCACCGGTCCGCCGGTGCGGATTTTTTTGTGCCCTCGCGCTTATGGTTCCACCGCCACCGCCGTGGCGCCGGAGGCCGCCACCGCTATGGCGCCGGAGGCCGTTCCGGCCCGGGCGTAGGATTCTGCCATGACGGCACAGGTGGAGCGGGAATTCGATGTCATTGTGATCGGCGCAGGCGCCGTGGGCGAGAACGTGGCGGGCCGGGTGGTCCAGGGCGGCTTGACCGCCGTCCTCATTGAGGCCGAACTGGTCGGCGGCGAGTGTTCCTACTGGGCCTGCATGCCGTCCAAAGCGCTGCTGCGTCCGGGTACAGCCCTGCACGGAGCCCAGTCGGTCCCCGGCGCCGCCGAGGCCGTCACGCGGACCCTCGACGTCGCCGCCGTGCTGAAGCGGCGTGACTACTTCACCTCGAACTGGCAGGACGACAGCCAGGTCAAGTGGGTTGAAGAGACGGGAATTGAGCTGATCCGCGGCAGCGGCCGGCTCACCGCCCCGCGAAAGGTGGAAGTGTCCGGGCTCGACGGCAACAGCTACGCCCTCACGGCGCGGCACGCCGTTGTGGTCGCCACGGGATCCACGCCCAACGTGCCGCCGGTCGAAGGACTGGGCGACATTGAATACTGGACCACGAGGGAGGCCACCTCAGCCCGCGCGGTTCCCCGCCGGCTGGCCGTACTCGGCGGCGGCGTCGCAGGCACCGAACTCGCCCAGGCCTACGCGCGCCTGGGCTCGGCCGTGACACTCGTGGCCCGTGGGGACCTGTTGCGGATCTTCCCCGGCGAGGCTGCGGATCTGGTCGCCGCGGGGCTCCGTGCCGACGGCGTCGACCTCCGGTTGCGTACCGGCACGCAAAGCGTCCGAAAGAACGACGACGGCTCCTTCACCTTGACGCTCGACGGAGGCGCCACGGTGACGGCCGACAAGCTGCTCGTCAGCACCGGCCGGAGCCCGGCACTCGAAGGGCTCGGGCTGGAGAATGCGGGGGTCACCGCCGCCGAAGGCAAACCGCTCCGGCTCAGCACCGACCCCACCGGACTGGTTACCGGCACGGCCGGCGACGGCGGTCGCTGGCTCTACGCCGTCGGCGATGCCGCCGGGAAGGTCATGCTGACGCACCAGGGAAAGTATGAAGCCCGGGCCACGGGCGATGCCATTGCCGCGCGGGCACGGGGAGAACTCGCCGGGGAGCCGGAGCCCTGGAGCCGCTACACGCAGACGGCGGACGAACACGCGATTCCCAACGTGGTGTTCACCGACCCCGAGATCGCCAACGTGGGCCGGACGGTGGAGCGCGCGGAGAAGGACGGCTTCAAGGTCAGTTCTGTGGAACTGCCCATCCAGGTGGCGGGTTCCTCACTGCACGCCCAGAACTATGAGGGCTGGGCCCAGCTGGTGGTCGACGAAGACCGCAAGGTCCTGCTTGGAGCCACCTTCGCCGGACCCGACGTTGCAGAGCTTCTGCACGCCGCCACCATCGCCATTGTGGGCGAGGTTCCCATGGACCGCCTGTGGCACGCCGTGCCGTCCTACCCCACGATTAGTGAGGTCTGGCTCCGACTGCTGGAGGAATACGGCCTCTGACCGGGCCGCGGAGGTCCGGAGGTTGCCTCCGCCACACCCTCCACTCCGCCCAGTCCTCCCGTCTTGTATTTGAACTGACCAGTCAGTTCGATTAGCCTTGAGCAGACATTCCTCTGCGAAAGGCATCCTGTGCTCTCCGTGCGCCAGCTCTCCGTGAACGGACGACGGCAACCCCTGCTACCTGGCACCTCCCTCTCCGCCGCCCGGGGCGGGCTCTTGCTCGTGACGGGCGGCCGGCAGGACCAGCGGACCTCCCTCGCTTTGACCTTGACCGGGCGGATGAAACCCTCCGGCGGCAGCATCGAGTGGGACGGCAGCGTCAGTATCAGGCACCTCCGGGCCGCGAGCGCCGTCGTGGACTCCCCCGGCGTCAACGAGCCCGAACAGCACCTAAGCGTCCGCGACCTCGTCATGGAGGATCTCGCGCTGGTCCCCCGCCGCTACCGCGGCGCCCTGCACGGTGGTTCGTGGCTCACGGCCAACGGCTTCGAGGACATCGCCGAGCGGTGGGTCGAACAGCTCGACGCTGGCCGGCGCATTGGGCTGCTGACCGCGCTGGCCCTCGCTGACCCGAGGATCGAACTCCTCGTTGTCGACTCCCCGGACCGGCACAGCGGCAATCCTGCCGACTGGTTGCCGCAGCTTGAAAAACACGCGAACGACGCCGGGCGGCGGCTCGCCGTGGTTGCCACCGTCAGCAGCCTCCCGGCCGGATGGGACGGGCCCGCCGCCTTCATCGGGAACGCCCAGCCCGAGATACACCACGGCCAGGAGCCGCCCTCGGGGCAGGAAGAACTGATGACAACCCTCATGGAAGAAGACGCAAAGTGACTGTGCTGCGGCTGGGCCGTTCCGAACTGAAACGGATGACCGGAGGCCTGCTGCCCAGGCTGACCATCCTGGCGCTGACCCTGGTTCCGCTGCTTTACGGCGCCGTGTACCTCTATGCCAACTGGGACCCGTACGGCAAGCTCAACCAGATCGACGCGGCACTGGTGGTTCAAGACTCTGGCGCTGCGTCCAGCGACGGCACCAGGCTGGAAGCCGGCAAGAAAGTGGCGGAAAGCCTGGTGGACGGCCACATCTTCAACTGGCAGCTGGTCGCAGGGCCGGAGGAGGCCGACCAGGGCGTGAGTTCGGGTAAATACGGGTTCGCCCTGAAGATCCCCGAAGACTTCTCCGCGAACCTGGTCTCCCCCGGCAGCTTCGACGCCGCCAGCCAGGCCATGCTCAACGTCACCACGAATGATGCCAACAACTACCTCCTGGGTACGATCGTGGATAAACTCACCACCGCCGTGCACACGACGGTTGCCACCGAGGTGGGAGAGGACACCGCCAACCAGCTCCTTACCGGTTTTGGGACCATCCATTCGGAACTCCTCCAGGCGTCCGACGGCGCCGGGGACCTGGCGGACGGCGTCGCCACCCTGCACGACGGAACGGTTACGCTGCACCAGGGAACGACTGACCTGAAAAACGGCGCCACTGCCCTCTACCAGGGCCAGCTCAAGCTCCGGGACGGAGCGGATGCCCTCAGCGGCGGAGCGGCCCAGCTCAGCTCAGGACTCACTGCGCTACAGAACAAAACTGCCACGCTGCCGGCCGATTCGCGGCAGCTCGCGGACGGTGCGGCGCAGGTGGCGTCCGGCAACGCCGCCCTCAAGGCGCAGCTGCAGGGCTTGGCCGGACAGCTCAGCGCCGGGGAGCAGTCCGCGGCGCAGGCACAGCGGAGCCGGGTGACGGCCGCCAACAGCAGGCTCGTCGCCGCCGGTGTCCTCACACCGGACCAAGCGGCCCAAATCCTCGCCGACTTCGACGCCAACCCCGGCCCGCCGGCGTCGGGGTCCGCCGAAAAGCTCAAGCTGGCCGCCGCCCAGGTCCAGCAACTGGCGGACGGTTCCGCCGCGGTCAGCGCCGGAGCCGCAAGACTTGCCGCCGCGTCACCGGCCCTCAGCGACGCCGTCGGCAGTGCCTCTACGGGCGCCGGGCAGCTCGCAGGGGGCGCGTCCGCCCTCGCCGCCGGACAGCAGAGCGCCCTGGAAGGCACAGGGAAACTCTCCCAGGGATCGGAGAAACTGGATGAGGGTGCGGCCCAGCTTGAGGGCGGTGCTGCTACAGCGTCCGACGGCGCGGGAACCCTGGCCCGCGAGCTCGCCACCGGCGCCGGAAACGTCCCGCACCCCGACGACGCCCAGAAGGACAGCCTCGCGCGGGTAATGGCAGACCCCGTGGCCGTCAGCAACGTCTCCCAGGCCAAGGCCGGATCCTACGGCGCCGGACTCGCACCGTTCTTCCTCACTCTTGCCCTCTGGATCGGTGTCTTCATGCTGGTTCAGGCCATGCGGCCCGTCACGCAGCGGGCACTGGCGTCCAACGCCCCGGCCTGGAAGATCGCCGTCGGGGGCTGGCTTCCGTTCCTGGCGGTCGCCGTCGTCCAGGCGAGCCTGCTGACCCTTGTGGTGGACGTGGGACTGGGACTGAACCCCGCACACCCGGTCCTGATGTGGCTCCTCATGCTGGCGGCGGCGACGGCGTTCAGCGCAATCATCCAAGGTGTTGTGGCGCTGCTCGGATCACCGGGCAAGCTCGTGGTCCTCATCCTCCTGGTGCTCCAGCTGGTCTCCTCCGGCGGGACGTTCCCCTGGCAGACCACACCCGGGCCGTTGCATGTGGTGCACCAGCTTCTGCCGATGGGGTACGTTGTCAGCGGCATGCGGCACCTCATCTACGGGGCCGACCTCGCCATCATCCTGCCCACCATGCTGGGACTGCTTGGCTACACTTTGCTGGGGACGGCGCTGTCCACCCTTGCCGTCCGCAAGCACAAGTACTGGACCCTCAAGACCCTGAAACCGGAGATCGCCGTATGAGCAGCAGTTCGTTGGACAGCGGCCCGGAGCCGTTGAAAAAGCTGCGGCCGGGGCGGACCAACGCCACCAAGCAGAAGCTGTTCGAAGCTTCCATGGAGTTGATCGGCGAGCGGGGTGCTGCGGGGGTCACAGTTGACGAGATCGCTGCGGCTGCAGGGGTTTCCAAAGGCACGGTGTATTACAACTTCGGCAGCAAGTCGGACTTGATCGCGCAGCTTCTGCGCCACGGGGTGGACATCCTTCTGGCACGGCTGCTGAGCGTCAAGAACGCCTCGGACGATCCCCTGAGCGCGATGGATGAAATGATCGGCCAGGCGATGGATTTCATGGCAGAGTATCCTTCCTTCGCCCGGCTGTGGGTCAGCGAGAACTGGCGTATCCCCAGCGAATGGCAGGACACCTTCGCCGAGCTGCGCGAGCGCTTGCTGGCCGTCATCCGGACAGCGATCGACGCCGTAGCAGAGGTCTACTCCGTCGATCCCGGCGTCTCCCGCGGAAGTTTGGAGACCGCCATTTTCGGCGCCTGCTTCGTGGTGGGCCTGGACCGGCAAACCTACAACCCCGAACGGACCCGGGAACAAAGTATCGCCGCGATTATGGCTTCCATGCGCGGCTACGTGGTGAAGTAGCCCGTGCTCAGGGATGATTGGTCCCATGCGTCACATGGGTAACAGCGGCAAGATAGCCATCGGGGCGTTCGTGGCCGCCGCCGCTTTGCTGGTCCTGACGGGCGTCACGTTGAATGAGGCAGTGCTGATGTGCTTCCTGGCCGCATCGGCCGCCGCCTACGTTGCGTGCGTGGCTGAGGTGGTCATCCGCCAGCGGCACAAAACCCTTGCGGCCAGCGGCGTCGGCACCATCCTCTTCGTCGCTTTCGGCGTCGCCTTCCTGCGGCAGTGGGGGCTGGCCTTCAGTCCGGACCCGGCCGCTCTGACCGCGCCCGTGACCACAACACATCCGGACCTTTACTTCTACCTCGCGGCAGCGGCAGGTGCAGCCACCTTGCTGCTGCTGTTCGCCGGGACCGTCCTACCCGGCAGGCGCGGCACTGCACGCGCCTACGCCCCCCGCCCTGCCGCGGCCTCAGGGGTCGCCAGGGCACGTCCAGCGGCCCCCTCTCCACAGCGGACGTCCACCCGGCGCTGAAGGCCAGCGCCGTACGCCACGCCAGATTTTGCGGCGCCGTCGTCCCGACCCGCATGAGCGGGGATTCGCGGAGGGTGTCAGAGATTCCGTGGACGTTCGCCGTGGGGCTGGTCGTCGCCGGGCTGGTGCGTGCCGGGCTCGCCCTCGACGCGGTTCCTGGCACTGCGGTCCCGGCGCAGTTCCTCGCCGTCACCGCCTTCGCGGCGGGCCTCATCCTCCGCCTGCGGGCCACGGCCCTTTTTGGTCGGCACATCGGGGTCGAGTTCGTCGGCCTTCCGCCGTTTTTCTTCAATGTCGGCGCGGACGCTCTGGGCCTCTTGCTGCGAGCCGCGGGCCTCCGCGCGCAGGCGCTCGGATTCGACTTCCGCTTGTTTCGCGTCGGCCTCGGCGCGGAGCGCTTTCGCTTCCCGCTCCTTCGCACCGAGTTCGTCGGCCTGGGCCTGCTCACGCATCTCCACTGCCCGGTTGCGGTTCACCTTCGCCTTGCGCTTACGGCCAAGAACCAGGACCGCGGCGATGATCGCCAGCACGACGACGACGGCGATTATGATCCATATGAGCTGCCCAGAATCCACGATGATCCACCTTTTCTCTCGAACCTGCAGTCGATGAGTAGACAGCATCAGTAAACCGCAGAAACTCGCCGCTGACTACGGATCGTGCGGTGAAAACCGGCGCTCCGAAAGCTACTTGGCCCGCGGCACCCTAAAGTGCGTGAGCCGCGCATCCTGGCCATCAAGCTCGGCCCACGTCTTCTCCGTCTCCAGCACCGTCAGGCCGCTCGTGGGGAAGCGCGTGGCCGCCTCCATATAGGCGTCATGGTCCGAGTCACGGGAAGCAAGGTGCATCGCGAGATCCTGTACGCCCGGCATGTGGGCAATCACCATCAGCGTGGTGACGGTGTCCGGGACGTGATTGATAACGGTCAGCATCCGCTGCGCCGAAGCGGAATAGAGACCGTCTTCGAGTTTCGGCGTGGGGGCCTTGTCGCCCAGTTCGCTGCACACCCAGGTGCAGGTTTGCCGGGTCCGCAGGGCACTCGAGCAAAGAATGAAATCGGGGATCACGTGATGCTTGAGCAACCATTTTCCGGCCATCGGAGCGTCCCGGTGTCCCCGCTCTTCCAAGGGCCGCTCGTGGTCCGCGACTCCTCCGGGCCAGTCGGCCTTGGCATGGCGCATGATCACCAGGCGTTTGATGTGATGGGCGCTCATGCCCCAATCCTAGTGCGGCGGTAAGGCCCGACGCCTGCCGTAGACAGCGGGGCGGACCGTGGCGAGAGTGCGCGCGCCGTGGCCGTGGTTACCCACGGTCGGATCGGCTTTCTTCTCGGCGAAGAGGTCTTCGAGGCAGGCCCGGGCGAGCTGGTCCGGAAACCCAGGGATCAATGGCACACCTTCTGGAACGCAGGCGCAGCGCGCACCGGGCCCGCCGGCAGCACTGCCCCCGACACGCAAAAGCGGCACCCCGCGCGCCGGAACGTCGCTCGAGGAGCGAACGCTTTGGCGCAGCGGGATGCCGCTTGAGCGCGTGCAGCTGAAACTAGATCGAGTACTCGGGGGCAGCCCAGACGATTACTTCGGGGTGCTCGTAGAAACGGTAGCCCTGGCCACGGACCGTGCGCACGGTGTTGGCAAGCCGGCCCAGCTTGGAGCGGAGGCGGCGGATGTGCACGTCAATCGTGCGCTCATTCGGGACTTCCTCGGCGTTGCGCCACAGCCCTTCGAGCAGCTCGTCGCGGCCCACCGTGCGGGTGCCGTTCTCCACCAGGTAGTTCAGGAGCTCAAATTCCTTGAACGTCAGGTTCAGGGAATCGCCGTCGAGGTGCACCTCGCGGCGGGCAAGGTCGATGAGGACCCCGGACGGACGCGGATCCTGCGGCTGTTGGAGGCGCGCCGTCTCGGCACGCTGGCGGGCGCCGACGGTCGGGTCGCCGAAGGTGGAACGGACGACGTCGAGCGCCGAACCCGGAGCGCTTGCTGGCGCCACGGCGACGGCGGCGTAGCTTTCCGCGCCGGAAACGAGCGACTGGGCGTAGGTCCGGATCTCCTGGGCCAGCTTGGCAATGGAGGTGCCGGCAGCCGCCGCGGTTTCCTCGTCAATACCCATGTAGAGCACGAAACCACGGGCGACGTTGTCGCTGGTGACGGGGCGGGCGGGTCCGGCGCCGCCTGGCGCAATCACGGGGGTGGGAGCGGTGGCTGGGGCCGCGGGAACAGCGCGGAGCTGGCCATAGGAATTGGGGTTGTAGCCCTCTGCCACGTAACCGGGGGCCGAGAAACCGCTGGTGGGCGCCGCGGGGGCGAACGACGGACGGCCGCCACCGAATCCTTGGCGGATCCCCGCGGGCTGGCCGGGCTTGCCGGCGTTACGGACGGAGATGTGGACGTATCCGGATGCAACTGACATGAATGCTTACCTCAATGTGAATGGCCGTCATCGCGGCTCGAATGCTGGTTTCCCCGCAATGGAACTGGGGAGGGACGCCCGACTCTGGGCTTGGGGCGAATGCCTAAAAACTTTCGGGGGTGTAAAAGTTAGGCGTGCATTCGACAACAGCGCATCTCGAACTCAGCGGGTGTGCTGATCCAGGAAGCTGCGGCTGCAGGTGCTGTTGAGTTCTTGTTCACAATTGAAAGTGTGCAACGTAACAATAAGAACTAGCAAGTAACAAAGGACGTCACGGTCCGCATAGTGAGACAAAACCGCTGAATGTAGTGCACATCACAATTCTGGGCGGACAAGCAAAGATCTGCAGTTTTTCCGCAAAAGCCCGACGTGAGGCGCTTCTATCGAAGGATATTTTCTCCGGCGGGCTTCATCCGCAGAATCGTTCAACGCTTGCCGCTTGGACCAAACGTGCGCATACTTATCAATTCCATGTCTACAGTCCACAACGTGGTCATGCCTTTTTTCGTGCCAAGAGGGCCGCGAGGAACGTGGCCGAGGGGCTCCGTCCGTTTAACTCACCCTTCCGGCGCCGGCGGTGACGCCCCTGGTGGTGCCCCCGGTGGTGCTGCCGGCCGTCGTCGCGGTGACGATCACGGACTCAGCCGTGTAGTCGCTGCCGTTCTTAGTGGCCGCAATGCGCACCGTCCCGCCCGCTACGATGTCGGCCGCGGTAAGCTGCGAGCCGGCGTTGCCTGCCTGTTGGCGCCGCAGCTGCTGGTTTGTGACCAGCACGTCAGCAGCCAGCGCGTAGCTGCGGCTGAAACCGTCGCTGCTCTTGACCGTGAGGGCCCCGGAACTGACTTCCGTGACGGTGCCGAGCTGTTCTGCCCTGGTGACGTACTCGCTGCCCTGCAGGACGACGTATTCGGAATGGACTGCTTCGGACAGCCCGCTCACGCCAGCCATCCCGTCGGGCGGAATGCTGCCGGCTCCGCCTTGGCCCGGCGCAGCCACGTCCCCAAACTCGCCCTGCGTGCCCGGCCCACCCTGGACCGATCCCTGGTTGCCCGGGCCGACCAGTCCCCTGCCCGATGCGCCGGTTGTTCCAGCCGCGGCCGAGCTGGATCTACTTGAGGTAAGGGCGTAGACGCCTACTCCCGCTCCTGCGGCGAGGACCGCCGCAGCACCGGCGACGGCGAGACCGCGCTTCACCGTCCACGCTTGAGCTGCGGAACCGTTGCCTTGCCTTGCCGCCGGAGCACCCCAGCCCTCAGCAGGGCCAGCAGGCTCCCGGGCCGGAGCACCCCCCCCCTCCACCATCGGTGCGGTGGTGCCGGCAGGCGAGGAGACCGGCGTCGGCGTCGTAGTTTCGTCTCGGGCGATCTCCGGGACGGAACCGTCCGGCTGCCCGTCGGCTCCGCTGCGCTGTCCGTTCATGGTGCGTGCTCCTTAAGGAAGAGATGATGATCGCGACAGGAATCGGGACCAGCTCCAGAGTGGTCACCGACCCTGTGCCCGCGCTGTGCGGCGTGACAGCCTGGGCTGTGACAAGCCGCTCCGATCTCCCTGCATCCCCTCACTGCATCGCCGCGGCACCCAGCTGGCTAGGCTGGGATGCACAGGTTCCCCACAGGATCCCCAAAGCCCAGCCTCATCGGCAGAACAGAGAGTTGTTCCATGGCCACCTCGCACTCCATGACCAACAACCTTCCCCAGCTCACCCACCCGGACGGGTCCCCCATCCGGGCCCTCGTGGTGGACGACGAACCCAGCCTCTCCGAACTTATGAGCATGGGTCTCCGGATGGCCGGCTGGTCCGTGGCCGTCGCTGCCGACGGGCCCGAAGCAGTCAAGCTCGCCAAAGACTTCCGCCCCGATGTGCTGGTGCTGGACGTCATGCTCCCCGGGTTCGACGGCGTCGAACTGCTCGGCAGGATCCGCGCCTTTGCACCCGAGGTCCCGGCCCTGTTCCTGACCGCGAAGGACGACGTCCATGACCGCATCATCGGCCTCGCTGCCGGCGGTGACGACTATGTCACCAAGCCGTTCAGCATGGAGGAAGTCTTGCTGCGCCTGCACCGCCTGGTGCAACGCTCCGGAGTAGCGGCGATGGATTCAGCGGAACTTGTGGTCGGTGACCTTGTGCTCAACGTCGACACCCGGGAAGTAACCCGCGCAGGCGAAGGGCTGCACCTCACGGCTACGCAGTTCGAACTGCTGCGCTATCTCATGGAGAACCCCAAGCGCGTCATCAGCAAAGCGCAGATTCTGGACCGGGTCTGGGACTACGACTTCGGCGGCCAGGCCAACATCGTCGAACTGTACATCTCCTATCTCCGCAAGAAGATTGACGTCAACCACCCACCGATGATCCACACCGTCCGCGGCGCAGGCTACGTCCTGAAGCCGGCGGACTGATCCGTGTCCAGCCTCTCCGGCAAGGTCCGGACTCCCGGGCGCAACTGGCGCGACCCGTCCACGTGGCATCTGCGCACCCGGCTGGTCCTGGTCGCGATGGCCCTGCTGGTGGCCATCTGCGGCGCGGTCGGCCTCTTCAGCTACGCGTCCATGGACTTGTTCCTGACCCGCCAGCTCGACACCCAGCTGGCGCAGGCCTCGGACCGGGCCCGCGACTTCGGCCGCCCGTCCGCAGGCAACTCCGGAGGCCGTCCTGACCCGTTGGAGGCCAGGGGCCAGGGCATCGGTACCCTCAACGCCCGGATCCTCGACGGCGTCGTAAGCAGTGCGGGTTTCCTGGCCGGCGACGCCACACGCAAGTCACTTTCGTCCGAGGACAGCCAGATCCTGCTCGCGCTCACTCCCAACAGCGCACCCGTTGACCGGACCCTCTCCTCTGGGGCGTACCGGCTCACCGCAGTGCGGGCGCCCTACGGGGACGTGATTGTCACCGGGCTCCCCCTGGCGGAGAAGCAGAACACCCTGGCCTCGCTGGTCTGGACCATGGTGGTGGTGTCAGCCGGCGGCCTGGTGGTTATCGGATTGGCCGGCACTGCGTTGATCCGGCGGACCATGAAGCCGCTCGAACAGCTTTCCGAGGTCGCCACCAAGGTCTCCCGGCTTCCGCTCGACGCCGGCGAGGTGGCCCTTGCCGTGCGCGTTCCGGCGGCGGCCGCGCACCCCGGCACGGAGGTAGGCGGTGTGGGCTACGCCCTGAACCAGATGCTGGACAACGTCTCGAGCGCACTGCAGGCACGGCAGAACAGCGAGATGAAGGTCCGCCAGTTTGTGGCCGATGCTTCGCACGAGCTGCGAACCCCGCTCACTTCCATCCGCGGTTACACGGAGCTGATGCGCATGACCGAGCAATTTACGCCGGACGGCGAGCGATCCTTGGCCCGCGTGCAAAGCCAGTCCGAGCGGATGACTGCCCTGGTGGAGGACCTGCTGCTGCTGGCACGTTTGGACGAGGGACAGCCGCTCAAGCTCACCGATGTGGACCTGACGCAGCTGTCGGTCGAAACGGTCAGCGACGAGAAGGTCATGGCGCCCGGCCACGCCTGGCGCCTGGAACTCCCGGAGGAACCGGTGGTGGTCCGGGGCGACTCGACGCAGCTTCACCAGGTGCTGGCCAACCTGCTGTCCAATGCGCGCAAGCACACGGCGCCCGGGACCACGGTGGTCACCGGTGTGATGCGGTCAGCCGACGGAAGCGCCGTGGTCACGGTGACCGATAACGGGGACGGGATCCCCGCCGAGTTCCTGAATCAGGTTTTTTCACGTTTCGCGCGTGCCGACGCCTCCCGGAAGAACCCGGCTGCTTCGGCGGCGGCCGCGGGCGGTCCCGGCAGGTCCGCCGGATCCGGGATGGCCGGCGGACCCGCAGCTCCGACTATGGCCGCGGCGCCCACCTCCGAGGGGACCAGCGGGCTCGGCCTCTCGATCGTGCAATCCATTGTCGAAGCCCACGGAGGCACCGTCGAGGTGACCTCCCGGCCGGGCCGGACCGAGTTTGCCGTGCGGCTTCCCGGTGGTCCCCGGGAGGCTTAGTCTTCGGGCTCCTGCATCCCCGCGCGGCCGGCGAAAAGGCAGGCCGCGCCGCCAGGCGGCGGAGCGCGTTACCTACCGCAACTCCCCGCCGGCGGCCGGCTCCTCGAACTCCGGGGCCGAGATGGCCGTGACGTAGTCCTCCACGGCATACAGGTGATTGGCCATCCGCATCCTGGCCCGGTCCACGTCGTGCCGTCGCAGCGCATCGAGAATCGCGAGGTGCTCCCGGTGCGTCGCGAGCAATCCGTCAGTGTCATGGATCGAGCGCGACATCCGACCTTGGATCGTCGTGGTGGAGACTGTCTCGATCAAGGCGGACAAGACGTGGTTTGCGGAAGCCTTTGCTACCACGCGGTGAAACTCAATGTCGCACTGCAAAGCGCCATCGTGGTCGATGGGTGTTCCATGGATGGCCGAATGTGCCCGTCCGAGGATCGTTTCGGCCTCCTGCAGCTGCTCCTCACTGATGGAGACGGCCGCGGCGGCGGCCGCCTCTGTCTCCAGCGCCCTGCGGACGGTATGCACCTGATTGGCCCGTACGCCGTCCTGCAGGCCTACCCAGAATTCCATCGCGGAGAGCAGCGCCGAAGGCTCCAGCCGAGTCACGAACGTCCCCGCACCTTGCCGCGTTTCCAGGATTCCCATCGTGGACAGCGCGCGGACACCTTCGCGCAGCGAGCCTCTGGACACCTGCAGCTCCGCCGCGAGGTCTTTCTCAATGGGCAGCCGGTCCCCCGGGCTGAGCCGGCGTGAGGACAGCATGCGTTTTACGCCAGAGATTACGACGTCGGTCTGGGACATCGGGCCGTTCGACATGGCAGTCCCCTTTCTTAGCGGCTACTTGCCGGACGCTGCACAACGAAGGATTTGGTCGGATGTATTGCTTGGAAATGCCCTGTAACTCCTATACTCTCATCGAATACTGCTTAATACATCGGATGAAACTTGCGAAGTTGCAAGCGTCGACTCCGCCGTTGATCCACTCCTGATAAGCGATGGCTAGCGCCGTCCGCACGTACCGGCTGGACCTACCCACAGACGAGGTAAAGGACTGATTATGCAAGCAGAGACCCGCACCATCCCCGGGACGGACGTCCGGCTGCCGGTACTCGGCTTCGGCGGAGCGCCCATCGGCAATCTGTACAGGCCCGTGGCCGACCAGGAAGCGGTCGGCGCCGTCGCCGCGGCATGGGAGGGCGGCATCCGCTACTTCGACACGGCACCGCATTACGGGCTAGGGCTGTCGGAACGCCGGATCGGCGAGGCCCTGGCGGGGCAGGACCGCAGCAGCTATGTGCTCAGCACCAAAGTCGGGCGGCTTCTGCGGCCCAACCCGTCACCGCAGGGCAAGGATGCCGAGGGCTACGACGTCCCCGACGAGCTTATCCGCGTCCGGGACTATTCCCGCGACGGCGTGCTGCGCTCCATCGAGGAGAGCCTGCAGCGGCTCGGAACTGACCGGATCGACGTCGTCTACATCCATGACCCTGATGACTACTGGACCGAGGCAGTCGAGGGCGCCGCGCCCACACTGTCCGCCCTCCGGGACGAAGGCGTGATCGGCGCCTGGGGAGCGGGCATGAACCAGTCGCAGATGCTGCACCGGTTCGTCACCGAGACAGACATCGACGTCGTCATGCTCGCCGGCAGGTACACCCTGCTGGAGCAGGGCGCCGCGGACGACCTACTTCCGGCCTGCCTGGAGCGGGACGTCGGCGTGGTGAACGTAGGAGTCTTCAATTCCGGACTGCTTTCGAAGAACCGGCCGGCCGGCGACGCAACCTACAACTATGCGCCGGCACCGAAGGAACTGCTGGACAGGGCCAACCTGCTGGCGGACATCTGCGAATCGCACGGCACCACGCTCCCCGCTGCGGCCCTGAAGTACCCGTACCAGCATCCGGCGGTGACTAGTGTCGTGCTGGGAATGCGGACACCGGAGCAGGTGCAGCGAAACCTCGAACTCGCGGCGCAGGCTGTCCCCGAATCCCTTTGGAACGAGCTGCGCGGGAACGGCCTGATCACCTGACCAGGCCCCCCTTGCAGCTTGTGCTGACATCACCCGAACGGAAAGAAAGAAGAACCAATGAAATTTGCGCGCATCGGTGCACCCGGCAAAGAGATCCCTGCTGTCCTGCACAATGACACGTACTACTCGCTGGAGCAGGTGACGGCGGACATCGACGCCGACTTCTGGGAATCGGACGGACCGAGGCGTGCAGCCGCGGCCCTCGCCGCCGGGGAACTCACCGAACTCTCCGCCGACGGAGCCAGGATCGGTGCACCGATTGCCAGGCCGTCGTCGGTGATCTGCGTCGGCATGAATTATGCGGCGCACGCGGCGGAATCGGGATCGAATCCCCCAACAGTTCCCATCATTTTCCACAAGGCCCCGAACACCGTGGCCGGACCCTTCGACGCTGTCGCCATCCCCCGCGGTTCAACCAAGACTGACTGGGAAGTCGAGCTGGGCGTCGTCATCGGCCGGCGGGCGTCCTACCTGGAATCCCCCGGTCAGGCCCTCGACCGCATCGCCGGATACGTCACCGTCAACGACCTCTCGGAGCGGACGTTCCAACTGGAGGTGTCCGGTGGACAGTGGTCCAAGGGGAAGAGCTGCGCGGGCTTCTGCCCCACCGGGCCGTACCTGGTGACGCCGGACGAGATCGACTCCGGCGACCTTCAGCTGCGCAGCTGGGTCAACGGGGAGATCCGGCAGGACTCCTCCACACGCGATTTGATCTTCGGGGTGGAACAGGTCATCTACGACCTCAGCCAGTTCCTGGTCCTCGAGCCGGGTGACCTGATCTGCACCGGCACTCCCGAAGGGGTGGCCCTGTCCGGCCGTTTCCCGTACCTGAAGGCCGGAGACGTCGTCGACATCGAAGTGGCCGGACTCGGACGCCAGCGGCAGGAATTTTTCCAGGGCTAGAGAAGCCCGAACACGAAAGGACCAAACAATGGAGTTTGCGGGATTGAAGGCACTTGTCACCGGCGGATCGTCCGGGATCGGGGCCGCCACAGCCCTGCTCCTCAAAGAGCGCGGCGCCGACGTGGCGGTACTTGACCTCCAGCCCGAGCAGGCCGGCGCCGGGTTGACCGCCATCAGATGCGACGTTTCCGATGATGCGGCCGTCCGCCACGCCGTGAAGGAAGCCGCGGAACGCCTGGGCGGACTCGACATCGTGGCCAACAATGCCGGCGTGGGTGCCCAAGGCACAATCGAGACCAACGACGACGCCGAATGGCACCGGGTGTTCGACATCAACGTGCTCGGCATGGTCCGGGCCTCCAGGGCCGCCCTTCCTTACCTGCGCCAGTCCCGCCACGCTGCCATCGTCAACACGTGCTCCATCGCCGCGACGGCCGGGCTTCCGCAGCGTGCGCTCTACAGCGCCACCAAGGGTGCGGTGCTGTCGCTGACGCTAAGCATGGCCGCCGACCACCTGCACGAGGGCATCCGGGTCAACTGCGTGAATCCAGGCACCGCTGACACGCCGTGGGTCAGCAGGCTTCTCTCCGCCGCCCCGGACCCGGCCGCTGAGCGCGCGGCGCTGGAAGCCCGCCAGCCCCACGGCAGGCTGGTAACCCCGGAGGAGGTTGCAGCCGCGATCGTTTACTTGGCAAGCCCGTTGGCCGGTTCCACCACCGGCGTGAACCTCGCCGTCGACGGGGGCATGCAGGCGCTGCGTCTGCGGCCAAGCCCTGCCGCTTCCTAGACCGGCAGCACAAACTAACCACGGGCCATGAAAGGCCGGCACCCCTGCGGGTGCCGGCCTTTCACTGTGCGCAGCTGAGATCCGTGGGGCTGTCAGGCTTAGCCCTTTACGGAACCGGCCGTCAGTCCCTGCACGATGAACTTGCTGGCAAAGGCAAAGATTGCCAGCGTTGGCACTACCGTCAGGACCGCAGCGGCGGACATGGAGCCCCAGTCGATGTTGAAGCTCGAGATGAAGCCGGCCAGGGCCGTGGGAATGGTCTTGTTGGAGTCGCTGTTCATGAGCGTCACGGACAGGAAGAGCTCATTCCAGCAGTTCACGAAATTGAAGATGAAGCTTGCCGCGACGCCGGGCAGCATGACCGGAACCAGCACCTTGAACAGGGCACCCAGCCGTGAACAGCCATCGATCATGGCAGCTTCTTCTTCCGTTCCCGCGACGGTCACTTCCACATCATGGACGGAGAGGACGGCCAGGCCGTGCGGGCGAGCAGCAATGCGGGGCACCGCGCAATCGTCGAGGCAATAACGAACCGTGATCCGTCGTCGGCCGCCACCGCGGCGGCTGCCCATATCGCCCAGACGGAGTTCTGGCTCAAGAAGCTCCGCCCGGCCCCTCGGCCGCAGGACTGACATCCGCAGAATTGATCCTGCCGCGCCGCCATTTCGACGGGTTCCTAGCCCGCTAGACGCGCGGCCACATCGAGTGCGCGGAACCGTCCAAACGGCGTTGCGCGGCAGGAAGAATCGCCGGGCCGCACCCTCTCACAGCGCAAGAGCGACACGCCGCTACCGTGATTTCCGTTACCTAAATGTGACTCTAGCGGAAATACCCTGTACGGTCGATAGAGTGCGGTCGCAATTGGAACCGCACATCCGGATTACGCCAAACTCTGCCGCTTCCCGGATTCCGCTGGACCAGGCAGAGACGGGGAACCCAAGTTCCCGGGCACCCTGCATCCATGGACCCTTGGGGTTAAGCCGACACGTGAGCATCCGTGCGGCCGGATTTCCCATCCGCACCCGACAGCTAACTCCGTAGGAGTTGAGAGGCATCATGACTGACATCAAGGTACAAACGCGCCCGGACGGCGACGCCGCAACCCACGCCACGCATTCACGCCATCGTGCCGAGCCGGCCAGACGCGGCCCGGCCGGGTTCGCCAGAGGCATGGGCTACACCGGGCGCCGCGCCGCTGTCGTCGTCACCGTCTGTGCGGTCCTGCTCGGCGTTGGAGCGGCCGGACAGGCAACCGAGTCCACGGCCAGCCCGCAAGCCACCGGCAGCACCGGTGCATCCGCCATCACGGCGACCCCGGTGACGCCCCTCAATTTCGAACGGGTTCGGGACGATTCGCTGTTTCCGACGCCAACTGTTGAAACCACCGCTGCGCCTGCCCCGGCCGGCGCCCAGCCTACCTCCGCTGACGCCACGCCGGCTGAAGCGCCGGTACCCGCAGCCCCGGCGGCCGTGCCGGAACCAGCCGCAGCACCAGCCCCCGCCCCGGCTCCAGCTCCGGCACCCGCTCCTGCCCCGGCCCCGGAGCCTGTTGCAGTCGATGACCCCGCCGGCGCACAGGCTTACGCTGCGTCCCAGCTTGCCTCCTACGGATGGGGGCCCGACCAGATGCAGTGCCTGGCGAAGCTCTGGACCAAGGAATCCGACTGGAAGACCACGGCCACGAACGCCAGCAGCGGTGCCTACGGCGTGGTCCAGGCCCTGCCCGCCGAGAAGATGGCCAGCGCCGGCGCAGACTTCCGCACGAATTACCGGACCCAGATCAACTGGGGCCTCAACTACGTCAAGGAGCGGTACAACTCCCCCTGTGGAGCCCTGAACTTCCACTACGCGAACAACTGGTACTAAGCCGCAAGGCAGCATCAGCGTAGACAGTAGCCCGAAAGCCCCGGATCCTCTTCGATCCGGGGCTTTTCGTGCCTTCCGGTTCGTGCCTTCCGGCGCGTCTTTAGCGTGCACGGCTGGTGCCTGCCCGGATCCTTCCACTTGCATCCTTCCACTTGCACAGCACTTGCACAGCTTGCCGCTAAAGCCCTCATATGAGGCGGCGCCACAGTTGAGCCATGACGTTCACCGACCACGCCACAGAAACCCTGCCGCACAGCGCTACGGCCCCGGGCGGCCTGGCGCCGAGCACCCTGCTGGTGCCCGGCGGCCCCGTTCCGGGCGCCGGTCTCCGCCCTGAGCCGCCGGCCGCAGCGGAAACGCGGCGCGCACCCGTCAGGCCCGGCGTCGGGCTGCCGCTGCTGGACGTGACCATCCCGGTCTACAACGAGGAACAGGACCTTGAGGAGTGCCTGCGCCGCCTGCAAGCCCACCTGGCCGAGTCCTTTCCGCACAGCTTCAGGATCACGGTGGCGGACAACGCGAGCACTGACGGCACCCTTCAGGTTGCGGAGCGTGTCGCGCGGGAACTCCGCGAAGTCACCGTGGTCCATCTGGCAGAGAAGGGACGGGGCAACGCCCTGCGGAAGGTGTGGCTTGGCTCCCCGTCACCGGTCCTCGCGTACATGGACGTGGATCTGTCAACCGACCTCGCGGCACTTGGCCCCCTGCTCGCCCCGTTGATTTCCGGGCATTCGGACCTGGCCATCGGCACCCGGCTGACCAGGAACTCGCGGGTGGTCCGCGGACCCAAGCGCGAATTTATCTCCCGGAGCTACAACTTCCTGCTGCATTCCCTCCTGGGCGCCCACTTCAGCGACGCCCAGTGCGGGTTCAAAGCCATCCGCGCCGATGTGGCGCAGCAGATCCTCCCGCACACGCTGGACAACGCCTGGTTCTTTGACACTGAGCTTCTGGTGCTCGCGGAACGCTGCGGGCTGCGCGTCCATGAGGTCCCCGTCGACTGGACGGACGACCCGGATTCCAGCGTCGACATCGTCCAGACAGCCCTGGCCGACCTGCACGGCATGGCCCGGTTAGGCCGGGACCTGCTATCCGGCAGGATCCCCATTCCCGAGCTGCGCGCTGCCATGGCCCGCGGTCCGCTCCCTGCCGCATCCCGGCCGCAGGAACAAAGCCTCCGCGGGAGCCTCTTCGGCCAGCTGGTCCGCTTCGGCAGCATCGGGGTGGCCTCCACCCTCGCCTACCTCCTGATCTTCCTCAGCTGCCGCGGGATCATGGACCCGCAGCTCGCCAACTTCCTGGCGTTGCTCGTCACTGCCGTGGCCAACACGGCCGCGAACCGCCGCTTCACGTTCGGCATCCAGGGCCGCAGCCTCGCGGCCCGGCACCACTTCGAAGGCCTGCTGGTGTTCGGCATCGGGCTGGCCCTGACCTCAGGCGCGCTGGCCCTGGTTCACAGCGGCGCGGCCGGTACGCCGGACCGCTGGCTGGAGATCGTCACTGTCACCGTGGCGAATCTCGCCGCCACGGCCATCAAGTTCCTCCTGTTCCGCCTGGTGGTGTTCCGCCCCGGCGTCCGACGCACGGGCCCTGGCTGGGGCAACACAGCTCCCTCCCAGAAGCACACAGAAACGGCAAAAGCAAGATGACCGCCAGCCTCGATTCCCACGCCGCGCCCGTCACCGGCGCAACCCCAGTTCCCGACGCCCCGGCACTGGGCCACGTACTGGCACGGCGTCCTGCCCGGCCGGACCACAGCCGCCGTGCACGGCTGCTGTTCGGAAACCAGGCCGGTTGGGTCCGCCCCTCGGCCGCGCTGTTGCTGGTGCTCACCGCGGCCCTGTACCTGTGGAACCTGGAAGCCACGGGTTACGCCAACTCCTTCTACGCCGCCGCCATCCAGTCCGGCAGCCAGGACTGGACGGCCCTGCTGTTCGGCTCCCTCGACGCCGGCAACGCCATCACCGTGGACAAACCGCCGGCGGCGCTGTGGATTCCCGCGCTTGCCGGGCGGATCTTCGGATTCTCGCCGTTGAGCATGCTCATTCCGCAGGCCCTCATGGGCGTATCGGCCGTGGGCGTGCTCTACCTGGCCGTCAAACGCGTGTCCGGCCCCGCGGCGGGCCTGCTGGCCGGCGCCGCGCTGGCGCTCACGCCGGTGGCGGCGCTCATGTTCCGCTTCAACAACCCGGACGCCATGCTGACCCTGTGCCTGGTTCTCGCCGCCTACCTCACCACCCGGGCGATCGAGAAGGCGAGCTGGAAGTGGCTGGTGGCGGCGGGAGCTGTGATCGGCCTGGCGTTCCTGGCCAAGATGCTCCAGGGATTCCTGATTGTGCCGGGCCTGGCGCTGGCGTACCTGTGGGCGGCCCCCGCCACCCTGGGCCGGCGGGTGCTGCACCTGCTCGGCGCGGCCGCGGGCATCGCCGTGGTGGCCGGAAGCTACCTTGCCCTCTTCCAGCTGACCCCGGCGTCGGCCCGGCCGTACATGGCGGGTTCCGAGACCAACAGCTTCCTCGAGCTCACCTTCGGCTACAACGGCCTGGGCCGGATCACCGGCTCCGGCGGCGACACACCGGGAGGCGGCGGGATGCCCGGTGGCAGCGGAAACGTCGGCTTCGGCGGAGCCACCGGGATCACACGCATGTTCGGCGCCAGCTTCGGCGGGGAGGTGTCGTGGCTGCTGCCGGCGGCCCTGATCCTGCTCGTCGCCGGATTGTGGTTCACCCGCAGGGAAGCCCGGACCGCCACGCGCGCGGCGCTCCTGCTCTGGGGCGGCTGGCTTCTGGTCACCGCGGCAATCTTCAGCTTCATGGGCGGCACCGTGCACCCTTATTACGCGGTGGCCCTCGCCCCCGCGGTGGCTGCCCTGGTCGGAATAGGAGCGGTGGAACTGTGGCGCGGACGGGCCTACTGGCCAACCCGCATCGTGCTGGCCGCCACGGTCCTGGCGGCCTCCGTCTGGTCCGCGGTACTGCTGAGCCGCGATCCCGCCTGGCTCCCGGGCCTCAGGGTTGCCGCCGTCGTCCTCGGCTTCCTCGCCGCCGTCGCCCTTGTCCTGCGGGTAGACAGCTTTCCGGGCCTTCCGGCCCGGTTCCGCAAGGCAGTGGCGGCGGGCGTCGTCACCGTCTCGCTGCTGGCTGGGGGTTTGGGGACGACGGCGTGGACGCTGGCGACGGCGGCCCAGCCGCACTCCGGTTCCATCCCCACCTCCGGCCCCGCCGCTTCAGCGATGGGCGGCGGGATGGGAGGGGTGAACCGCGGCGGCTCAACTGGCGCCCCGGGCGGGATGGGGACCGGATCTACCGCAACCGAGCTGACCGCCTTACTGAAGTCGGCCGGAACAAAGTGGTCCGCCATTGTCTCCGGTGCCACCCAGGCCGCCAGCCTGGAACTCGCCACCGACACCAGCGTGATTGCGCTCGGCGGCTGGAACGGCGGGGACCCCTACCCCACGCTTGCCCAGTTCCAGGCCATGGTGGGGCGCGGTGAAATCGGCTACTTCATCTCCGGGGGCGGAATGGGCGGTGGCGGCCGCGGAGGAAATTCCGAGGTGGCAGCCTGGGTCGCGGCAAACTTCCAGTCCGAATCCGTCGGCGGCACCACCGTCTACAAACTGAACCAGTAGGCCGCCGTGATCAAGACCGCTGAGACCAAGGCCGCCGTGACCAAGACATTCACCCGAGCTACCGCCGGCACGGGCCTCCGCCAGCGACTGGAACTGGCCCTGCTGCTGCTGGCCACGGGCACCCTCTACCTCTGGAACCTGGGAGCCTCCGGCTGGGCCAACGCCTTTTACTCCGCAGCGGCCCAGGCCGGGGCGCAGGACTGGACCGCCTGGTTCTTCGGCTCCTCCGACGCCGCCAATGCCATCACCGTCGACAAGCCCCCGGCCGCGCTCTGGCTGATGGGCCTGTCGGTGCGGCTGTTCGGACTTAGTTCCTGGAGCATCCTCGTTCCACAGGCCCTCCTGGGAACCGGGACGGTCTGGCTCCTGTACCTGGCCGTGCGCCGGGCCGCCGCTCCGGCCGCTGCCGACGCACGCCTCGCCCACATCGCGGGACTGCTGGGTGGCGCGGTTATGGCGCTCACCCCCGTGGCTGCGCTCATGTTCCGGTACAACAACCCTGATGCGCTGCTGGTCCTGCTCATGACCGCGGCCGCCTACGCCGTCATCCGTTCGATCCAGGAGGCACGCCTGCGCTGGCTCCTGCTCGCCGCCGTGTTCCTGGGCCTGGGCTTCCTGACCAAACAGCTGCAGGTCCTGCTGGTGGTCCCTGGCTTCGCCGCGGCGTATCTGCTGGCGGCCCCGGCCGGCTTCGGCAAGCGCGTGCTGCACTTGCTCGGGGCGGCCGGGACCATGGCGGCTGCGGCAGGATGGTGGCTGGCCGCCGTCGAACTCATCCCCGCGGAAGCCCGGCCCTACATCGGCGGCTCGCAGAACAACTCCATTTTGGAACTGACCTTCGGGTACAACGGCCTGGGACGGCTCAATGGCGAGGAGACCGGGAGTGTGGGCGGCGGGAACGGCTGGGGAACGCCGGGACTGTTCCGGCTGTTCAACAGCGAGTTCGGCGGCCAGACTGCGTGGCTGCTTCCTTCGGCGTTGGTGCTGGGCGCCGGACTGCTCTGGCTGGGCCGGTGCGCCCCGCGCACCGACGTTGTGCGGGCCTCCGTGGTGATCTGGGCGTCCTGGCTGGCAGTGACCGGCCTGACCTTCAGCCTGATGGCCGGCATCATCCACCCCTACTACATGGTGGCCCTGGCGCCAGGGATCGCTGGGCTGGCCGGATTGGGCGGCGTCCTGCTGTGGCAGCGCCGGGACCAGCCGGTGGCGGGCGCGGTGCTCGCCACCGCCGTCGTGGCGTCGGGTTTCATGGCCTCCGAGCTTCTGGCCCGCACGCCCGCCTTCCTGCCCTGGCTGCGCTGGCTGGTCTTGTCCGGCGCGCTGGCCGCCGGTGGCCTGCTGATCGTGACCGCCGTCGCCCCGCGGCTCCGCGGTTTCCGGACAATCGCCCGCACGACGGCGGCCGTCGCCATCGCTGCCGTCCTCGCCGGCCCTCTGGCCTACTCCCTCGCCACCGTAGCCACCCCGCAAAGCGGTGCGATTGTGAGCGCCGGGCCGGCCGTGAACAGCAGGAGCGCCGCCGCGGCCGCCGGTGCCCTGGCGCCGGGCCGGGGCGGCACCGGGACGGGCCCGGCCCGTGGCGCGGCAGGCGGGGCCGGTGCCATGGGCGGCCTGCTCGGCGCCAGCACACCGTCGGCGGCGATGGTGCAGGCGTTGAAAACCGGCGCCGGGAACTTCACCTGGGCAGCCGCCGTCGTTGGCTCCAACAACGCCGCCGGGTACCAACTGGCGACGGAACTGCCGGTCATGGCCGTGGGCGGGTTCAACGGCACGGATCCGGCGCCCACGCTGGCCAAATTCCAGCAGCTCGTGGCCGAGGGCAAGATCCACTACTTCATTGCCGGGCGGATGACGCAGGGCGTAACCGGTTCAGACGCCGCCGCCCAGATCGGGGCGTGGGTGCAGGCGAACTACGCCGCGCAGAGTGTGGGCGGCACCACCGTGTACCTGTTGGCCGGCTGAGCACCGCCGCCCCGACGCCCGGCGGCCGACCGAGCCGGCCGGGCACGCCGCGGGCGCGGCGCCGGCCCGGCGCCGGCGGCCGACTGAGCCCGCCAAGCACGTGGGCTCAGCGCGGGATGTACTGCACGGCCCACTTGTTGCCGTCGGGGTCCGAGAAATAGACGAAGTGCCCCCACTCCTGGACATCGACGTCGCTGACGTCCACGCCGTTGTCCTTGAGCTGTTTGTGCGCGGCGTGGATGTCGCTGACGACGAGCTGCAGGCTGGGCGCGGTCCCTGATGGCGCGTCGTTGAGGCCTTCACCGATAGCGATCGAGCAGCCGGAACCAGGCGGGGTCAGCTGCACGAAGCGGAGGCCCTCCCTGGGCCGCTCGTCATAGTCGGCGTTAAACCCGACCTTGTTGACGTAGAAATCCTTGGCGCGGTCCACATCGGACACGGGGACAAACACGAGCTCGAGTTTCCAGTCCATGGAGGTCAGGGTAGCCCGGGGCCGTGCTTTCCGGAACCCTGGCCGTCCCGTGCGACCTGAAGCCCTAGGGGCGGCAGCCTGTCAGCCGGCGATGCCGTAGAGGCGGTCGCCGGCATCACCGAGGCCGGGCACAATGTACGACTTTTCATTGAGCTTCTCATCGATGGAAGCGAGCACAATCGTCACGTTGGCCTCTGAGAGCTCTTCCTCCAGCTTGGCCAGACCCTCGGGGGCGGCGAGCAGGCAGATGCAGGTGACGTCGGAGGCGCCGCGCTTGAAGAGGAACTTGATGGCCTCGCGTAGGGTTCCGCCAGTGGCCAGCATCGGGTCCAGGACGAAGATCTGGCGGTCGGTGAGGTCCTCGGGGAGCCGCTCGGCGTAGGTGATGATGTCGAGGGTTTCCTCATCCCGGGCCATGCCCAGGAAACCGACCTCTGCCGTGGGCACGAGCTTGGTCATGCCCTCGAGCATGCCGAGTCCGGCGCGCAAAATGGGAACCACCAGCGGGGTGGGTTTGGTGAAGGCGGTGCCGATGGTGGTGCTGACCGGCGTCTCGATGGTGACGGGCTCGGTGCGCACCTCGCGGGTGGCCTCATACGCGAGGAGGGTGACGAGTTCCTCGGTGAGCTGCCGGAAGACCGGGGACGGGGTGTTCTTGTCCCGCAGGACGGTGAGCTTATGGGCGACGAGCGGGTGGTCCACAACGAGAGTGCGCATTGGTCAAAACTATCACCCGGTTGCTGAGGATCCGCCCGAGGGGCCCGGCGTATCGGGAGTGCCCGTCGCGGCGGGACGGGCAATGCCGGATCCGCCGCTGGCTGCCGCTTCGCCGTCGCGAAGGTGGGCGGGATGGTCGAACGTGGGAGCGGGACCCGCGTGTTCCCGGTGCCGCAGCGCGTGGAATAGCCTGTGGGCCATGATCACGATCCCCACCCAGGCCAGCCCCAACACCCACCCCATGATGACGTCCGTCATCCAGTGATGGCCGAGGAAGACCCTGCTCATGCCCATCGCACCGATGAAGATCACACCGGCCGCGATCAGGCCGACGCGTACGACCGTCCGTCGTAGCTGCAGGCAGGCGAGGTAGACCACCAGCGCGATCACCACCGTGGTGTTGAGCGTGTGGCCGCTGGGAAAGGAGGGTGAGTTTTCATAGGGCGGTACGGCGTCGGCGTGGTCCGGGCGGGTCCGGCCAACCAGTTTCTTGCCCAGGGTGGTGGCGGTAGTGGATACCGCGGCGGCGCCTCCGATCAGGATCAGTGGCCGCCAGGTCCGGGAGGCCCAGATCAGCCAGGCCGTGAGGATGCTGGCGAGGATGGGCATGCCGACTCCGCCGCCGATGTTGGTGAAGCCGGTGACGAAGGCATCCAGCGCAGGGTTGCGCACCTGTTCCATGAACGCCAGCGTGGGCTTGTCCAGGTTGGCCAGCCCGGCGTCGTCCACCACGTTGTCGTACACTTCGGCACTCCACAGGGCCAGGCTCACCACCACCACGCCGCCGATGAGCATCGTGATCCACAGGGCGGCGTACGGCACCACCCATCTGCCCCAGCGCTGCGTCAGCCGGCTCTCTGTTCGGGTGCTCACGGCCGCCTCTCCGATCCCTCGTGTTGCACAGCTTGCTTACGGTCGAAACTATCATTGAGCCATGACGTCCCCGGAGCCACGGCATGCCCAATGGATGGGCCTTGCCCTCGCGGAAGCGCGCAAGGCGCTGGCCACCGATGACGTGCCGATCGGCGCCGTCGTGATCGGGCCCGACGGCGTGGTGCTGGGTTCCGGCCGGAACGAACGGGAGGCGTTGGGGGACCCGACGGCGCACGCGGAGATGGTGGCCATCCGCGAGGCAGCGGCACGGCTGCGGGAACGGCGCACGGAGGACGGCCAGCGCGACGACGGCTGGCGGCTGGAGGACTGCAGCCTGGTGGTGACGCTGGAGCCCTGCGCCATGTGCGCCGGGGCCGTGGTGCTGGCCAGGATTCCGCGGGTGGTCTTCGGCGCCTGGGACGAGAAAGCCGGAGCCGCCGGTTCCGTGTTCGACATCCTCCGCGAGCGCCGGCTCAACCACTGGGTGGAAGTGTACGCCGGCGTCCGCGCGCCCGAGTGTGCTGGCTTGCTGTGGGACTTCTTCGCCGGCCATCGCGGCAAGTGATCCACCGGCCTCATGCCTTCCGCGGCTGCCGGCTTACTTGCCGACGGCGGGGCTGCTTGCGGAGCCCGCTGCGGCGGAGCCTGTTGCGGCTGCCACCAGGCCGTCGATCCGTTTTTGCCGGGTGGCCGGCGAATCGAGGCTGAAGGCCCGGAAGTCGCCCAGGTCCTCGCGGATCCATGCCTCCACCTCGGCGATCCGGCGGGTTACCGCCGGCGTCGGACCGTGGAACAGCCAGGGCACAATGCGTTCCTTGCCCGGTTCGAACTGCCACAGCCCGATGATCCGGCCCCGGTCCAGGATCGGATGGTCCGGAAGGTCAGCCTGCAGTGCCAGCGAAGCCAGCACCGGCCTGTCGAGGCTCTTCCCCTCAGGGCCTTCCTCCACCAGCAGTTCCGCGGCATTCCGGCGCAGCAGCATCAGGGAATCCGTTCCTGCGAGCAGCTGGATCTGTTCCTCGGCCGGCTCCTCGAAATCGGCCAGCCGTCCGACGTCGTCGGGCAGCATCCACAGCGAGGCGCCGGCGGCCGTGGGTACCTCCAGGGCGTCGACGGCGGCCAGCGCCGCCTTGGTCTGGGCCACCGTGAAGCCTGTGAACCATTGGGACTGCTTGAGTGTGGCGCCGCCCGTCCAGGTCAGGTAGCGGCTGATGAGCTCCGCGTGCACCTCGCCTTCGGCCATTGGGCTGGCGGGCAGGTTCCAGAGCTCGTAGCTGTAGCGCTGCTGGTCCAGCCGGCCGTTGGCCGGGACCCGGCGGATACGGCCTTGCGACTGAAGGATGCCGAGGGCGGTGGGCAGCGTGGTGGCTGCACCTTTGCGTTTGCCTTCTTCGCCGAGGTTCCGCACCGAATCGCCGAGCTCGTCCTTCAGCTGGCGGGGGTCCATTGGCGCACCCGCTTCGGCGAGCGTGTGCAGGATCTGTTCCTCCAGCAGGGTGATTTCGCCGCTGTCCACCCCGAGCCGTCCGAGTACCCGGACGGCCTCGGCGGCATCCTTGCCCAGCTTGAGGGCCCAGCCGAAGTCCTCGCGGCCCAGGACATAGGTGCAGCCGCGGGCCGCGGGCAGTTCGAGGATCCGGTGGGCGAGGACGTCGGCGTCGACCTGCTTCCGGCGGATGCCAGCTCGGGCGAAGAGCGTCAGGTACGGGTTTGCCCCGCCCACGGAGCGCGCCCAGCCGGCCCGCGCGAAGACCTCTTCGGCCGTGCAGCCGGCGAGGGAACCGTCAAGGCCCTGCCTGTGCCAGGCCCAGGCGCGGAGCCGCCCGGGCGTGAGGGTCCGGGCTGAAGGAATCTTCACGGCGGGAGGCTGCGCGGTGAGCTGCTCTGGCGTCATGGGGTCATTGTCCACCAGCGGGTCCGGCAGGGGAATCATCTGCCGCCGGCAATTCCGCCGGACCTGAGCCGCCTTTGGTACCTTGACGCGCCCCGGCTGCTACCCGGGCCGCCCTAGGGTGGGCGGTGCCCCTCCCCCGCCGGCGCCGCGCAGAGGGCTTCGATGACTGTCCGGGCGGTGCGGTCCCAGCCGGGCAGCCGGTCCCTTGCGGCCAGGGCCGCCGAGCGCCACCCGGCGTGGAGTGCTGCGTCGGTGAGCCAGCGGCGCAGGAGGTCGGCAAGCGGGGACGGGTCTGTGCCGAGGGCGACGGCGGTGCCCGGCAGGGTGCCCGGCTCGGTGCCCGGCTCGGCTTCCGGCTCCGCTCCGGGGATGTCCCGATACGTGTTCGGATGCGTGCCCGGCGTCAGGCTTTGCGGACTGCCGGCTGCGAGCGCTTCCACGGCTCCGGTGCCGGCGCGCACCAGCACGGGGACACCGCGGGCGATTGATTCCGGAACGACGAGTCCGTACGTCTCGGCCCGGGAGATGAGCAGGCTGAGGTCGGCACGCGCCCATTCGGCCTCCAGCGCCTGGCCCCGCAGTTCCCCCGGGATGCTGACCCGGGCCTGCAGCCCGAGCCGGCCGACCTGCTCCCGCAGCTGGGCGGCGTAGGAGGGATCGGCGGAGTCGGAGCCGACGAGGGCCGCCGTCCACGGCAGATCGGTGAGCCCGGACAGCGCGTCGAGCAGCAGCGACTGGTCCTTGTTCGGCAGCAGGGCCGCCACCGCCAGGAGGTGAGGGGGCTGGGAGCCGTGGGCGGGCGGGCCGGGATCCGTGCCCGGGAGTGCCACCGTGATGCCCTCGAGTCCGTGCCGGGCGCGGAGCCCGGCGGCCGCTGAACTGCTGGTGCAGATCACCCCGGCCGCCTCCCGGAGCGCGCGACGTTCCAAGCCGGGATCTTCCAGGGGCATATGCAGCAGGATCCAGGCCGGCTGTCCGGCGGCGGCCGCAGCCGCAAGCTCCTCCGGCGCTCCGCAGGCAAGGAGACCGTCGACGACGGTGACCCGGCGGGACGCCCCCGGGCGAGCGCCGCCGTCGTCGTCGCGGTCGCCGCCGCCGTCGTGCGTTCCGTCGGAATACAGCGCCGCCGCGAGCCGCTGCCGGTCCGCCGCGCTGCCGGCCGGCCAGCCGCCGTCGAGCGCTACGGTTTCCACCTCAACGCCCTGCGCCGTCAGCCCCCGGGCGAGCGCCGCGTTATAGACGTTCCCGCCGGAGTTGTGCCGGACGTTGCCGGGCACCACCAACCGGAGGCGGAGGCCCGACGGCTGCATTTGTGGCCTAACCGGCGTTGAAGTCGAGCGAGAAGCTGGCCCAGGCGTCGGGAGTCTCGCGGAGCGTGACGTCCAGCCCGGCGAGGTCGCGGCCGTCCTGGCCGGTGCGGATCTTGGCCGCCACGGCGTCGGCGATGTACTGGGCAAGGGCCTCGGTGGTGCTGAGCTTTCCGGCAAAGTCCGGGTGCTCGTCCAGGTTCTTGTAATTGAGGCCCTCGAGGACGTTATCCAGCACCTCGCCGGCCTCCCCGATGTCCAGCACGATCGAATCATCATTCAGCGAGCGGCGCCGGAAGGTCACCTCCGTGACGAAGGTTGCGCCGTGCATCCCCTGGGCCGGGCCGAAGGCAGGGCGGGGAAGGCTGTGGGCAATCATGAAGTTACGGCGGACGGTCAGGCTGAACAATATTTTACCTCGTGGCTTTAGTAGGAGCGGGGTCGGTGCCCCAGGGCGGGTTTATTCAGTCTCTGGGGTATTCGATGACGTGGCAGAGCGCGTCAAGGTTGCCGTCGGAAAGCCGCTGGACGACATCGGGAAGCTCGTCGAAGGTGGACGAGCCGGTGAGGAACGCGTCAAAGGCGGGGTCGCGCAGCAGGGAGGCAGCAAGCTCGAGCCGGTCCGCGTTGGTGCGGCGGTGGCGGCGTGAGCGGGCCACCACGCCCACCTGGCTGGCGCGGAGGGAGAGCCGGCGGGCGTGGAAGTCCTCCCCCAGCGGCAGTGTGACGTGCCGGTCTGCATACCAGGACATCTCGATGATCTCGCCTTCGTCGCCCACGAGCTGCAGGCTCCGCTCCAGGCCGGACTGGGAGGCGGAGCAGTGGATCACGATGTCGCAGTCCGGCAGCGCGTCGTCGGGATGGCTGAATTCGACGCCCAGCGCGTCCGCAAAGGAGCGCTTGTCCGGGTCGATGTCGATGAGCTGCAGCCGCCCGAGCGGGAAGGCGCTCAGGAGCTTGGCCACCATGCCGCCCACGAGCCCGGCACCGATGACGGCGACACGGTCGCCCAGGCGGGGGCCGGCCTCCCACAGTCCGTTGACGGCAGTTTCCACGGTGCCGGTGAGGACTGCACGGCGGGCCGGGACGTCGTGGGGAACAACGGTGAGCGACTCGACGGGGACGACGTAGCGGTCCTGGTGCGGGTACAGGCAGAAGACTGTTTTGCCCAGCCAGTCGGCCGGACCCTTCTCCACGACGCCGACCGAGAGGTAGCCGTATTTCACCGGGCCGGGAAAGGAACCTTCCTGGTTGGGCGCGGCCATTTTCTCCGCGACGCATTGCGGCACGCGGGCGTTGTGGACGACGAGTTCCGTGCCCTTGCTGATGCCGGAATAGAGTGTGCGGACCAACGCCTCACCCGGCCCGGGGGCAGGCAGCTCCTCATGGCGGAGCTCGCCTTTTTCGGGTCCGACGGTCCAGTATGCGGTTGCTGTGGCGTGCTGTTTCGAAGTACTCATCCTGCTTATGAATCTAGTGCCCCCTGCAGGCGGGCGAAAGTCTGGCGCGCCCGGGCGGGTGGCTGCAGGCCCTGGTTGGGGCTTGGCGAGGGGCCGCCCGAGCGGGCGTCACGGGTGGCCGTTTTGGGGAACAGCGCCTGACTCCGGTACCCTATACAGGTTGGTGACGTGTCCGAGCGGCCGAAGGTGCAACACTCGAAATGTTGTTTGGTGTCAAAGCCAACGTGGGTTCAAATCCCACCGTCACCGCGAATGAGAAAGGCCCTGCTTCCCTTGTAAACAAAGGAAAGCAGGGCCTTTTGGTTGTCCGTAAAAGGCCTTGCGGTGACGCAGCAGTGGCCCGCCCAACCTATCGTCACTCCTGCCGTTTCGTGGTAGCTTGCCGTGATGAAGCGGATCCAGGTCGGGTTGGTGGCGGACCCGGCCTCGCCCACGGAGATCGCGTGCCTGCTGAGTGACCTCGAGCCGCTGAACGGCGAGGATCGCGAGGGCTGGGACATCGAGGTCGTGAGCGAACCATTCACCGTGGGTTCCGAGGACGTGGAAACTGCCATGGCACGTCTTCGGGAGCACGCTGGTCAGCACGAATGGGACATCGTTATCGGGCTGACCGAGCTTCCCTTCCGTGGCGAGCATGACGGCCGATACCTGCTCGTCAAGACCGACCCGCAGCAACGCACAGCTGTGCTGTCGTTGCCGGCGCTCGGCGGGTTCGGTATACGCTCGCGTGCCCGGCATGCAGTGCGCGCGCTCGTCAGCGGCATGGCGGAGAATACGCAGAACAGGCCCAGTGAGCCGCTCCTCCGCTTCACCAGCCGTTGGCGGCTGCTCGTGGGAATGGTGCTCGCGAATCGTCCGTGGCTCCTCGTGCCTGGGCTCAAGTCCGCGCTCGTGGCAGCGCTGGCAACAGGGGCGGTGGCCACGGTCAACTCCACGGCTTGGCAACTCGCGGGCTCTCTGTCACCGTGGCGCCTCATAGTTGCGACAATCGCCTCCATTGCGCTCGTCGTCGCCTGGCTCGTCATCGACGGCGAACTGTGGGACCGCCCCGACGACAATTCTGCGGAAGCCAAGGAAAGGTCCCTTCTCTACAACACTTCGACGTTGGTGACCCTGAGCATCGGGGTAACCATCTGCTATCTGGCGCTCTACGTGGTGAATCTGGCCTGGGCACTGTTTGTCCTCGACCCGGCCGTCATGGGCGGCTACCTCCACGCAACGCTCGGCTACGGCGACCTGTTCGTGCTGACCTGGTTCGTCGCGTCGGCAGCGACCGTCGGCGGCGCCCTAGGCAGCGGACTGGAGTCAGACGAAGCAATCCGCGCGGCTGCCTACTCCAAGCGCGAGGAGGAGCGCCGCAGCCGGCTCGCGGACGAGCGGGCCTAGGGACCAGCCAGCAACGCTCCTGGGTCTCCCGTGTCCGTGGACGGCTTCAGACCCGGGTGGTCCTGCGGCCCAGCGTTTTTTGCAGCGTTCCACGCTACCCCTCGACATCGTTCCCTAAGGGTGCTTAGCATGAGGCTGCAGCTGTACCTATTTCGCCAACAGGCTGGCCAGCCGGGGTTTTCCGGGGCAGCCAGCTGCTTTAGTCCTTGGGCCTCCCGCTCACTTCGGGCGGACTCAGAGGTCCTAAACGTTTCCCCACTCCCTCACGGGCTCACTTACATCGTTCCTGGTGACGTCCACCCCGGGCGACGCATGCGCGCGGGCCCCAATCAGGGTAGGCAAAGGAAGAGAGCGGAACAATGAAGGCAGTAGTTTACAAAGGACCGAAAGACGTCAGCGTCGAGGACGTGCCGGACGCCAAGATTGAGCACCCCGCCGACGTGCTGGTGCGGATCACCACGACAAACATCTGCGGCTCGGACCTGCACATGTACGAGGGCCGCACCAGCTTTGAACCCGGCCGCACCTTCGGGCACGAGAACCCTCGGTGAAGTGGTCGAAGTCGGCCCGGCGGTCAGCAAGGTGAAAGTGGGAGAACGTGTGGTGCTCCCGTTCAACATCTCCTGCGGATTCTGCAAAAACTGCGAACGTGGCTTCACCAATTACTGCCTGACCATGCAGCCCGAACCAAAGCTCGCCGGCGCGGCCTACGGCTTCGCGGACATGGGTCCATACCAGGGCGGACAAGCCGAATATTTGCGCGTGCCCTACGGGGACTTCAACTGCCTGCGCCTGGGCGAGGACGCCGCGGAGCGAGAAGTCGACTACGTCATGCTCGCCGACATCTTCCCCACCGGCTGGCACGCCACCGAGATGGCCGGGGTCTACCCGGGCGACTCCGTCGTGATCTACGGCGCCGGACCCGTCGGGCTCATGGCCGCCTACTCAGCCACCCTCAAAGGCGCCGGCAAAGTCATGGTCGTTGACCGCCAACCCGACCGGCTTAAGCTGGCCGAAAAGATCGGCGCCATCCCTGTCAATGACGCCGAAGTGGACCCCGTCGAATTCGTCAAGGACCAGACTATGGGCTTCGGCGCGGACCGTGGCTGCGAATGCGTCGGCTACCAGGCCCACGACACCGGCGGAACCGAACACCCCAACATGACCCTGAACCGGCTCGTGGACTCCGTACGCTTCGTCGGCGGCATCGGCGTGGTTGGCGTGTTCCTGCCCCAGGACCCCGGAGGCCCCGACGAACTCGCCAAGCAGGGCCAGGTGGCCTTTGACTACGGGAACTACTGGTTCAAGGGACAGACTATGGGCTCCGGCCAGTGTCCGGTCAAGAAGTACAACCGCGCCCTGCGCGACCTCGTCGCAGGCGGAAAGGCCACTCCCTCCTTCATCGTCAGCCACGAGCTACCACTTGACCAGGCCCCCGAGGGCTACAGGAACTTCGACAACCGTGAAGACGGTTGGACAAAAGTTGTCCTCCACCCCGCCAGCGCCTAAGAGAGCACGAAGAGGAGAAATTCCGATGTCGAAACAAACAACAACTTCCGGGATGTGGTGTTGATGCGAGCAATGGTTTACCGGGGCCCGTACAAAGTACGGGTCGAAGAGAAAGACATCCCGAAGATCGAACACCCGAACGACGCCATCGTGCGGGTCAGCAAGGGCGCCATTTGCGGGTCCGACCTGCACCTCTATCACGGCATGATGCCGGACACCCGGGTGGGCATGACGTTCGGGCACGAGTTTGTGGGGACAGTGCATGAGGTGGGATCCTCGGTGCAGAACGTGGCGGTAGGTGACCGCGTGATGGTGCCGTTCAACGTCTATTGCGGCTCCTGTTACTTCTGCGCCCGCGGCCTGTACTCCAACTGCCACAACGTCAACCCCAATGCCACGGCCGTGGGCGGCATCTACGGCTACTCCCACACCTGCGGAGGTTACGACGGCGGCCAGGCCGAATTCGTCCGCGTCCCCTTTGCGGATGTGGGGCCATCGAAGATTCCGGACTGGATGGACGAGGAGGACGCGGTGCTGCTCACAGACGCATGCCCCACAGGCTACTTCGGCGCCCAACTCGGGGACATCGTGGAGGGCGACACCGTGGTGGTGTTCGGCGCAGGCCCGGTGGGGCTGTTCGCCGCCAAGTCCTCCTGGCTGATGGGGGCAGGGCGGGTGATCGTGGTTGACCACCTCAATTATCGACTTGAAAAAGCCCGCAGCTTCGCCCATGCCGAGACGTTCAACTTCGCGGAGTACAAGGACATCGTGGTGCACCTGAAGAAGGAGACCGATTTCCTCGGCGCCGACGTCGTGATTGACGCCGTGGGGGCCGAAGCGGACGGAAACTTCCTCCAGCACGTCACCAGCAGCAAGCTCAAACTGCAGGGCGGCTCCCCCGTCGCACTCAACTGGGCCATCGACTCCGTCCGCAAAGGCGGCACCGTATCCGTTGTGGGCGCCTACGGCCCGATCTTCAGCGCCGTGAAGTTCGGCGACGCCATGAACAAGGGCCTGACGCTGCGCATGAACCAGTGCCCGGTCAAACGCCAGTGGCCGCGGCTCTTCGAACACATCCGCAACGGATACCTGAAACCCAGCGACATCGTCACCCACCGTATCCCGCTGGAACACATCGCCGAGGGATACCACATGTTCTCCGCCAAACTGGACAACATCATCAAGCCGCTCGTTGTCGCCGACCAGTCGTGAAGGGAAGCACACCATGACTGAAATAGCCACACCCTACATCGCCGGCAAACCCGCCCTTAAGAAGTCTGCGGAAGACCTGCGGGCACAGATCCCCGGATGGGGCGCGGACCTCGACCCAGCCGACCGGCCCTCCTACCCCCGGGAGCAACCCGGAATCGAGACCGGCGCGCGCTGGGACTTCCCGGAACGCCAGCCGGAGAAATACCCCCGGGAGCGTTCCGTCGAGCACGCCTTCCTGCCCCCCGTTTTCGGCACATCGACACCGCCTGCCGGGATATCGGGGGTCATCCGGAAGTACGCCTACAAGTACAGCGAGGGCAGGGCCGCGCACTGGTTGCTGCTTGTCGCGGCCGACCGGGTGGACGCCTGGGAACACCACGTGAAGTCCTTTGCCACCCTGCACCCCGACAACCCCATCACCGAAACAGGGGTGCTCAGCGAGTTCTCCCGCCACGGTGTCCGCTCCCGGTTCGGACAAAAACGCGCCGACGTCAACCACCAGTGGATCGACCCAATTATCGTGGGCGGCCCCTGGGTGCTCGCCGGCCTGGGTGCTGTTGCAGCCGTCCGGGCGCTGCGAAAGCATCGCACAGCCTGACAACCATTGTGCGACGAGGGTGGCGGACCACCACGGGTGTCACCAGCAGCTCATGTGCTGGTGACACCCGCACGTCATCCTTGCACGTTGCGGCATGCCCTCCTCAGTGCCCCTTGCGGGGTGCGGCGCGGGTGGAGCTACTGCGTACAACAAGTGTCGGCGCGATCGGCGTACGGTCTACCTCCCGCCCTTCCATTGCACCGATAAGCACTTCCATGCTCATGAGTGCCAACGCGGTGAAGTCCTGGCGGACTGTGGTCAGGGGCGGCAGAAAATAGTCTGAACCTTCGATATCGTCAAAGCCGACGACACTGACGTCGTCCGGGACGCGGACGCCGTTTTCGGCGAATGCGCGTATGAGACCGAGGGCGGTGTGGTCGCTGGCTGTGAAGATTGCCTGCGGGACCTTGCCCTCCCGGACTAGCTGGAGGCCGGTCTCGTAGGCCCATCCGGGGCTCCAGTCGCCCTCCATGCAGAGCCCTGCCGGCAGTCCGGCGTCACGCAGCGCAGCCTCCCATCCACGCTTGCGCACCCGCCCGTCAAACCAGTCCATAGAGCCGGCGAGGTGGGCGATGTCAGTGTGGCCGAGGTCAATGAGGTGCTGGGTGGCCAGCCTGGCTCCGAGTTCCTGGTTTTCGGAGTATGTGAAGACGTTGGGAGTCGATGACGCTCCGGCCGCTATCATCTCCACTGGGACGCGGCATGAGGCATTCCACACAGCTGATGCCATGTCCACCAAGGGTGCGACGACGATGATTCCCCCTACGCCGGTATCGTCCAGGGTATCGAGGGCGGCCTGCACGGACTCTTCATAGGGTTGCTCGACACTGATGACCGTGGTGGCGTAGCCCTTCTTCCGCGCAACGTTTTCCAGGGCCATGAGCGTCCCCACCGGGCCGAATCGCGGAGAGCCGTCAGAGAGTAGGCCGATGGACGTCGACCGGTTGGTGACCAGCGCGGTCGCTGCCCGGTTCCGGCGGTACCCGATGTCCTTAATGACCTGCAAGACGCGTTGCCGGGTTGCCGCGCTGACATCCGGTGCGTCATTGAGTACCCGTGAGACCGTGCCGAAGGAAACGCCGGCAATCTGTGCCACATCGTTAATGGTCGGCTTCCTCCGCAATGTGGCGTCCGAAGGCCTCGCATTCGCCCCCCGTGGAACCGCTATGCCTTTCACGCTCTCTCCTGTCGTGCACCGCCCGGACCCAGCCGATGTGGGTCCTGTGCTTACCAATCTTACGACCGTGCGACTTTCCCGGGTCCTGACGGATCGGCTGCAGTGATGTTTGACACGTCGTTCCGTAAACGTTTACGATTTCGGAAGCGTAAACGTTCACGGTCTTTCAGGAACGGCTACGCAGCAGTGAAATTCAACGAGGAAGGAGCGCAAATGGCCGACACCATCGTCGACGCACTCGCGCTCGATCCCACCGCTGGGCCTCGGGATATCGACCAGGCCCAGTGGAGAAATCTAGAAGTGTTCCTGACAGATGCCGCACGCGATGATCTCGCCGGGGCTGTCCGAACCTTCGTCTCCGCCGGCTCCTCGGCTGTCGCGGGCATCTTCCTTGGCAATCTCCTGTGGGCGAGCCTGGTCATCACCGTCGACGACTCAGGCGCGGCCGCAACGGTGTCCACCATTGACGGCCCGGCTGCCCAAACTGCCGGCGACATGACAAAAGCAGCAGGCGAGGCTGTGAAGTGGGTTCAAGCCCACCATGGGCCATGTTCGCTGGGCTTCTTTGTCGACAAAGTACACGCAGAAGCGCTCCTTGGGGCTTCAGATAAGGCCGGTGCTATCCGCACAGCCTCCGCCGCGGGAGGGCTCGTCCTGTCGCCTGTTCCGGCGGCACTGGCCACAGCCCTCGCCTGATCCATCCGAACCACCAACCCATCCATCCCCTCAAAGCACTGGAGAACAATGATGATCCGCAGGCTTCCCTTTGTGGCCTTGGCCGCAGCCCTGTCACTTTCCGTCGCCTCTTGCAGCAGTTCGACAACGGGCGCGTCAAACGCTCCGGACGCCGGCGTGTCTGAAAAGGCTCAGCTCGCCCTCGACAAGATCAAGGGACAGGTCTTGAGCAAAGGCCCCAACGGCGAGACGCCCTCCCCCGCATCCGCTGCAGACCTGACGCCCGAAGAGATAGAGAAGATCAAGGGACTCAACGCCAAAGCTGCAATCGTCATGCACTACGGCGGCAACGACTGGGCCACGGCCCAGGTCAATGGACTCAAGAGCGAATTCGAAAAGCTCGGCATCAAGGTCATCGCCACAACCGACGCGAATTTCAAGCCGGACAAGCAGGTTTCGGACATCGAGACGGTCATGACGCAGGACCCGGACGTCGTCGTCTCCATCCCCACGGACCCTGTGGCCACAGCCTCCGCATACAAGAAAGCCGCCGCCGCCGGCACGAAGCTCGTCTTCATGGACAACATCCCCCAGGGACTGACTGCCGGCAAGGACTACGTCTCCGTTGTTTCTGCAGACAACTATGGCAACGGTGTCGTCTCCGCCCACCAGATGGCCAAAGCGCTCGGCGGTAAGGGGAAAATCGGACTTATCTTCCACCAGGCCGACTTCTTCGTGACCAAGCAGCGCTACCAGGGATTCAAGGAAACAATCACGAAGGAATACCCGGAGATCCAGATCGTCGAAGAGAAGGGCATCGCTGGGCCCGACTTCGCTGGAGACGCCCAGGCCTCTGCGAACGCCATGCTGAGCAAGTACGCCGACCTGTCCGGCATCTGGGCGGTGTGGGACGTTCCCGCAGAAGGCGTCATGGCCGCGGCGCGTGCCGCCGGCCGGCAGGATCTGAAGATTGCCACCGAGGACCTCGGCAAGAACGTCGCCATCGCCCTGGCCAAGAACGAACTCGTTGTCGGCCTCGGTGCCCAGGTTCCGTTCGACCAGGGTGTCACGGAAGCCCGGCTGGCTGCGGGAGCGCTTATCGGTAAGGAAGCGCCGGCATATGTGGCACTGAGTGCCCTCCCGGTTGACCACTCTAACGTCCTCGAGGCCTGGAAGCAGGTTTACCACGAGGACGCTCCAAAGGACATTCAAGAGTCCCTCAAGAAGTAGCCAGACCCGACGGTGCGGGGGGCTACCCCCGCACCGCGCCGAAAGGGCAACAATGAACACCGCAGACAATGTCGTCGAGATGCGCTCGATTTCCAAGGGCTTCAACGGCGTCTCCGTGCTGAAGGATGTCGGCTTCGACGTCCGGAAGGGCGAGGTCCACGCACTCGCCGGCGGCAACGGGGCCGGTAAGTCCACGCTCATGAAGATCCTGCAGGGCGTCTACCAGGCAGACGCCGGAGAGATCCTCATCGGAGGCAAACCGGCCTCCATCAACTCGATCCAGGACGCGAAGGCCGCCGGCATCGGTATGGTTTTCCAGGAATTCAGCCTCGTACCGAGCCTCACCGTTGCCCAGAACATCTTCCTCGCAGCTGAACCGCTCGGGAAGGGCGGGTTCATTGATGACCGCGCAGCAGTAAGGCGCGCCAAGGAAGTCTTCTCCGAAATGGAGGTCGACGTCGACCCCCGTGCGGAGGTCTCCCGTCTTGGCACCGCATACTGGCAGCTGACCGAGATCGCCAAAGCCCTTGCACAGAACGCCACAGTGCTGATCATGGATGAGCCGACCGCCAGTTTGGCCCGGCACGAGTCCGAAGCGCTCTTCGATCTGATCGACCGTCTCAAGCAGCGGCGCATCTCAATCATTTACATATCGCACCGCATGGACGAGGTGTACAGGCTCGCGGACCGGATCACCATCCTCCGCGACGGCCGCCACCTCCTCACCGAGCCGCTTACCAATGTCACCCCCGAGCAGATTGTAGAGGGGATCGTCGGCAAGAAAATCGAGGGCCAGCTTTCCTACCGCGCCCGTCATGTGGCTCCCGACGGGGAACCGCTCCTGGAGGTGCGCGGGCTGAACGCCGGAGACCGGGTCCGGAACGTTTCCTTCGCACTCCGGCCCGGCGAGATCCTGGGACTGGCGGGACTGATGGGCAGCGGACGAACTGAACTTGCCCGGGCACTCTTCGGCATTGACAAAGTGGACAGCGGCGAAATCCTCCTCCGGGGCAAAAAGGTCAATCTCACTTCACCACAGCAGGCCATCACTGCGGGCGTCGCCCTGGTCCCGGAGGACCGCAGGGCCCAAGGTCTCGTCCTGGAGCACTCCGTCCAAGACAACCTGCTGCTGCCGTTGCTCGGGCAGATTCAGCGGGGACCGCTTCTGGATGGAACCAAGGGCAAGCAGTTGTCCTCATCACTGATTAAGAGGTTCGCCGTCAAGGTCGCACACCCCCACCGACCGGTGCGCCTGCTCTCGGGCGGCAACCAGCAGAAGGTTGTCATCGCCAAGTGGCTGGGCACCGACCCGGACATCCTGATTCTGGACGAGCCAACCGCCGGTGTTGACATCGGCACCAAAAGCGAAATTTTGGACATGATCCGTGAGTTGGCCAGTGCCGGCAAAGCCGTCATCGTCATCTCCTCCGAGTACCCCGAACTACTCGCGGTCAGCGACCGCGTCCTCGTCCTCAGGGACGGCTCCATCATCCGCGACATCCCCCGCAGCGAAATTGCTGACGAGGAATATCTCCAACTTGCAGTCCAGGGAGTCTGAACAGTGAGCAAGGCAAACACCATCGCGCCCCGGGACACCGTGGCACCCCGTAATTTCGGCACCATCCTGAAAGAACTCGACTGGCGCCGCTATGTCATCTATATCGGCTTCGTCGTCGTCTTCCTTTTCTTCGCCGTCCTCCTGCGTGACCAGGGCTTCCTCTCGCCGAACAACCTGCTGAACATCTTCCGGCAGACGGCCACCATCACCGTCATCGCAGTAGGCATGACCTATGTGATCGCCTGCGCGGAGATCGACCTGAGCGTCGGATCCGTCGCTGGCCTCTCCAGTGTCTGCACGGCCATGGCACTCTCCCAATGGGGCCTGATCCCCGGCATCCTTGCCGGCCTCGCCGTCGGGCTCGTGGTCGGATCGATCAACGGTGCCCTGGTCAGCCTCCTAGGCATCCCCTCCTTCCTGGTGACTCTCGGCATGCTCGGGATAGCCGTCGGCGTCGCGCAGTGGATCACCGCCTCAGCGCCGCAGCCGATTCTGAGCGATACGTTCAACATGCTGTTCGGGTCCGGCAACTTCGGCCCCGTTCCTGGCCTTGTCGTCTGGAGCGCCATCTTCGTCGCCATCGGCGCCGTCGTCCTGAACCGCACCAGGTTCGGCCGGCAGGTCCTGGCGACAGGAGGCAACCGCAACGCCGCGGAGTTCACCGGCATCAACACCAAGCGCATTAAATTCCAGGTGCTCCTCATCTCGGGCATGGTCGCAAGCGTCGCGGGCATGCTTTACGCCGGCCGCCTCCAGTCGGGCCGGTTCCAGTGGGGCGCCGGTGACGAACTCTCCGCCATTGCCGCCGTCATCCTGGGTGGAACCAGCCTCTTCGGCGGATTCGGCTCCATCATCGGAACCCTCTTCGGGGCCTTGCTGATCGGCCTGATCAACAACGGACTGATTCTGGCCGGACTCGACAGCAGCCAGCAGCAGGTGGTCCGCGGCGCCATCATCATCCTGGCCGTCGCCCTCGCCCGGAAGAAGTAGAACCTATGACCGCCAAGCTACGTTCCGGAATCATCGGCACAGGATTTATGGGGTCCGTCCACGCGCACGCAGTGCGCGCAGCAGGGGGCGAAGTCAGTGCAGTCGCCGGAAGCAGCCAGGCTTCCGGGGAGGCGGCAGCCGTCAGCCTCGGTGCGCGGACCGCTGCCGCGTCTCCTGAGGCGCTGATCGGACGCGACGACGTGGATGTCGTTCATATCTGTACCCCGAACGCGACCCATGCCGACCTCGCCCGCAAGGCCATCGCCGCGGGGAAAGCCGTAGTCTGCGAGAAACCCCTCGCTACCAGCGTGCAGGACGCACAGGAACTGACAGACCTCGCGGACCGTGCAGGAGTGGTTACGGCCGTACCGTTCGTCTACAGGTTCTATCCGGCAATTCGCGAAGCACGCGATCGGATTAGCCGCGGCGAGGCCGGCCACCTCTGGCTGTTGCACGGCTCGTATCTGCAGGATTGGCTAGTCGGCGCAGAAGCCACGAACTGGCGGGTCGATTCCACGCTCGGAGGAACATCGAGGGCGTTCGGTGACATCGGCGTGCACTGGTGTGACCTGATGGAATTCACTACAGGACACAGGATAACCAGGCTTGTGGCCAGGACCAGCCGGGCGTATGACCAACGCGAAAGTGGCGGACAGTTATCGTCCGTTGCGACCGAGGACGGGGCTACGCTCCTGTTCGAGACCGAAAAGGGAGCCACCGGTTCCCTGGTGGTCAGCCAGGTCAGCCCCGGCCGGAAAAACCGCCTGTGGTTCTCCTTTGATGGAACCGAAGCATCATTCAGCTTCAATCAGGAGCGGCCGGACACCCTGCACGTGGGCCGCACAGAGTCCACTTCTAAAATCGCCGTCGGCCCGCAAACTCTTGCCACTCCGGGCGGCCGACGGTACGCGAAACTCCCTCCGGGCCATCCTCAGGGATACCAGGACTGCTTCAACGCCTTCGTCGCAGACGTGTATGCGGCTGTCCAGGGACAGGAACCCGAGGGCCTTCCCACGTTCCGGGACGGTCTGCGGGCAGCCCTCCTGACTGACGCACTCGTCAGCTCCGCTGCGCAGCAGTCATGGGTGGACGTCCCCAGCGTTGACAATCCCCTCGAACTACTTAAGTCTTCCTCCGCAGTTGAAAGGCAAAAACAATGAAACTTGGTTACTGTTCCATCACCTGGGGCGGGGTCGTCGGACATCCCCAAGGCGTGACGAGCGTCAAGGACCTCTTCTACCTGACCCACGGATCCATGAAGGATGCCGTGCAGGACATAGCATCTGTCGGCTACGAAGGCGTTGAAATGTTCGACGGCAACCTTGCGGAATACGCCGACAAGCCCGAAGAGCTTAAAGAGATCCTCAGCAGTAACGGCGTCGCGTTGGCCAGCGTGTACACCGGGGCGAACTTCATTTACACGGACATCCTCCCGGACGAAATGCACCGGATCCACCGGGCCGCGGAATTGGCCGCGACCTTCGGAGCGGAACGGCTCGTAGTCGGGGGCGGAGCGCGGCGCGCGGCCGGAACGACCGAAGGCGACTACCACCGCCTGGGTCATGCGCTGGACCGGGTATCGGACATCGCAGAGAGCTTTGGCCTGTCCGCTAGCTACCACCCGCATCTGAGCACCATCGTCGAGAGCCCGGACGAGCTGGACAAGCTCATGCCGCTCACCCGAATCGGCTTCTGCCCGGACACCGCCCATCTCGCAGCCGGCGGAGCAGACCCGGCCGCAGTCATCCGGAAGTACCCCGACAGGATCCGGCATGTCCACCTCAAGGACTTCCAGCAGGACCCGTTCAACTTCCTGCCCCTTGGCGAAGGCGAACTCGATTTCCCGGACATCATCGCCGCCATCCGCGAAAGCGGATACGACAGCTGGCTCATGGTCGAGCTCGACAACTACGACGGCGACCCGAAAGCCGCTGCCGAAATCAGCAAGAAGTACCTCGAGACACTCCTCTAACCGATTTTTTGACCGCAAGGGAAAGCCACAGCCGGCACTTCCCGCCTTTTTTCTGAAGGGAACCTGATTCACATGCAGAACCTCAACGTCGGCCTCATCGGAGGCGGCTTCATGGGCAAAGCCCACTCCCTCGCTTACGCCGCTATGCCCATGTTCTTTTGGCCAGCACCGGCGCTCCCGGTCCGCAAGGTCATCGCGGAGGCCACTCCGGACCTGGCCGCCGAAGCCGCCCGCCGCTTCGGCTTCGAAAACTCCACCTCGGACTGGCGCAGCATCATCGAAGATCCAGACATCCACGTCGTAGACATTGCCACGCCAAACCACCTCCATGCCGAGATCGCCATCGCCGCCGCTGAAGCAGGCAAGCACATCATCTGCGAAAAGCCCCTGGCGCGCACCGGTGAGGAATCCAAGGCCATGTACGACGCCGTCAAAGACAAGAACATCGTCCACATGGTCGCCTTCAACTACCGGCGCACCCCGGCAGTAGCGCTGGCAAAGAAATACATCGAGGAAGGGGCCATCGGCCAGATCCTGAACTTCCGCGGAACCTACCTGCAGGACTGGAGCGCTGACCCTAACTCCCCCTTGTCCTGGCGCTTCCAGAAATCCATCGCAGGTTCCGGCGCCCTTGGCGACATAGCGACACATGTCATCGACATGGCCCGCTACCTCGTCGGCGAGTTCAGCGCTGTCAATGCCGTCATGTCGACCTGGATCCCGGAGCGGCCGTTGCAAACGGGCGGGGCGGACGCACTCGGCACCGTACGGGGCGGGGAAGGTCCGCGGGGCCAGGTTGATGTCGATGATGAAGTCATGACGATGATCCGCTTCGCGAACGGAGCCGTTGGCTCCGTGGAGGCGACCCGCAACGCGCACGGCAGGAACAACTACATCACCTTCGAAATTCACGGAACCGAAGGCAGCATCGTCTTCAACTACGAACGGCGCGACGAACTGCAGGTGTCCTTCGCCTCCGACCAGGCCGACCGGCGCGGATTCCGCACGGTCTACACCGGTCCGGCCCACCCGTACGGAGAAGGGCTCTGGCCCATTCCGGCGCTCGGCATCGGTTACGGCGAAACGAAGATCATCGAAGCCTATGACTTCTTCAAAGCCATCGCAGAAGGGGGCAGCGTAAGCCCCAGCTTCGCAGACGGCTACCAGGTCGCCCTGATCGACGACGCCATCGTCGAGTCCGCTGCCAAAGAATCATGGGTCGACGTCCCGCAGATCAACGCCTGACCCATCCACCTCGGGAGGGGCGGTGCCCCGCCGCCCCTCCCCCAGGACCGTCAAGGACCCAAGATGACCGAACCCCTCCTGACCCGCCACAGCACCGAAGAAGTCTGGCTCATGCCGGTCTTCATCGCCAAAGCCGGACACGAAGCCGATCTTCAGGAAGCACTCCTGACCCTGCAAACGGTAAGCCGCAAGGACCCGGGATGCCTGCACTACACAGTTTTCGCCGACGCCCACGGACCCGGAACGTTCGTACTTTTCGAAGGATGGTCCCGTTCCGAAGACCTGAAGGCCCACAACGACGAGAACCACGTCAAGGAATTCGTGAAAAAGGTGGAGCCACTCCTGGCCGTCCCCTTCTCCGTAACTCCCCTTAATCCCCTCCCCTGACCTTCCGGACCAGACCAGCAAAGGACACAAGATGCCCCGCCCGTTCACCCTCTTCACCGGCCAGTGGGCCGACCTGCCCTTCGAGGAAGTCGCGCGGCTCGCCTCCGGCTGGGGCTACGACGGCCTGGAGATCGCCGTTTCCGGCGACCACCTGGACGCCTGGCGCTGGGACGAGCCCGGCTACGTCGAGTCCAAGCTCGCCGTGCTGGAAAAGTACAACCTCAAGGTCTGGGCCATCTCCAACCACCTCAAAGGCCAGGCCGTCTGCGATGACCCCATCGACTTCCGCCACGAAGCCATCGTCGGGTCCAAGGTCTGGGGCGACGGCGACCCCGAAGGCGTCCGTCAGCGCGCGGCGGAGGAGATGCAGCAGACCGCACGGCTCGCCAAGGCACTGGGCGTGGACACCGTCGTCGGGTTCACCGGCTCCTCCATCTGGCAGTACGTCGCGATGTTCCCGCCCGTCCCGGAAAAGGTGATCGAGGCCGCGCTACCAGGACTTCGCCGACCGGTGGAACCCCATCCTGGACGTCTTCGACGAGTGCGGCGTCCGCTTCGCCCACGAAGTCCACCCCTCCGAGATCGCATACGACTACTGGACCACCGTCCGCACCCTCGAAGCGATCGGCCACCGCGAGGCATTCGGGCTGAACTGGGACCCGTCCCACTTCATGTGGCAAGGCATCGACCCGGTCTCCTTCATCTGGGACTTCAAGGACCGGATCTACCACGTGGACTGCAAAGACACCAAGCTCCGCCCCACCGGCCGGAACACCGTGATGGGCTCCCACCTGCCCTGGGGCGACCCGCGCCGTGGCTGGGACTTCGTCTCCGCCGGACGCGGCGACGTGCCCTGGGAATCCTCCTTCCGCGCCCTGTCCGCGATCGGCTACACCGGCCCCATCTCCGTTGAGTGGGAAGACGCCGGCATGGACCGCCTCCACGGCGCCCCCGAAGCCCTCGCCAACCTCAAAAAGTTCGACTTCCCGGCGTCGAACACCTCCTTCGACGCCGCCTTCAGCACCAAGGACTAAAGTCATGGCCGTTCCGCCTCGCGTGGCGGGGCCTTTTGCTTTGCCTGGGCTGTCTCACTGAAGCGCCTGAAACTCTGAAGCGGAGGGCGCCGTATTGGACCTGTCTCTAGACCCGGCGCACGGTCAGGAGAACGTTGGGGCAGGCATTCGCGTAGCGGAGCAGCGTCATTTTTTCCCCGCTATTGACTGTGAGTCCCCACCGGATTTTCACCGCCACCCACTGTTCGATGTAGGTGCAGCGGTTCGCCGGTGGCATCCAGTACTGGGGGCTTGCACCGTTCTTTTCCACGTTGAGCTCTGTGGTCTGAACAGTCAGGGCGCGTGGGTCTCCCAGGTCGTTGAGGTAGGCCACCCGCCGGGACTGGGACCAGTACCTCGCGCCGGAGCCCCACGCTTCATGGACGGGTACGGTGTGGTCGATCTGCACGGTTGAAGGGGACGTGTGGATCCGGTTGTCCCACGTGGTCACCCATCGTCCCCCGGTCACCTCACAGCCGTCTTTCGAGTAGGAGGGGCGGGTCTGGCTCTCTGCGGCCAGTACTTCCTGCCGGGTGTTCCGGCAGTCACCGTCGGCGTCCGCCCACTGGCCGAAGTAACGGTCCCTGTCGTAGCCCACGTTTTCCTCGTCTGACACAGCCAGCCCCTGGATAGCGGTGCGGAGGGTCGCGCGGTAGGGGGCCGCCGACTCGTCCGGCACAAAGCGTGCGGCAGGTGGTATGGCCGGATTAGCAGGCCCCACCAGCAGCAGGCCGGCCGCGAGAGCCACGGAAGTCACGGCCCGCCATAGATCAATTCCCGGCCCGGGCATAAGCGCTCTCACGCTGCCCCGGATGTCCTGACGGACGTTCATGATTCTCCAAATGACGCTAAGAAGATGATGATGCACCAAGGTGGGTGCGAAGGCAACGAGGCCTTATCGGCACTACCGGATCGCGGCGATCGTATAAATCAGGTCGTGGTCCGACGGCGGTCGTCCACCGACCACCTGGTCGCCGTAAGGCAGCCAGTTCTCCCAATAACTGACACTGGAGTTGCCGGCAGCGAAATACACCTGGTCAATGCGGGAAGACCCGACGACGCCCAGTGTGTATTCGTTGTAGGTCTTGAACTCGGAATGCATTCGGGCGGCGGTGCCGTCGAAGCTGTCCGCGTACCCGATGGCACCAAGCTGGGCGGTCTGCGGCGCGGAGCTGCTTGCCGAGGCGTTGAAGTCACCCGTCACGAACGCCGGCAGGCCGCCTGGATTTACCTGCAGGATCTCTGCGGAGAGCATCGCCGCTTCGGAGTCGCGGGCGGCCTGCTGGTCGACGCCGTGCTCAAAGTGCGTGTTGAAGACGAAGAATTCCTTCGCCGTCGCCTTCGCCTTCAGCTTGACCCAGGTCATGGCGCGGCCAAAGACCGGATACGGCCTGTACTCGAAAATCTTGTAGCCCGCAGCAGCCAGATCAAAGCGGCCCGCGCGCCAGAGGATTGGGATCGGCTCGGTTGCACCATCGGCGGGCTGGTAGAGGGCGTAGCTGGTCATCCGCTGGATGTCCGAGGCCTGGGTGTAAGAGCGGGCCCCGATCCAGATGTTCGGCGCCTCCTGGATGCCGATCACGTCAGGCTTGATCGTGTTGATGATGTTCTTAACCCCGACTACACGGAGATCCCAGTTCGGTATCTCCGGCTGGGACACATCGCGCCACGCTGAGTCGACGTTGAAAGAAGCCACTTTAACTGTGGTGCTGCTGGCGTCCGACCGAGGAGCGCCAAGCAAGGACAATCCGACGGCGAATGCGACGGCCAAAGCGGTACCGGCCGCACTCGGCCTATGAGAATTAGTGCGGTCAGGATTCAACTGCTTGAAAGATAGCAACGTATTCCCCGTTCGCTTATCCTCAACCATCCTTGAAGGAATCTCGATAACGCGGGGGTTATGAGGGCTTTATTGTAGGCCCCCCGATACTGCCAGAAACAGGGTCACAAGCAACCAGATGGCGGTCACTTTTGCCATCAAGAGCAAGGCCGCTGCCGCCATTCAAACAAGGGAAGCAGAGGCCTGGTTCGGCCAAGGGCCGGCTGCTTGGTTTACATGTGGTCCGGCCGCTGATCGCCCTTGTGGCTGCGCAGGTTCTCCTGCACTTTTCCGAACAGATCCTTGATGGTGGACTCGGTGTTCGTGAGCATGTCCGGCTGCACGTAGACCTGCTGACCCGGCGGGAGGCTGTAGTGCGACGGCAGAGCACCGCCGTCGACCCCGTCCAGGGCAATGGTGACGCCGCCTAGGTATTCCTGCTGAAGCGGACAGCCAGGCCATTGACCGCGTCTGGCCGGCTGAGTACGGTCTAGCCCAGCGGTCCGGACACGACAGCACCCGGCCTCGGATCAACAAGCAGGAGGTCCCGGTGGGAAGCGCAGACTACGACTTCCGGACGGTATGGCGGGTGGCGGGAACGCCGGAGGAGGTGGCGGGCGTACTCGGCGACGCCACCACATTGCCTCGCTGGTGGCCCTCGGTCTACCTCGGCGTGGTCCCGGCACCGGAGCCCGTGGACGCCGCGCGGACAGGACTCCCGAGGCCAGTCGCGCTCCACACCAAAGGATGGCTGCCTTATACGCTGCGCTGGACCCTGACGGTCACCGAACCGGTCACCAACCACGGGTTCGCGCTCACCGCAGCCGGTGACCTGAACGGAACGGGCCGGTGGACCTTTGAGCAGGACGGACCGGAAACCGTCATCACCTACCGCTGGCGCGTCCGCGCGGCTAAGCCCATCCTCAGACGCCTGAGCTGGCTGCTGAAACCTGCCTTCGCCGCCAACCACCGCTGGGCTATGGCCCGCGGCGAGGAGAGCCTAGCCCTGGAGCTGCGACGCCGCCGGCACCGCGACGAACCGGAGTCCGTTCCCCCTCCCCCACCGGCGACCTTCGCGAGGCTGACCCGGATTGCTGGGCCGATGTTCGGAAATCACAATCCGGTCAACAATCCGAGCCCGCTCACGCGGCGTCGTTGACTAAGCCCACTTGTGGCGTAAGAGTGGTGCCATGACGGCTCACCGAATTAATAACGGACTGGCACTCGCAACGGCAGCAGCCGCCGCAGTGCTTCTGCTCGGTGGCTGCAGCAATGCCGCCGCTCCGGCTGCAAGTGGATCGGCGTCCGCCACACCAAGCTCTCCGTCGCCCCAAGGTTCTGCCGCCCCCACGACTTCCGCGGCTGAGACGTCGTCCCCACCGCCGGCGGCTCCCCCCTCGTCTACAGCAGCCCAGGCCGGGCCCGCCACGTGCAAGTCGGCCGGCCTCAAGGCCACCACGGATTCCACCGGGGGCGGTGCAGCGGGCAGCGTTTACATGCAGCTGATCCTGACAAACTCCGGGGCCGAACCCTGCGTGCTCAAGGGCTACCCCGGGGTCTCCCTGACTGCAGACGCAAATGGCGACCCCATCGGGGCCGCGGCCACCCGCGACGACGCCACCCCGGTCACGGAAGTTTTGCTCGCTCCCGGGAAGGCCGGCACCGCGACGCTGCGTTACACCCAGGCCGGCAACTACCCGGATTGCTCCCGGACCCCGGCGGCCGGCTTCCGGATCTACCCCCCGGAAGACACCTCCTCGGTATTCGTCGCCCACCCCCTGGACGCCTGCAGCAACACCGGCATCGACCTGTTGACCGTCGGCGCCTTCCAGGCCAAGTAGGTTCCCCCGGCTAGATCAGGGCACGATCTGGACCTGGGCACTCAGCGGAGCGGGGCAGCGAGCTCCGTTCAGCTCCCCCGGGACTGGCCGCGCTGCCCCCGCGGAATACTGTCGGTGCCGTAGGGCATGATGGAGGAATGAAGGGGCAGCAGCTCGCCGGCGGCACACTCGCGGCCGACGCCATGGACCGATTCAGCCGTCCGACCAGGGACTGGTTCCTGGGCGCCTTTACCGCGCCCACCCCGGCCCAGAACGGTGCGTGGAACGCAATCTCCTCCGGTTCACACGCCTTGGTGGTGGCGCCGACCGGCTCCGGCAAAACCCTCGCGGCGTTCCTCTGGGCACTGGACCGGCTGCTCGTCTCCGCTCCCGAAGCGCCCGAGGAACTCCCCGGCCTCGCCCCCGCTAAGGGCACACGCCGCAAGGCACCGAAGCGGAACACCCGGGTGCTGTACATCTCACCGCTGAAGGCGTTGGGTGTCGACGTCGAACGGAACCTCCGCGCGCCACTCATCGGCATCACCCAGACCGCGAAACGTCTCGGATTGCCTGCCCCGTTGATCACCGTGGGCGTCCGCTCCGGCGACACCCCGGCGTCGGACCGCCGCGCGCTGCTCAGCAACCCGCCGGACATCCTCATCACCACGCCCGAGTCGCTGTTCCTGATGCTCACCTCCAAGGCGCGGGAGACCCTGAGTGAAGTGGACACGATCATCGTGGACGAGGTGCACGCCGTCGCGGGCACCAAGCGGGGGGCGCACCTGGCCGTATCGCTGGAACGCCTCGACGCGCTGCTGCCCAAACCCGCACAACGGATCGGGCTCTCGGCCACGGTGGAGCCCAAAGAACTCGTGGCGCAGTTCCTGGCCGGCGCGGCACCCGTCGAAATCGTGGCGCCGCCGTCGAAGAAGAACTGGGACCTGACGGTTTCTGTTCCGGTGGAGGACATGTCCGATCTTCAGGGGGCGGCGGGGGCCTTCGACTCCGGTCCGGCTTCCGGGCTCCAGCCGCAGGCCTCGATCTGGCCGCATGTGGAGGAGAAGATCGTGGACCTGGTGCTGGCCAACCAGTCCACCATCGTGTTCGCGAACTCCCGTCGGCTCGCGGAACGGCTGACCGCCCGGCTCAACGAGATCTATGCCGAGCGCCAGCTGATGGCGGCGGGCGCCGGTTGGGACGAGCTCGGCGGTCCGCCTCCGGATTTCGGGGAGCCCGGGGAACCCTCCGGCGGCCCCGATGCCCGGCCGAGACCGGCCGCAACCGGCACCTCGACCGCGACGCCCGCCCACATGATGGCCCAGGCCGGCAGCACGGCCGGCGCCGACCCGGTGCTCGCCCGCGCCCACCACGGCTCTGTGTCCAAGGACCAGCGGGCCCTCATCGAGGACGACCTGAAATCCGGGCGGCTGCGCTGCGTCGTCGCCACGTCGTCCCTGGAACTTGGAATCGACATGGGCGCCGTGGACCTCGTCGTCCAGGTGGAGTCCCCGCCCTCGGTCGCCAGCGGGCTGCAGCGCGTGGGCCGTGCCGGCCACCAGGTCGGGGAGATCTCCCAGGGCGTGCTCTTCCCCAAGCACCGGGCGGACCTGGTGCACACGACCATTACGGTCGAACGGATGCTCGCGGGCAAGATCGAACGGCTGTTCGTCCCCGCGAACCCGCTGGACATCCTGGCCCAGCAGACCGTCGCAGCCACCGCGCTCGGGTCCATCGACGTGGAGGAATGGTTCTCCACCGTCCGCCGCAGCGCCCCGTTCGCTTCCCTGCCCCGCTCGGCCTTTGAAGCCACCCTGGACCTGCTGGCCGGGCGCTACCCCTCGGATGAATTCGCGGAGCTGCGGCCCCGCATCATCTGGGACCGCAACGCCGGCACCATTGAAGGGCGGCCCGGCGCCCAGCGGCTGGCCGTCACCTCCGGCGGCACCATTCCGGACCGCGGCCTGTTCGGCGTCTACATCATCGGCACGGAAGTGGAAGGCCCGGGCGGTGGGGGCTCCCGCGGGGCGAGCGCCGACGGCCGGGCGGCGAGCCCTGCTGCTGCCGCGGCCAAAGGCGGGCGGCGCGTGGGTGAACTCGACGAGGAGATGGTCTACGAATCCCGGGTGGGCGACGTCTTCGCCCTGGGGGCCACCAGCTGGAAAATCGAGGACATCACCCACGACAGGGTCCTGGTGTCCCCCGCCTTCGGCCAGCCCGGAAAGCTCCCGTTCTGGAAGGGCGACTCCCTCGGGCGGCCGGTGGATCTGGGCCGGGCGCTCGGCGCGTTCGTGCGCGAACTGTCCGCGTCCGACGTCGGGCCGGCCACGGAACGGTGCAAAGCCAGCGGCCTGGACGATTTCGCGGCCAACAACCTGATCCAGTACCTCGCGGAACAACGGCTCGCCACCGAAGTGGTGCCCAGTGATACAACCCTGGTGGTGGAGCGTTTCCACGACGAACTCGGCGACTGGCGCGTGGTCCTGCACAGCCCCTTCGGCATGCCGGTACACGCACCCTGGGCGTTGGCTGTCGGGCAGCGCCTGCACCAGCGCTATGGGCTGGACGGCTCGGCCATGGCCGCCGACGACGGCATTGTGCTGCGGGTACCCATGATGGAGGACGAACCGCCCGGAGCGGAGCTGTTCCTGTTCGACCCGGAGGAACTTGAGCAGATCGTCACTGCGGAAGTCGGCGGCAGCGCCCTCTTCGCCTCCCGCTTCCGCGAATGCGCCGCCCGCGCGTTGCTGTTGCCACGGCAGAACCCCGGCAAACGGCAGCCCCTGTGGCAGCAGCGCCAACGCTCTGCCCAGCTTCTGGATGTCGCACGGAAATACCCGAGCTTCCCGATCGTGCTGGAAACGGTCCGCGAATGCCTGCAGGATGTCTATGACCTCCCGGCGCTGAAAGACATCGCGGCGTCCATCGAGCGCCGGGAGCTGCGGATCGTGCAGACCACCACGCAGCAGCCGTCGCCGTTCGCCAAGTCCCTGCTGTTCGGCTACGTGGCGCAGTTCCTCTACGAGGGGGATTCCCCGCTCGCCGAGCGGCGGGCAGCCGCGCTGGCTCTGGATTCGACCCTGCTCAACGAGCTCCTGGGCCGGGTGGAGCTGCGCGAACTCCTCGACGCCAAGGTCATCGACGCCACCGAGCGCGAGCTGCAGCGTCTCGCCACCGACCGGAAGGTACGCGGCCTGGAGGGAGTGGCGGACCTGCTCCGGCTGCTGGGCCCTCTTACCCCGGAGGAAGTCGCCGCACGCCTGGAACCGCCGGCGGATGCCATGGTGGCGGAGCCCGTCCCGGCGGAGCCCACGGCGGCTGGGCCCGTCCCTGCCGAGCTGGCCGAGCCCATGGCCGCGGCCAATGCCGGGGCGCCGGCCGCGGAGCTTGTCCAGCCGGTTCCGGAAGCCGGCGGCATCCTGCTCGTCGACGCCGCCACCCACCTCGCCGCCCTCCAGCGGGCCAATCGTGCCATCAAGGTGAACGTCGGCGGCGTGGAACGCTTCGCTGCCGTGGAAGACGCGGCCCGCCTGCGTGACGCGCTCGGCGTCCCCCTCCCCATGGGTGTGCCGCTGGCTTTTATCGAACCCGTGGCGGATCCGCTGGGCGACCTCGTCTCCCGCTACGCCCGGACGCACGGACCGTTCACCTCCGGCGAGGCGGCCGCCCGGCTGGGACTGGGCGTCGCCGTGGTCGGCACTGCACTGAAAAGGCTCGCCGCGGACGGCCGCGTTGTGGAGGGGGAGTTCCGTCCGCACGCCTCCCCGCCGGAAGCGACGGCGACGACAGCCGCCGCGGACGCCGCCTCGGCCGGCACGGATGCCGGTCCCGGAACACAGCACTCCCCCGCAGTGCCGTCCTTGGCGGGTGTCAGCGAGTGGTGCGACGCCGAGGTCCTCCGCCGGCTCCGCCGCCGGTCCCTCGCCGCGCTCCGGGCCGAGGTCGAGCCCGTGGACGCCGCCGCCTATGGCCGTTTCCTGCCTGCCTGGCAGAATGTCCGCACTCCCGGCCGGCGCGGCCAGTCCGCGCTGCGCGGGCTGGACGGCATCATCACCGCCGTCGACCAGCTTTCCGGGGTCCCCATCCCGGCGTCCGCCTGGGAACCACTGGTCCTCGCGAGCCGTGTGTCCGACTACCAGCCGGCCATGCTCGACGAACTCATGGCTGCTGGCGAAGTACTCTGGTCCGGCGCCGGTGCATTGCCGGGCAATGACGGCTGGGTGAGCCTGCACCTGGCCGACTCGGCCCAGCTGACGCTGAACCCCGCCGTGGAGTTCGAGCCTGGGGACGCGCAACAGCGGTTGCTGGACCACCTGCGGAACAACGGCGGCGGATACTTTTTCCGGCAACTGACCGAGATCGCCGGTGGCATGGACACCGTGCTGAGCGACCAGGACGTGACCTCCGCGCTCTGGGACCTCGCCTGGGCCGGCCGGGTTACCGGCGACACCTTTGCCCCGGTGCGTGCCCTGATTGCCGGCGGCCACACCGCGCACCGGCAGGTGTCCCGGGCTCCGCGGGCGCGGGCACCAAGGATGAGCAGGCTCGGGCGCGCCCACGGCACCGGTCTTCTGGGCTCGCCCGGGTTGACCGGCGGCCGCTACGGCTCGATGTCAGGCACGGCACCGACTCCGCCGCTGGCCGCGGGGCGTTGGTCCGCACTGCCCGCCCCGGAACTCGATCCCACCATCCACGCCCGGGCGACGGCTGAACTCCTGCTGGACCGTTACGGGGTGGTCACCCGCGGTTCCGTCATGGCGGAGAACATTCTGGGCGGGTTCGGGCTGATGTACAAGGTACTGGCCCGGCTGGAAGAGGCCGGGCGATGCCGGAGGGGTTACTTCATCGAGCATCTCGGCGCTGCCCAGTTCGCTGTCCCCGCCACGGTGGACCGGTTGCGGTCCTATGCCGAGGACACCGAGCTGCATAAACCCGAGCCGACCGCCCTGGCCCTCGCCGCCACGGACCCTGCCAACCCCTACGGCGCTGCCCTGCCGTGGCCTGCCCTCAACGTCGAAGCGGGGACGGGACACCGCCCGGGCCGGAAAGCGGGAGCGCTTGTAGTGCTGGTCGACGGCGCCCTGGTCCTGTACGTGGAACGCGGCGGAAAGACCCTGCTCGCCTTCAGCGAGGATACCGACACCCTGGCTGCCGCCGGCGCGTCCCTGGTGGGCGTGGTGACCCGCGGGGCGGTCGACAAACTGATCATGGAAAAGGTCAACGGCCACGGCATCCTGGACACGCCCGTTGCCTCTGCCCTCGCCCAGGCCGGCGCCTACTCAACCCCGAAGGGACTGAGAATCCGTGCCTGAGGGAGACTCCGTGTTCCGCGCCGCCGCGCAGCTCCACGCCGCGCTGGCCGGCCAGCAACTGCTGTCCTCGGACTTCCGCGTGCCACGCTTCGCCACGCTCCGACTTGGCGGCTGGACCGTGACGGAGGTGGTGCCGCGGGGCAAGCACCTGTTGATGAGGTTGCAGGGGCCCGCGGCGCAGGAGTCGGACACCGTGCCAGGGCCCGCGGAGCAGCCGGGACAATCGGCTTCCGGACACGCGGCGGCTCCCGCCGGCGCCGCCTCCCCCGACAGGAACCGGCTGACCATCCACTCGCACCTCAAGATGGAGGGGACCTGGCAGGTCTACCCGCCCGGGGGACGGTGGCGGAAACCCGGGTTCACAGCGCGGTGCGTCCTGCGCACGGCAACAGCAGATGCCGTGGGCTTCTCGCTGGGCATCCTCGAAGTGGTCCGGACGTCCGAGGAGGACTCGGTTGTGGGACATCTGGGTCCGGACCTCCTCGGTCCGGACTGGGATCTGGCGGAGGCAGAACGGCGGATCCGTGCTGCCCCCGACGTTCCCATAGGTGTGGCGCTGCTGGACCAGCGGAACCTGGCAGGGATCGGGAACATCTATCGCTGCGAAGCCTGTTTCCTCTCCGGCGTCCATCCGGCGTCGCCCGTCTCCGCTGTGCCCGACCTGGCCGGCATGATTGACGACGCAAAGGTCCTGCTGGAGGCCAACGTCGGGGCGGGCCGCCGGAGCACAGTCCTGAATCCGCGAGGTGTGGCCGTGGGCCGGACTTCAGGGTTGCCCGGCTATTGGGTCTACCGGCGTGAACACCAGCCCTGCCTCAAATGCCGTACGCCCATCCGGCGAGGAGTGCTCGGACCAGCAGGCGGTACCGAGGAACGGGACATCTATTTCTGTCCCAAGTGCCAGCCGGCCCCGGTGAGCGGCGCCGCCCAGTGACGCCGGCCCCGCCCATCTCAACCCCGACGGGTCAGGGAGCCAGCGGCACCTCGGATGCCTCCGGCGTCGTTTCTTTGCGCTCCGGCACGGTGAAGCGCGGCAAGAGGAGCTGCACGAGCGGACCGATGGCGAGGGCGTAGAGCACCGTCCCGACCCCCACGGATCCGCCCAGCAACCAGCCAGCGGCCAGCACCACCACTTCGATTCCGGTCCGGATGGCCCGCACCGACCAGCCGGTGCGCCCGACGAGTCCGGTCATCAGCCCGTCCCGTGGGCCCGGCCCGAGACGGGCGCCGATGTAGCAGGCGGTGGCGATGCCGTTGAGCAGGACGGCCCCGGCGAGCATCGCTGCCTGCCCGACAAGGTGCGAGAACGCCGGCATGAGGGCCAGCCCGATGTCGGCGAAGACGCCCACCAGCACGGCGTTGAGCAGCGTGCCGATGCCGGGCCGCTGCCGGAGCGGGATCCAGAGGAGCAGCACCAGGAAACTCGTGATCATCACAACGGCGCCGATGCTCAGTCCCGTTTTGGCCGCGATGCCCTGATGAAAAACGTCCCAGGGATCCAGTCCAAGACCGGCCCGGATGAACATCGCGATCGAGAGGCCGTACATGGCAAGGCCAATGAGGAGCTGCAGGAGCCGTCGAGTCATCATCGCTCCATTCTCTTCGATAACTGGCCGGTCACGAACCGGGCGCCGGATAGACGGTTCCCCGCCGCCTCGTGGAAGGCCACGTCGTGTGCGCAGGGAACCATCAAAACCGCGACAAAACGGCGCAGGAAGCACCGCCACGTAGAATGGACCGGTGATGCAATCCCCCCTTCCCGTGCGCGATGGCGTCAACGCCACCCGCCTTCGCCTCCCGGACGAGGGACCGTGGGACACCGCGATGGACTACATGATGCACCGCTGGGGGCACATCGACCCGCAGGGCATCGAGGACCGGTTCGACGCCGGCGAAATCGTGGGTGAAGCCGGACTCCCCCTGGACCGGACCACGCCGCTCCAGAACCACACCTTCATCTGGTACTACCGCACCCTGCCCCCGGAGACCCGGATTCCGGTGGAGCTGGACATCCTGCACCACGACGAGCACCTCCTCGTCGTGGACAAACCCCACTTCCTGCCCACCACGCCTGGGGGTACCTACATCCAGGAGTCCGCCCTGGTCCGGCTCCGGAACCAGCTCAAGCTGCCGGACCTCGTACCGATGCACCGGCTGGACCGCATGACGGCCGGAATCCTCTTGCTGTCCACCAACCCGGAAACCCGCGGCAAATACCAGGTGCTTTTCGAAAAGCGGAAGGTCCAGAAGGAGTACGAGTGCGTCGCCGCGGCCGAGCCCGCCGCAGGTTACCCCGGCGTCGACTTCCCGGTGGTGGTCCGGAACCGGATGACCAAGTCGCGCAGCTACCTGCTGGCCGAGGTGGTTGACGGCGAACCGAACGCGGAGACCCGCATCGAGCGGCTCCGGACCTTCGGAAAGGCTCCTGCTGCTGGAAGTACAGGGATGCCCGACGGCGAAAACCGCCATCGTGCGCTGTACCGCCTGCAGCCCCACACCGGGAAAACCCACCAGCTGCGGGTGCATATGGCATCGCTTGGCCTTGGCATAGTTAACGACGCGTTCTACCCGGAGCTGCTGGACAAGGCCCCGGACGACTACGCCAAACCACTGCAGCTGCTGGCCCGCGGGATCCGGTTTGTCGACCCCATCAGCGGCAAACCGGTGGAGTACCGCAGCCGGCTGACCCTCAGCGAAGCCCGCTGAACCTGCCGGGAGCATCCCGCCCATGAGCCGCCCCTAGTCGCGGAGCGGACGGGAGGTTCAAGGGGGCCGGAAGTGCGGTACGTTGTGCCCATGGACTTCGGCAGCGCGGACAGCTGGGGGGACATGATCTATATGTGGATCGTCCCGATCGTCATGGGCGACGCCATTTTTCCTCCGGTCCCGTCCGAGATGGTAGTCATCACCGGCGGCGCCCTGTCCGCGGACGGCCGGGCCAATGTCGTCCTGGTGGTCCTCCTCGCCACCCTGGCGTCCTGGCTTGGCGACGTCCTCGTGTTCCAGCTCTTCAAGCGGCGCCTCAGCCATGTTCTGGACCGCTGGCACTGGGGCCGGGCGTTCCACCTGGCCGTACACAGGGCCATCGCCCAGGCCGGCCGGTCCTCCACCTACGGAGCGATCATCGGCATCCGCTTCATCCCCGGCGGGCGGCTCGGGACAACGGCAGCCGCGGGCATCGCCAACGTCTCCACCCGCGGCTTCAGCCTCTGCGCCGCCCTCGGGGGCCTGCTCTGGGCCGTCTGGTCCGTGAGCCTGGGCTATTTCACCGGCGCGGCCACTGGGCTGCCTTTCTGGGCGAGCTCCCTGATCGGGGTCGGCGTGGGGCTGGCGATCGGCGCGGTGGTGGGCATCATCGTCACGCGTCGGCGCGGCGACCGCTCCCCCGTGGTGGAAGGCCCCGAGGACCAGCTGGACGGCTGACGCCCGCGGCTGCGGCTGCGGCTGCGGCTGCGGCTAGACGGGTGCCCATCGGCCGCGGCTGCGCCGGAGCACCGTCATGGCGCCGGTCACCGCAACGCGTTCGACGGCGTCGCGCATCATCGCTGCCGACTCGTGGGCCTGGCTGTTCTCTCCGCCGTATGTCGTCGCGTTAACGAGGAACCGCAGATTCAGCTGGGGAACGCCGCCGGCCAGCTCCAGCTGATTTGATTCGACATGGTGCCGGGTCTCCAGCGCCTCCACGGCAGCCGCCATCACGGCCTCCGGCGGATTGCCCGGCTTGAGCCCGGTGATTTTCAGTCTGGTCTGGAACGACGGCATGACCTCCAGCCTAGATGGTCCGGATACCGCGCCCAAGAGCGCGGAACGGGACTAGCCGGTGTTGCGGAGGCCTGCCGCGACTCCATTGACGGTGATCAGCATGGCGCGCTGGAGCCGTTCGTCGATTTCGGCGCCCGACAGGCTCTCATCGCCCGTTGACTCAGACCGGATGCGGCGCAGCAGCTCCACCTGCAGGTAGCTGATGGGGTCGAGGTACTGGTCGCGGATCTCCAGCGACCGCTTGAGGGTCGGCTGGGCATCGAGCAGCAGGTCCTCGCCGGTGAGCCGCTGGATCTCGGCGACCGTAAGGTCGTACTCGTCCCGGATGGCCCGGAAGAGATGGTGGAGCCCCTCCGGCACCAGCGTGGAAACGTAGTAGCCGGCGATGTCCATGTCCGTCTTGGCAAGCGTCATTTCGACGTTGGAGAGCACCGACCGGAAGAAGTGCCAGCCCTCCATCATCTCCCCCAGCTGGGCCGAGTGGCCGGCCTCGCGGGCGGCCTTCAGGCCGGAGCCGACGCCGAACCAGCCCGGCACGATCTGCCGCGACTGGGTCCAGCCGAACACCCACGGGATCGCGCGCAGGCCTTCGAGTCCGGCGCCGGAATCGGGGCGCTTGGACGGGCGGGAGCCGATGTTGAGGGAGCCCAGCTGCTCCACCGGGGTGGAAGCCACGAAGTAGGCGGGCAGGTCCGGGTCCTCGATCAGCGCCCGGTACCGTGCGAAGGCCGCGTCGGAGATCGTCTCCATCACGTGGCCGTACCGTCCGCGCTGGTCCTCGGAGGTGCGCGGGGCGCGGTGCAGCGCCGAGCCCTGCAGCACGGCGGCCAGCGAGAGCTCCAGGTTTTCCCGGGCAAGCTCGGGCAGCGAATACTTGTCCGAAATGACCTCGCCCTGCTCGGTGAATTTGATTTCACCCTCCAGCACGCCGTTCGGCTGGGCCAGGATCGCGTCGTAGGTGGGCCCGCCGCCACGGCCCACCGAGCCGCCGCGGCCATGGAAGAGGCGCACGCGCACACCGTGCTTCGCCGCGACGTCCCGGAGTTTCCGCTGGGTCTTGTGGATCTCCCACTGGCTTGTCATGACGCCGGATTCCTTGTTGGAGTCCGAGTAGCCGAGCATGATCTCCTGCACGTCCCCGCGCAGCCGGACCAGCTCACGGTAAGACGAATCGGAAAGCAGTTGGTCCACGATCTCGGCCGAGGCACGCAGCTCGTCCACGGTTTCCAGCAGCGGGGCGAAGCCGATCCTGGCGTAGGGCCTCTCGCCGAAGAGGCTCACAAGCCCGGCCTCGCGGGCCAGGACGGCCGCGGCCAGCACGTCGTCGGCGCCGCGGGTCATCGAGATGATGTAGGTCTCGATCACATCGGGGCCGTAGGTCTTCAAGGCGCGGCGGATCTCACGGAAAACGTCGTACGTGCCGTCGGCGGCGCCGTCGAGCTTAATGGGGTGGCCGGAGAGCGGGCGCCGCGACGCCAGCTCGGAACCCAGCACCTCCAGCCGTTCGGCACGGCTCAGTTCGGCGTACCGGACGCCGGGACCGCCCAGCCGGTCCATCAGCTGCCCGACGGCGTCGTGGTGGTGGTCTGCATGTTCGCGGATGTCCAGGGTTGCCAGGTGCAGCCCGAACGACGCGATGGCCCGGCGTACCCTCGCCAGCGCACCGTCCGCGGCAAGAGCGCCGTGGTGGTTCCGCAACGACCCGTCCAATAGAGCCAGCTCGGCGAGGAGCTCCGCGGTGGTGGTGTAGTCGCGTCCGGGCTCGTGCGCAGACCCGGACGCGACCCGCCGCCCGGTGTTCAGCAGCTTGGCCTTGATGCAGGTGAGCTTGAGCCGGTACGGCTCCTGGCCGTTCAGTTCGAGGACCCTGCGGTCCAGGCCCGGCAGGTTGCCGAGGTCGACGTCGATCGAGTCCAGCAGCTCCTGGTCCGCCCCGGCGAGCGCCGTCGAGTTGGACAGGATGGAGATGAGCCCGTCGAGCAGGGCGATGCTGATCCGGACTGCATGCTGGTTCTGGATCTGCAGGATCTCTCGGGTGACCGCTGCCGTGACGTTCGGGTTGCCGTCCCGGTCCCCGCCGATCCAGGAACCGAAGCGGATGGGCGCCTTTTCCGCGGGCAGCGTGACGCCGTGCTCGCCGAGGAGCTCCGAGAGGTCCGCCAGCATTTCCGGCATGGCGTCGGTAAGGATGCTCGTGAGGTAGTAGATGGCGTTCCGGGCCTCGTCCACCGGCGTGGGCCGGACCTGCCGGAGCTCGTCGGTCTGCCACATCTGGTCAATGACTTCTGAGAGCTGGCGGTCCTGGCGGCGCCGCGCGGAGGTCCCCTCCGCGGTGCTCTCGGCGAGGATGTCGGAGAGCCGGCGGACTTTGTCGAGAACGGAGCGGCGGGACGCCTCGGTGGGATGCGCGGTGAAGATGGGGCGGACATCGAGTCCGTTGACCACCTCCTGCAGCACCGCCGGTCCGGCCTGTCCGGCGATGTCACCCACGGTCTTGGCCAGCCAGCCGTCCTTTTCCTGGCGGCTCCGCAGCCCGCGGACCCGGTGGACCTGCTCGGCGGCGTTGGCCAGATGGAAATAGAAAGCGAAGGCGCGGACCAGGTCCGTTGCCTGGTCAAGGGGCAGGGAGCCGAGCAGTTCGCGGACCTGCGCCACGACGTCGTACGAGCTCCACGGGCCGGTGGCATCCGCCCCGCCCCGGGCGGCTTCCTTGGACTCCTTGGTCAGCAGCCGGACCTGCTCGACGAGGTCAAGGAGTTCAGGCCCGTGTTGGCGGACCAGGGATTCACCCAGCAGGGTGGACACCCGGCGAACATCGGCGCGCAGTTCGGCGGCGAGATCGGTGTCGGAATTGATTGCAGTGTCAGCCATGGAAACTATCTTTCGAGGGTTCGGCGTGGCTCGTACACTGCGCTGGATACTGTGAGCCCGGTTACTTCTTCCTAAGGGATGCTACCCGCAGCCGGGGCCGGCTGGGAATCCGTCTCAGATAGTGTCACCGCCCCGCTTGCGCCCCGCCCGCCCCAGATAGCTGGCAGTTGGGGTCGTTTTGGGGGCTCATAACGACAAGAGGTGCCAGCCAGTTGGGAGGACCCTAGGCTTGGATGAAAGGCACGCATCCACCGCTCGGGAGGCACCCACGACCACCAACCCCGGCCCCGACGCCCAGCTCGCCCGCTGGCAGCGTTTCCGGACCAGCCGCAACAGGGCCCTCGCAAGCGGGCACGGCTGGCTCACGCTGACATCGTTGCAATGGTTGGAGAGCGAGCCGTCCGCCGTCGAGCTCGCACCGGGCCGGTGGTCCACGGACGATACGACGGCGTTCCTTACCGCGGACGCCGCCGAGGGACTTACGCTGGTGGACAGCGGTGCGGCGGTGGACGGCACCATCAGTGCCCGGCTCTCCGATGAGGAGTCCTTGATGTGGGTCCAGTACGGCGGGGAGGACGGGCAGCAGGTCGTCGTGGAGCTCGCCATGCGGGCCGGAAAGTACGCCATCCGCACCCGGGACTCCCAGTCGCCCGTGTTAACCGAGTTCGACGGCGTGCCCGTCTTCGATTACCGCCCGGACCTCGTGGTCGAGGCGCGGTTCGTGCCCTACCCCGAGCCGGTGGACATGCCCGTCGGCACCGCCAACCCCCTGGTGGACGGCATGCACCGTTCGGTGGGCGAGCTGGTGTTCCGGCTGCCCGGCAAAGACCACGAGTGCCGCCTGCAGGCCGAGGAAGAAAAGCTCGGGGCACTGACCGTGACGTTCCACGACGAGACGAACGGAGAGACGACAGACGAGTGGCGCAAGGTCTCCACCACCCGGCCGCGCCCGGACAACACGGTGATCCTGGACTTCAACCGGGCCATCAACTACCCCAGCGCCTTCACCCCGTACGGCACCTGCCCCATGCCGGTGAAGAACAACAGCCTGGACTACCGGATCGAAGCCGGCGAGAAGGAGCCGGGACTCTACTAGACGATCGCGGACACCCCGGTGACGGCGCGGCCCACGATCAGGGTGTTGATCTCGTAGGAGCCCTCGTAGGTGTAGATCGCCTCGGCGTCGGAGAATATTTTGGCCATCCGGTAATCGGTGACGATCCCGTTGCCGCCAAGGAGGGACCGGCCCAACGCCACCGTTTCGCGCATCCGGGCGCTGACGTAGGACTTGGCCAGCGCCACTTGGGGCATGTCCGCCGCACCCCGCTCCTGAAGCTGGGCAATCCGGACCATCATGCCCATGCTCGCCACCGCATTTCCGAGCATCGTCACCAGCTGCTGCTGGATGAGCTGGAACTTCGCCAGCGGACGGCCAAACTGCTGGCGTTCGACGGCGTACTGCCGGGCGACGTCGAACGCGGCCAGCTGCTGGCCAACGCCCTGCCACGCGACCATGATCCGCGACCCGCGCAGCAGCTCGTTCGTGTCCTCGAAGCTGCTGATGCCGGCGAAACGGTCCGCTTCCGCCACCCGGACGTCCTCGAACACGATGTCCGCGTTCTGCACGGTGCGCAGGGCGATCTTGTTCTCGATCCTGCTCCGCCGTACGCCGGGCAGCGTCGCATCCACGATGAAACCGCGGATGGCGCCGTCGTCCTCGTCCCGGGCCCACACGAGCATGTAGTCGCAGAACGTGCCGTTGCCGATCCAACGCTTGGCGCCGTTGAGCACCCAGCAGTCGCCGCCGTCGTCCGCTCCCCCGGGAACGCGCCGGGCGCGGGTTTCCATGCCGCCGGCGACATCGGAACCGTGCTGCGGTTCGGTCAGGGCGAAGGCGCCGGTGGTCCGCAGGCTGGCGGCGTCCTCGAGCAGGCGCGCCTTCTGCTCCTCCGAGCCGAAGCCGTAAAGGGATTCGACGAAGAGGTCGTGGTGGACCAGGAAGAACGTCGCGAGCGAGGTATCCACCCGGGTCATCTCGGCGATGACCAGCCCGGCGAACAGGTGGCTGTAGCCGCGTTGGGCCGGTGCGCTCAGTTCCAGGGCGGCCAGCCTGGGCAGGATGTGGGCAGGGAATTCGGCCTTGTTCCACCAGTCGGTGGCGAAGGGGGCCACTTCGCTCGCCAGGAACCCGCGCAGCTCCGCCAGCTTGGCCTGTTCGGTGGCGCTGAGCAGGGACTCGAAGTCGAAGAAGTCGGCGGCCGGCAGGCTCGACGCCGAGCCCGACACCGACGGCAGGCCGGAGGCCGGCCCGGTCGCCCCGGCCGGCATCACTTGGGCCCCATCCGGATGGCGCCGTCGAGGCGGATGGTCTCGCCGTTGAGCATGGCGTTGTCGACGATGTGCGCCACCAGGTTCGCGTACTCCCCCGGGCGCCCGAGCCGCGAGGGGTGCGGTACCTGGCGGCCCAGGGAGTCCTGGGCCTCCTGGGGCAAGCCGGCCATCATCGGCGTCTCGAAGATGCCCGGCGCGATGGTGACCACGCGGACCAGCGAGCGCGCCAGTTCGCGGGCAATCGGAAGGGTCATCGCCGCCACGGCCCCTTTGGAGGCAGCGTAGGCGGGCTGGCCGATTTGGCCGTCGAAGGCAGCAACGGACGCAGTGTTGATAATGACACCGCGCTCCGGTCCGCCGAGCTCGGTCATGGCAGGCTCGGTTGCCGCCATCGCCGCAGCGGCCAGCCTGAGCACATTGAAGGTGCCCACCAGATTGATCTGGACGACGCGGTTGAAGTCCTCCAGCGGCAGCACACCGTCACGGCCCAGGACCTTGCCGGGGGTGCCGATGCCGGCGCAGTTCACCACGATCCGCAGCGGCCCGAGGTCGGCGGCGGCATCGACGGCGGCCTGCACCTGCTCTTCGTTGGTCACATCCGCGGGGACGAAGACAGCCGTGGGGGCTGGTGTCACGGGATCGGCGTCGTTTTGCTCGGTGCGGCCGTTCAGCTCGGCCGCGAAGGCTTCCCCGGCCGAGCCCGGCAGGTCCAGCAGCACCACGGAGGCACCAGCGTCGAAGAGCCGCCTCGCCGTAGCCGCGCCCAGGCCCGAGGCCCCGCCGCTAACCAGCGCAACAGTACCTTTGATGTCCATGCATCCTCCTTGATGTGGATCCTGCTCCCGGCCGCGTACTGCACCAGCACGCCTCCCGGCGCCGGCCGCAGCTGCCCCGGTTGCCGCTACCGACAGCCGCCGCACGCAACATTAGTTAGTTCAGGTTAACTGGAAGACCGGGCGTTCCGCACCTTTTCCCGGGATTCCGCTACCGCGGCCTGCGCGCCGCTAGGCTTGTGGCATGACCCCAACAGACGCCTCTGCCGCTCCGGACTGGTCATTCCGCGCCGACGAAGCGGCCCGCTCGGTGACCAGGCTTTTCGGGCAGCGGCTCTGGTTCCTGCCGGGGACCCACATCGGCGCGATCGTCCGGCCCTCGCGCGGGCTGAAGAACCTCGCCCGGCCTTGGCACTACTGGTGGCAGGCCCAGTATCTGGACTGCCTGGTGGACGCGGGCCGCCGTGAAGCAGGCGCCGGCGGCCGGCCGGGAGCCAGGTTCGACGGCGTGAACCGGCCCAGCGCGGGCCGGCTCGCCTCACAACTGCTCACCGGCGTCCGGCTGCGGAACTTCCTCACCTTCGTCAACAACTATTTCGACGACATGGCCTGGCTGGCCCTCGCCACCGGCCGGCTGCAGGAACTGGCCGAGGACACCCGCAACCCGGCCGGGCGGCGGCGGAACGCCAAGGCCCTGCACACCCTCACCCTGCAGTTCGACTCCGCCTCCACCGACGACCTTGGCGGCGGCACTTTTTGGAGCAAGAAACGGGACTTCAAGAACACTCCGGCCACCGCCCCGGTGGCGCTGTACTACGCGCGCCGCGGCTATCGGGCCAAAGCGCAGGCCCTGCTGGACTGGCTGGACGCCCGGCTTTACGACCCCGAACAGGGCCTGTACCAAGACGGCCTGCGCATCTCCGGCGGAGGCGGCGTGGTGCTCGAAAGCGCCATCTACACCTACAACCAGGGCCCGGTCCTCGGCGCCCTGTTGGAGCTCGGGGGCGCGGCGAACCTGGAACGGGCGTCCAGCCTGGTTGCTTCGGTGGCGCGGGGGCTCACCCGCCCGGCCCCGCTACCCGGGCGGAACGCCACCGTCCTCCGCTGCGAAGGAAACGGCGACGGCGGACTCTTCACCGGAATCCTCGCCCGGTACCTGGCGCTGGCCGCCGTCGACGTCCGGCTCCCCGCCGGGACCCGCGCGACGGCCGCGGCGCTGGTGAACGACACCGCACAGGCGCTCTGGGAGGGCCGCCGGATCCTCCCTGCGGACGACCCCCTTGCCCGCGCGGGCGGCCGGCTGGTCTTCTCGGCTCGGCCGGAACTGCCGGCCGGTCAAACTTACCCGGCGGGCTCCGCCGTCGAACTCTCCACCCAGCTCCAGGCCTGGATGGTGCTGGAGGCGGCGGCGGCAATCGCCGCAGCACCCGACGGGCGGGCCGGAAAACCGCACGCCCCGCAGGCCGAGCGAGAGGGCCGCAGCAATTAAGTCACGACATAGTGTCGTAATTCATGTGATCCTGATCACATAAAGGGTCCTCGGCTTGGTTGCTTAGGTTTGGCTAACCTACAGTTTTTCGTAGTGAGCATGCCCTAAGTTCCCCGCTCACGGGAACGCGGGCTCCCTGACGAATTCCTTCCAGAAAGTAGCCCCATGAAGATCCGCAACAACGCGCTGGCAGGCATTGCCCTCGCCGCCACCGCCGCGCTCGGCCTGGCAGCCTGTGGCTCCGGCACCTCCTCCTCCACAGGCAGCAGCAGCGCCGCTGCAGCCGACGGCAAGGCTTCCGGTGAGATCACCGTGTACAACGCCCAGCATGAATCCCTGGCCAAGGAATGGGTGGACGCGTTCACCGCGGAAACCGGCGTCAAGGTGACCCTCCGGCAGGGCTCGGACACGGAAATGTCCAACCAGATCGTCCAGGAAGGCGCGGCGTCGCCCGCCGACGTGTTCCTGACCGAGAACTCCCCGGCGATGGCCCAGGTGGAAAACGCCGGGCTGTTTGCGGACGTGGACAAGGCCACCGTCGACCAGGTGCCGGCCGACTTCCGCCCCTCCACCAACAAGTGGACCGGCATCGCCGCACGCTCCACGGTCCTGGTCTACGACAAGGCCAAGCTGACCGAGGACCAGCTGCCCAAGTCCATGCTGGATCTGGCCAAGCCGGAGTGGCAGGGCAAGTGGGCGGCATCGCCGTCGGGTGCCGACTTCCAGGCGATCGTCTCGGCGCTGCTGGAACTCAAGGGCGAAGCCGCCGCCGCGGAATGGCTCACCGGCATGAAGGAAAACTACAAGCCCTACAAGGGCAACAGCACGGCAATGAAGGCCGTCAACGCCGGCGAGGTGGACGCTGCGCTGATCTACCACTACTACTACTACGGCGACCAGGCCAAGACCGGGGAGAACTCCAAGAACGTCACGCCGTACTACTTCAAGAACCAGGATCCCGGCGCCTTCGTCTCCGTGTCCGGCGGCGGCGTGCTGAAGTCCTCCAAGAACGCGGCGGCCGCGCAGGCGTTCATCAAGTTCATCACGGGCAAGAAGGGCCAGGAGATCCTGCAGACGGGCACCTCCTTCGAGTACCCCGTTGCCTCCAGTGTCCCGGCCAATGACAAGCTCGTCCCGCTGACGGAGCTGCAGGCGCCGGTCGTGGACCCGGCCAAGCTCAACTCCGCAAAGGTTACCGAGCTGATGACCAAGGCAGGGCTGCTCTAACAACTGTGACAACCAAGCTGGCGGTCCCCGGTAACCCCGGGGGCACGACGACGGCGGGCAGGGGCAAACGTCCCCGCCCGCCTGTTGGCGTTTCTGTTGTATCCGTCCTTGCGGTGCTGATCGCGTTGTTCGCGCTCCTTCCGCTGGGGTACGTCGTCGTGATGACCGCCGCCACAGGCTGGGACACCGCCGTCGCGCTGATCTTCCGCGAGCGAGTGGGCGAACTGCTGCTGAACACCGTGCTGCTGATGCTGTTCAGCGTGCCCCTGTGCCTCATCCTCGGCGTCGGCGGGGCATGGCTGGTGGAACGCACGCAGCTCAAGGGACACAAGTGGTGGGCGGTCCTGCTCGCGGCCCCGCTGGCGATTCCTGCCTTCGTCAACAGCTACGCCTGGGTTTCGGCGGTGCCCTCCCTTGGCGGCCTCTGGTCCGGCGTTCTGATCGCCACGTTGTCCTACTTCCCGCTGGTCTACATCCCCGCCGCCGCGACGCTCGGCCGGCTCGACCCCGCGATCGAGCAGTCCGCGGCCTCGCTGGGACTTGGCGCCTGGCGGACCTTCTTCCGTGTGGTGCTGCCGCAGCTGCGGATCGCGATGACCGGCGGCGCACTGCTGGTGTCACTGCACCTGCTGGCCGAATATGGCGCCTTCGCCATGATCCGCTTCGACACCTTCACCACCGCGATCATGGTGCAGTACCAATCCACCTTCAACGGCACCGCCGGCAACATGCTGGCCAGCGTGCTGGTGTTCTTCTGCCTCATCCTGCTGGTGCTGGAGGTCCGCGGCCGGGGCAGCGCCCGGTACGCAAGGATCGGTTCCGGCGTTCAGGGCGGGGCATTGCGCCTGCCGCTGCACGTTTACCAGCTCCCGGCCCAGCTGGCCCTCCTTGCCCTGACCGCGCTGGCCTTCGGGCTGCCCCTGACCTTCGTGCTCCGGTGGATCCTCGCGGGCGGGCCCGGCATCTGGGCCGCGGACGAATTCCTGCCGGCACTGCTGCAGACGATCGCCTACGGCCTTGCCGGTGCCCTCGCCACTACGGTTGTCGCGTTCCCCATGGCCTACCTTGCCGTCCGGCACGCCAGCTGGTTCAGCAAGGCGCTGGAACTGTCCAACTATGTGACCAGTTCGATGCCCGGGATCGTGGTGGGCCTGGCGTTCGTGACCGTCAGCATCCGCCTCCTGCCGGCCGTCTACCAGAGCGCCGGGGTCCTGATCGCCGCCTACGTCCTGCTCTTCCTTCCCCGCGCCCTGGTCAATATCCGGGCCGGACTGGCCCAGGCACCCAAGGAGCTCGATGAGGCGGCGCAGGCGCTGGGCAAGCCGCCGCTGGTGTCCTTCCTCCGCGTGACACTGCGCCTCACCGCGCCCGCGGCCGCCGGCGGCGCGGCCCTGGTGTTCCTTGCGATCGCCAATGAGCTGACCGCAACGCTGCTGCTCTCACCCAACGGCACCCACACGCTGGCCACCGAGTTCTGGAGCAAAAGCAGCGAAATCGACTACGCAGGTGCGGCCCCCTACGCCTTGCTGATGATCCTGATCTCGGCTCCGATGACCTACCTCCTCTTCCAGCAGTCCAAGAAAGTTGCAGGACAGTGACCGAAACTTCGCCCTTGCGCGATGCGCCCTCCCGGCTGCCGGAGCCGCGGATCGCCGCCTCCGTGGCCACCAGCACCAACAGCCACCTGGAGATCGACTCGGTGACCAAGAGCTTCGGCACCCAGGCCGTCCTCCAGGGTGTCAACCTTTCGGTGGCGAAGGGCGGAACCACGGCGATCGTCGGTCCCTCCGGTTCCGGCAAGACAACGCTGCTGCGGCTCATCGCCGGGTTCGAGCACCCGGGCACCGGCACCATTTCGCTCAACGGACGAAAAGTAGCCGGCGACGGCGTCTGGGTCCCCGCGCATAAGCGCCACGTAGGATACGTGGCGCAGGACGGCGCCCTCTTCCCGCACCTGAGCGTCGGACAGAACATCTCGTTCGGCCTTGACGCCGCCAAGCTCGAAGGCGGGCACCGTGCCGTCAAGGCCCGGGTCGCGGAACTGCTGGAGATGGTGTCCCTCGACGCCGCAATGGCCAAACGCCGGCCGCACCAGCTCTCCGGAGGCCAGCAGCAGCGCGTGGCCCTGGCCCGGGCCCTGGCCAGGGAGCCCGAACTCATGCTGCTGGACGAACCCTTCTCCGCCCTGGACGCCGGGCTCCGCGTGGCCACCCGCCGGGCGGTCGGCAAGGTCCTGCAGGACGCCGGCGTCACCACGATCCTGGTGACGCACGACCAAGCCGAGGCATTGTCGTTCGCGGACCAGGTTGCGGTGATGCGCGGCGGCCGGCTGGCGCAGATCGGCAACCCGTTCGTCGTCTACACCCGCCCCGCGGACCGCGCCACCGCTGAGTTCCTTGGTGACGCCGTGATCCTGGACGCCTGGATGGAGGGCTCGCTGGCGACCTGCTCGCTTGGCGGCATCCCGGTCCGCAGGCCCCCGGCGCAGGGACGGGTCCAGCTCATGCTGCGGCCTGAACAGATCCGGATCGCCGAGGACGGACCCATCCGCGGCGTCGTGGTGGACACCGACTACTTCGGGCCGGAAACCACGGTGCGCCTCAAGCTCGCCGTTCCGCCCGTCCTCGCCGAGGGTGCGGTGGCGGATCACCGCTACCCGGGCGGCGGGGAAATCATCACTATCCGCCACTGGAACGCCTCGATCGCCCGTCCCGGCACCGAGCTGTGCCTGCGGGTGGTGGGCGAAGCCGTGGCCTTTCCCATGGACGACCCCGCGCCGCAGCAGTAGCGCCGCGCCCGCCCGCACCTTCCGTTGAGCCCGCCCCGCCCGGGCATAGGGTTGGGGCATGACTGTCCAGCCAGCGCTCCACCGTCAGCACTGCTCCGTCGCCGCTCCCACCCAGCTGTGGCTCGACGCCGACGGCCGGCTCGGAGGCGAAGAGAGCGGCTGGTTCACCGGCCTGCTGCATGGGGCCACGCGGATGCTGTGCCAGGCCGAGGTCCGCGTCAACGGCATGGCGCCCGAACCGGCTTCGGTCGAGGCGGAGGCCGGCGGAGTGCTGCGCGTCCGGGGACTCGTCCGGGGCATTCCCGGACCCACGGAAGATCCCGCCGTCGAACTCGTCCAGACGTGGACCGTCACCCCGGGCGTAGTGCGCCACGCGCTGCAGGTGAACACCTCGTTCGATGCCCTCGACGTCGAGATCGAAATCCGGCTCGCCGCTGACTTCACCGACATGGCCGCCATCCGTCTCAGCCGGTTCCGCGAGCCGGTCGCACCGTTCGCCGCGGACGACTCGGCCCTGCGCTGGCGCAGCGGCGCCCGGACCCTCACGGTGGCCGCGGCCGGCAACATCGCCCCGGAAGAACGGCTGCTCTGGCATGGAACGGCGGGACGCGGCAGGCCCTTCGAAGCGGAATGGCAGGCCGTCGTGGCGGACAGCGAGGACGCGGTGGTCGCTGCCCGCCCTCCCGCCGCCAGGGAGCCCCGCCCGGCGCCGTCCGGCGCACTTGGCCTGCTGCTCGAGAATTCCCTCGACGAACTTGCAGGACTCCGACTGGCTTCCCGGCAACTTCCGGACGCACCCTTCCTGGCCGCCGGGGCGCCCTGGTATTTCACGCTCCTTGGCCGGGAATCGCTGTGGGCGGCACGCCTGCTGTTGCCGCTCGACACCGCGCTGGCAGGCGGCACCCTGCGCACCCTGGCCGCCTACCAGGGGGCCAAGCATGATCCGGCCGCCGCCGAGGAACCCGGGAAATTCCTGCACGAACTGCGTTCCAAGGAGTTGGTGCTGGAGAGCCAGGGACTTCGCCTGCCGCCGGTCTATTACGGGGCCGTGGACTCCACACCGCTGTGGCTCTGCCTGCTCGGGGAACTGGGCCGCGCCGGGACCGATGACAGCACCGTCCGCGCACTGTTGCCGAACGCCGCACGCGCCGCGGAATGGCTGTTGGCTGCCGGCAACGCAGGTTCCGCCGCCGACGCCGTTGCCGCCAACGCCGGCTTCCTTAGCTACCAGGACACCACGGGGCACGGGCTCAGCAACCAGGGCTGGAAGGACTCCGGGGACGCCATGCAGTTCCGCAACGGCCGCCGGGCGGACGGCCCGATCGCGCTCTCCGAGGTCCAGGGCTACGCGTACCAGGCCGCAGTGGAAACCGCCGAGCTGTTTGATGCCTACGGAGAGCCCGGCGGCCAGGCGCTGCGGGACTTCGCCGAAGCCCTGAAGCAGGCTTTCCGCGAGCGCTTCTGGCTGGAGGACGAGGGAGGCCTGTTCCCGGCCATGGCCCTCGACGGACACGGTGAGCCTCTGGATGTGCCGGGCTCGAACATGGGGCACCTGCTCGGCACCGGCATCCTCGACGCGTCCGAGTCACGCCTGGTGGCGGACCGCCTGCTGAGCCCGGAGCTGTTTTCCGGGTTCGGGGTCCACACGATCTCGCGCCGCGCCGCCGGATTCTGGCCGTTCAGCTATCACTGCGGCTCTGTCTGGAGCCACGATACGGCCATCGCGATCCGCGGGCTGCTCGCCGAGGGCTTCCTCGCGGAGGCGCGGAGCCTGGCCGAAGGACTGCTGACCGCCGCCGCCGCATTCGACCACCGGCTGCCGGAACTCTTTGCCGGCGTGCCCTCCGACGAATCCGCCCGCGCAGTCCCGTATCCGGCGTCCTGCCATCCGCAGGCGTGGTCTTCAGCCTCGGCTGTGGTGATCGCCCAGGCCATGGGCGCGGGGTTCTGATCCCGGCCGCATTCCGTGCTTCCGGCTAGGGCCGGGCGCCCCGGGCCGTGCGGAGCCCGTCGGCCAGGATGACGATCCCGGTGACGGCCACCGCCAATCCCACTGAGGCGGTCACGTCCGTCAGCCAGTGATAGCCCAGGTAGAGCCTGCTGAGGGCCACCAGCGCTGTTCCGGCGGCCGCCGCGGCATAGGCCACCACCGCCGTCGGACGGCCCGCCCGGCCGGAGCCGGCAACCAGGTAGGCGAGCACGAGCAGGAAGACGCCGGTGCCGAACGTGTGGCCGGACGGAAAGGACAGCGCGTCGTCCGGGCCGAGGAGGAAATCCGCGGCAGGCGGCCTGCCGCGGTCCACCGCATGCTTGATGAGCGTGGACAGGACAAAGGTCGCCGCCATCGCGCCCAGCAGCAAGGCCGGCCGCCACAGCTCCCGTTTCCAGATGGCCCAGCCGGCGGCGAGCACCAGGCCGGCCACCGCCATGCAAACCGGCGAGGTCACGGCCGACACTCCTGCCAGGATCGCCGTCGCCATCGCATTCCGCGTCGCCACGAGGCCGTAATGGACCGGCCCGTCCCAGGCCGCCATACCGGTGTCGGACTGGACCGCCGCCAGCATCGCCCAGAACACCGCGTCCCCGGCCACCAGCAATCCGGCGGCCAGGAAGAAAAGCCGGCGCTGTGACGCGATCGGGGCGGAAGCTCCGCGGGAAGTGTCTGCGGCCGGGCCGTCAGGAGTCACCGGCCCGTGAGGGGTCAGCCGGCCGGCAAGGGTTACCGGACCGTCGGGGGTCACCGGGCTGTCGAGGGCTACCGGGCTGTCAGGAGTGACCGGGCCGGCAGGGGTGAGCGGCAGGCGCTGGGCAGAGGGCATGGTTCGAGTCTGGCATGCCCACCTGCCGTAGGTCCGGACGTCCGCTGGGAGTTTCCTTGGTACGCGCTTCCGGTCAGGGGCCCGACGGGCGTTTGACCTGCGGGTACGGTGTCTCGTGACGCGCGAGCATGGCAACGAACCCGGCGATCTTCCGCTGTCTCGTCGATGCCTGCTTGACCGCATTGGTGCGGTAGATCAGCGCATACCGGTTCACCGAAGTCAGCACGTCGAACATTGCCTGCGCCCGCGGCTCGGCCGCGATGGCCGCAGCCAGATCCTCGGGCACCTCGGCGGTCGCGGCCCCGGAGTACGCGGCCTCCCACCTCCCGTCGGCCTTCGCAGCGGCGACGGCGGCGGCGCCCGCAGGTGCCATTCGCCCTGCGGCTTCAAGCAGTCCGATCCGGTCCACGTTCCTCGCGGACCAAACGCTCTTCGGCCCCCTCCGGGTCATGCGCTGGAACGAACTTTCGTCGTCCCGGCGCCTGCCCTGGCCGTCGATCCAGCCGAAACACAGCGCTTCCTGCAGCGCCGCCTCGTAGTCCAGGCCGGTCACCGAACCGCCTTTCTTGTGCAGCACAAGCCACACGCCCGGACTGTCTGCGTGGTGCTCCTCGAGCCAGGCGCGCCATTCGGCTGCGTCCCGGACCAGCAGTTCCTCAAGTTCAACAGGCATGCTTCATCGTCTCCCGGCCCTGACCAAAATCACCCTTTGGTGGCACGATTATCCCTGAGAGCCGGAACTTCTCCGATCCCTAGGGAGCTACCCATGTTGCGTGTCCGACCCATCCATTTCACCTCCCGGCCGGACGAGTGGGGGCGGCTTCTCACGGCGCTGGGCATGGTCAAGACCGTCGACGACGGCGACTGGCAGGAATTCGACGCCGGCTCAGGCCGCGTGGCGCTGCACAAGGTGGATCGCGATGCCGGGGAATCCGGGGGCGCGGAATCTGGAGGCGCTGTATCCGGGGGCGCGGTATCGGGGGGCCCGCGCGACGGCAGGACCGAGTTCGGCGTCGAGGTCGGTGATCTTGCGGAGTTCACGCGCCGCACGAACGCCGCCGGCGCGGAGGACGGAACGTCCCCCGCCGAGCTGGTCCGGGCTGCGCACGGCGAGGCGTGCCGGATCACGGGCGGGGACGGGTTCGCCTTCTTCGCGGACAAGGCAGGAGACGGCGCTCAGGGCGCGGGTGCCGATCCTGCCCTTGCGGTGGCCGCTGTCTGGTTCACGCCGGACACTGCCGCCGCCGCTCAAACTCTGCGGAACATGGGCGCGAGGCTCCGCCCGTCGCCGGACGCCGACGAAACGGCGGACTTTACGGCTAAGAACGGCGGCGTGCTGATGGTGCGCCCCGCCAGCGGTGCACCACACTGCAGCCTGGGCTTTGAATACACCGGCAACCTTTCCGCCCTGCGGGACCGACTGGCCGCGGCGGGCCACCGGGTCAGCGTTACGGAGGAGGCCTTCGGACGGACCCTGCACGTGGCCAATCCCGACGCCGCCAATCCGGACGGGGCCGGTCTGCCGGATGGGTCCGCCAGGGGGACGGCGCTCTGGATTTCGGCCAAACCCGCGGCCGGGTGAGTGCAGCCACGCGGCACGTCAGGGATGCGGTAGAACTTAACCATGAACGTTCGCACTCCTGACCCGAATCCCGGCTGGCTCTCTGAAGACGATTTATTCGAGGCGCGCGGCCGGCTGCCCATGGTCTACGTGGAGGCCGTGCCAGTCCGGCTGGATCCGCTCGGGTTCGTGAACGAGGTCGGCACGCTGCTGCAGGCCGACGAAGACGGAAACATGATTCGGTCCTTGGTCTCCGGCCGGGTCCTCTACCGCGAGACCATCCGCGCCGCGCTCCTGCGCCACATGGAGAAGGACCTGGGGCCGCTGGCGTTCCCGCAGCTTCCCATCAGCCCGGTACCCTTCACGGTCGCCGAATACTTTCCGGCGCCGTCGCACACCGGGTTTACCGACGACCGCCAGCACGCCGTCGCGCTGGCGTACATCATCCCGGTCACTGGCGAATGCTCGCCCCGGCAGGACGCCCTGGAGCTCACCTGGATGACACCGCAGGAGGTCATGGGCTCGGACGTGCAGCTCGAATTCAGCGGTGGCCGCGGTGCGCTGATCCGGCAGGCCCTCGCCTTCGCAGGCGTCGGAAACTGACGTCTGCCGGGCGGCTGCGGCCTGCCCCGGACGCGCCCGATGACGCTCGGGACAACCCCAGCGTCCCCGACTTAGCCCCCTTGCCTTTGTAGACTGTTGGGCGGACCGCAAGAGAATTTAAGGACCCAGATGACCCACCCGCCAGCTTCCCGGAACTACAGCGAACAGCAGGCTGGCTCTCTGCAGAGCGGCCACCACCTGCTCCTTCCGGACGGCCAACGCTCCGCCGAGATCCAGAGCGTGGACGTCGAAACGGACGATTTCGGCAACGCTGCACTTGTCCTCGCCACCCTGACCGGCGGCGGGATGCTGCGGATCGCTGCCGGTTCCGCCGTCACCGTCCTCGTCGGCTCCGAGGACGCGGCCGAGGAGGCTGCCCGCCGAGACGGCGCAGATCCGGTCGCCACCCCGGAGGTCCGCCCCCAAGACGGCGCCGTCGCTCCCGGCCCCGGTAGTGAGACGCGCGCCGCGGACGCTCCCACGGCTCAGGCTCCTGCCTCTGTGGCGCCCGGCACTGCGCTGCCTCCCGCCCTCGTCGTCCCTCCCCTGCCGGCCGTACCGCCGGCGGTGAGCGGCCCGAGCGAGGAGGACCTCGCATTGATCCCGTCCTTCGAGGGGACGCCGGAGTCCGTGGTGGAGGCCGCGGCGCTGGCACACCCGGACGCGGTGGGCGTGCAGCTGCTCGCCGAGCGGTTGGCCAAGGGCATCAACACCAAGTCGGGCAGCTGCCTGAAGGACCTCAGCGACCTGGCGCACGAGCTGTACATTCTCCGCAAGGACGACCAGAACGCCCTCGCCGTCGCCGACTTGCTCAACGTCCTGCCTTTCGACGGAAACCCCGGACGGTGGGCGTCGGTGGTGGCGTCCCTGGCTCTCTCCAGCTACATCTGCCGCAGGCTCGGGCAGGAGGAACGCGCCACTGTCTATGACAAGTTCCTCCGCGCGCCGGACAGCATGGAAACGGATCCGTTCAAGGCGCGGATCAACGCGAAGGTGCGGCAGCGATCGCTGAATGAACCCAACCTGTATGACAAGGAAATCTTCCGCTCCATCGACAACGCGAACCCGGACGCGGAACGGGAATGGCGCCTCCTGCGGCTGGAGGCTCTGCTGTTCCTGCGCGCGCATGGGGGCTCGGAAACAATCGGCACGCAGGAGCTGGAGCGCCGCATCAGCAACGAGCTCGAGTCGGTCCGCGCCTGACACCCGTGCGGCCCTACCCGGTTGGGTCCTGTCGTTGTAGATTCGCCCCATGACGAACAATCTGAGCGTTGTGATCAACTCCGACGCGCAGCAAGTCTGGACAATGCTGCGCGAACCGTCCAAGGTGGCAGAGTGGCACGGCTGGCAGGCTGACGATCAGGCCGCCGAGATCAATGAGATCTATTTCAGCCCCAACGTGGTGGAAGGCGCGGACCACACGTCCCTCGTGGTCGACGGCGGGGACGTGTTCACCCTGAAACCGGTCCCGACCGGCACCGAGGTCAGCGTCACCCGCGCCGCCATGGACCACAACTCCGAGTGGGCCGCCTGGGATGAGGACATCACCCAGGGCTGGCTGACTTTCCTTCAGCAGCTCCGCTTCGCCCTGGAACGGCATCCCCACGGACGGCGCCGCACCATCTTCTTCTCCGTTCCGGGCACCGAGGGCTCAGCCATCGAAAAGCTGGGCGTCAGCGATGTCCCCTCCCCTGGCGAACCGTATTCGCTGACCTTGGCCACCGGCGAGGAGATCACCGGCAAGGTGTGGTTCCGCAGCAACCACCAGGTGGGCCTGACGGTTCACGGCTACGCCGAGCACGGCGAAGGGCTCGTGATCGTGGCGGACCAGCCCTCCATCCCGGACATCCGGCCCGACGGCGGCTCCCTCGTGATCGTCTCGACCTACGATCTGGGAGCCCAACGGCTGGAGGACGTCCGGAAGTACTGGGACAAATGGCGCGCTGAGAACTACCCCACATCCGACCCGCTGCACTAAGGGTTGCGCTCTGTTAGCTGGCACACTTGAACGGTGCCAGCTATTCCTGAAACAGACGCGCCTCCGCTGCAGCCTGCCCGGCAATCCGAGTTTTCCTTCCGCGTGGGCAAACGCCTGAGCGAAAGCTGCCCGCCGTCGGACACCCAGCTCGCGGAGAACGGCGGGCCCTTCCTGGGCCGCACGGGCACCATCACCACACCCCACGGCGAGATCCAGACGCCCGCGTTCATCGCCGTCGGCACCAAGGCCACGGTGAAGTCCGTCCTGCCGGAGTCCATCGCGGAACTGGGGGCGCAGGCAGTGCTGGCCAACGCATACCACCTCTACCTGCAGCCGGGCCCGGACATCCTGGACGAGGCGGGCGGGCTCGGCGCGTTCATGAACTGGCGCGGCCCGACCTTCACGGATTCCGGCGGCTTCCAGGTGATGAGCCTGGGCTCGGGCTTCAAGAAAGTCATCGACATGAAATCGGTGGACCACTCCGGACCTGATGACGCCGTCGCCCCTGGCAAGGAACGCCTCGCGCACGTCGACGAGGAGGGCGTCTGGTTCAAGAGCCACCTCAACGGGGACCGGCACCGCTTCAGCCCCGAGATCTCCATGAACGTCCAGCACCAGATCGGCGCGGACATCATGTTCGCTTTTGACGAGCTGACCACGCTGCAGAACTCCCGCGGCTACCAGGAGGAATCCCTGGAACGCACCCGCCGCTGGGCCGAGCGCTGCCTCACCGAACACTTCCGGCTCACCTCCGAGCGCGCCGGCAAGCCGTACCAGGCATTGTTCGGAGTCATCCAGGGCGCCCAGTACGAGGACCTGCGCCGCAAGGCCTGCCGGGACCTCGGAGCCATGAACTTCGACGGCTTCGGCATCGGCGGCGCGCTGGAAAAGGAGAACCTGGGGACGATCGTGCGCTGGTGCAACGAGGAGCTGCCGGAGAACAAGCCGCGGCACCTGCTGGGAATTTCCGAACCGGACGACATCTTCACGGCCATAGAGAACGGCGCGGACACCTTCGACTGCGTCTCCCCCACCAGGGTGGCCCGGAACTCGGCTTTCTATCACCCGACCGGCCGCTATAACCTTTCCGGTGCCAAATACAAGCGCGACTTCGGCCCGCTGCAGGAAGGCTGCGACTGCTACGCCTGCCAGAACTACTCCCGGGCCTACATCCACCACCTGTTCAAGGCCAAGGAGATGGTTTCGGCCACGCTGATCTCGATCCACAACGAGCGCTTCGTCGTGAAGCTGGTCGACGACGCCCGCCTGGCCATCGAGGCCGGCAGCTTCTTCGAGTTCAAGGCCGAGACGCTGGGCCAGTACTACTCCTAGGCCCGCCGCGCCGGGCCGGGGGCAGGCCGCAGCTCCTCCGCACGCCGACCCTGGACCCCGCTCTTAGGTGCGTCGGCTATCCTGACCGGATGTTCATCGAGATTCCTGCCGCAGCCGGCACAGCCGAGGCCCTGATAGCCCGCCCCACGACCGGTGAGGGCCCTTTCCCGGGCGTCATCTTCTACATGGACGCCTTTGGCCTCCGCCCGCGCATCCAGGAGATGGCGCAGCGCATCGCGGACTGGGGGTACGTGGTCCTGGCCCCCAACGTCTTCTACCGGGAGGGAACGCCAGCGGAACTGGCACCGGCCGGGGACATGACCTCGCAGGAGGGCCGCGAGGCCGCCGGCGCCGCCGCCTTCCCGCGGGTCGGGCGCCTGACGCCGGACAAGGCGCTGCCGGACATCGATGCATGGCTCGACGCGCTGCGCAGGCTCGACGGCGTCACACTCGGCCCTATCGGCGTCACCGGGTACTGCATGGGCGCTCGGCTCGCCGTCCGCACCGCCAACGCCCACCCGGAGGCCGTCGCGGCCTGCGGCGGCTTCCACGGCGGCGGCCTGGCCACCGACGACGCCGACAGTCCCCACCTGGGGCTGGAGCACGCCCGCGCCCGGTTCGTCTTTGGCCATGCTGATCACGATCGGAGCATGGATCAGGCCGCGGTTGCACGGCTGGGCCAGGCCCTGGACGCGGCCGGACTGAAGGCTTCCAACGAGATTTACGACGGCGCCCCACACGGCTACTCCATGGCGGACACGTCGGCGTTCCACCCGGAGGCCACCGAACGGCACTTCCGCGAGCTCCGCGAACTGCTCGACACGACGCTCAAGGCCTGACCCGGCCGGAACCCGCGAAATGGGCCCGGAAGCGGGCTGCCACCGGCCTTCTCGCGGATAACCGGCACGGCGCTAACGACAGCGGCGGGCCGCCGGTTTCCGGGACCGAAGTCCCTTAACCGGCAGCCCGCCGTCGTGCCGCCCGGCGCCATGGCGGCCCGGCGTGCAGGAACCTAGCGGCGCGAGGTGTCCAGAAGGTCCTTCTCGTCCTCGCCGCGGCCCCTACCGGGGGCACCGGCGTCGGCGGATACCGGGTGCCAGGCGTGGCCCTGTTCGTGGTCCAGGTGCGTGGACTTCTTGTTCTTCAGCGCGAAGATGTAGACCAGCAGCGAGATGGCGATGGCCACCGTGACGTAGGTGAAGAACAGATCCTCCCGGCCTTCCTTCTGCAGGGCCGCACCGATCAGCGGCACCGTGCCGCCGAAGAGCGAGTTCGCGATGGCGTAGCCAAGGCCGACGCCGAGGGCGCGGATGGAGGCGGGGAACAACTCGGCCTTCACCAGGGCGTTGATCGAGGTGTAGCCGCCGACGATCAGCAGCCCGCCCATCATCAGCAGGAACGCCGTGAACGTATTCTTTGTGCCGGCCAGGGCGGAGAGCAGCGGCCAGGTAAAGAGCACACCAGTTATGCCGAACCAGAGCAGCAGCGGCTTGCGGCCCACCTTGTCGGAGATGATGCCGTACACCGGCTGGAGCAGCATGAAGATGAACAGCGCCCAGAAGTTGATCACGGAGGTGTCGGTCTTGGCGATGCCGGAGGTGTCATTCATGAACTTCAGGATGAAGTTCGTGTACGTGTAGAACGCCACCGTGCCGCCGAGCGTGATGCCGATGCAGATCAGCAGCGGCTTCCAGTAGCTGGTGAACAGCAGTTTCATGGTGCCCGGCTGGGCCTGGCCAGCGACAGCGGGGGCCTTCGCTGCCTCGATCTGTTCGGCCGAGACGGTTTCTTCCATGGACCGGCGCAGCCACAGGACCACGAGGGCCGCGACGCCGCCGATCGCGAACGGAATGCGCCAGCCCCACTCACCCAGGTCCGACTTTGGCATCACGTTCTGCAGGACCACCAGGACCAGCAGGGCCAGCATCTGCCCGCCGATCAGCGTGACGTACTGGAAGCTGGAGAAGAAGCCGCGGCGCTTGCTGGTCGCTGCCTCGGACATGTACGTGGCGCTCGTGCCGTACTCGCCGCCGACGGAGAAGCCCTGGATCACGCGGATGAGCACCAGCAGGATCATGGCCCACAGGCCGATCTGCTGCTGGGTGGGCAGCACCGCAATGGCGAACGAACCGGCGGACATCATCGTCACGCTCAGCGTCAGCGCCGCTTTGCGTCCCTTGCGGTCGGCGTACCGGCCGAAGAACCAGGCGCCGATCGGGCGCATCAGGAACGACGTCGAGAAAACGGCCATCGCCTCAAGCCCGGCCTGGAGATCGTCCTTGGAGTTGAAGAAGTGCGACTGGAAATAGGCCGCGAAAACTGTGTAGACGTAGAGGTCGTACCACTCCACAAGGTTGCCGGCAGATCCCTTGAGGATATTGCCTACGGCTCTTCTGGTTTGTGCCGCTTCGGACAGCTGGGTGCTCATCAATGAACCTTCCTGGATCCGGCGCCGCAAGTAAGCAACGCCGTCCGCCACCTTAGTCTTCGTGATCCGGAACACTCGGGTTTTGGTCATATTGGTCGCAGACGCCGCGCGGACGGTTTTCGAAGGGTGGCAGGATAGACACATGACTTCTTACGCCGTGGACAACGTGCCCTCCGACGCGGACGCCTACCCCGCCGTCGCCCTGACCATCGCCGGCTCCGAGGCCACCGGCGGTGCCGGTGCGCAGGCGGACCTGAAGACCTTCCATGAACTGGGCGTCTTCGGCATCGTCAACCTGACCTGCATCGTCTCCTTCGATCCGAAGGACAACTGGAACCACCGCTTTGTTCCGGTGGACCAACAGGTCATCGCGGACCAGCTGGAGGCAACGACGGCGGCGTACGGCGCCGCGTCCGGCGCACCGTCCGTACTGGACACGGTGAAGATCGGGATGCTGGGCAGCCCCGCAACCATTTCCACTGTGGCGTCGGCGCTGACCGAGTCCGCCTTCCGGAACGTCGTGCTGGACCCGGTGCTGATCTGCAAGGGGCAGGAGCCGGGCCACGCGCTGGACACCGACCAGGCGCTGAAGACGCAGATCCTGCCGCTGGCCACCTTCGTCACGCCCAACCATTTCGAGTCCGAGTCGCTCTCCGGGCTGGAAATTACCGACGTCGAATCGCTTAAGGCCGCGGCCGTCCGCATCCATGAGCTCAGCGGCGCTGCCGTGCTGGCCAAGGGCGGGGTGCGCCTGGCGGGCCCGGATGCCGTCGACGTCTACTACGACGGCGAGACGCTGGAAGTCCTCTCCGCTCCGAAGGTGGGTGAGGTGGCAGTTTCCGGCGCCGGCTGCTCGCTGGCCGCTGCAGTGACGGCCGAACTTGCCAAGGGTGCGACGCCGCTGGAGGCCGCCCGCACCGCGAAGGACTTCGTCACCGCCGGGATCCGGAACCGGGTGGCCTCGGGCGCACCGTTCGACGCCCTCTGGCAGGGCGGCCCCCGCTAGCCCCGACTCTCCGGCCCGCAGCTGCCGGTCCCGCCCTAGCGCCGCGGGATGTTGCGCAGGTTGCTGCGGGCCATGCTCACTGCCTCGCCGGCGCCCCGGTTGAGGACCACCTTGGACATGGCCGTGGCGAAGCCGAGAATCTGGGCGCCCTTGATCTTCGGCGGGATCGAGAGTGCCTTGGGGTCGGTGATCAGCTCCACCAGGGACGGCCCGGGGTGCGCGAACGCCTCCCGGTACGCGGCCTCGATCTTGGCCGGATCGGTGACGCGGACGGCGTGGAACCCCAGCGCCCGGGCAACGTCCGCGTAGTTGGCGTCCGGGACGTCCACGCCAAAGTCCGGCAGCCCGTCCACCAGCATCTCGAGTTTGACCATGCCCAGCGTGGAGTTGTTGAAGACCACCACGTTGATCGGCAGCCGGTGCGCGGCAACAGTGATCAGCTCGCCCAGCAACATGGACAGGCCGCCGTCGCCGGAGACGGAAACGACCTGCCGGCCGGGGTAGGCGACCTGCGCCCCGATCGCATGCGGGAGAGCGTTGGCCATGGACCCGTGCAAGTATGATCCGATCAGTCTGCGCGTGCCCAGCGGGTTGATGTACCGCGCCGTCCAGACGTTGCACATGCCCGTATCCGCCGTGAAGACCGCATCCTCCGCGGCGACCTGGTCCAGCAGCGAGGCCGCGTACTCGGGATGGATCGGCTGGGTTTTTTCGACCTTGCGGGTGTACGCACCGACGGCCTTGTTCATCAGCCGGTCGTGCTTCTTGAGCATCGCGTCGAGGAAGCGGCGGCTCTTCTTCGGCGTCAGCAGCGGCATGAGGGCCGTGAGGGTCGGCAGCACGTCACCGTGCACGGCGACGTCGACGTCGGTCCGCCGGCCCAGGTTCTGCGCCGCCCGGTCCACCTGCGCCGTCCGGGTGTCTGGAAGGAACTGATCATAGGGGAAGTCCGTGCCCAGCAGGACCAACAGGTCCGCGTCCTCGATCCCCTCGGCCGCGGCGCCGTAGCCGAGCAGGCCGGTCATGCCGATGTCAAAGGGGTTGTCGTACTGCATGAAGTCCTTGCCGCGCAGCGAGTGCCCGATGGGCGCCTTGACCAGCTCGGCCAGCGCAATCACTTCATCGTGCGCACCGTCGACGCCGGCCCCGGCAAAGATAGCGACCTTGCCGGCGCCGTTGATGGCGTCCGCCAGCTCCCGCACGCTGGCGGGGTCCGGCACCAGCGCGGCCGGCCGGAAGGCCGCCGGCGCCGGGGTTTCGGCGGTCGCCTCCAGCCCGGCAATGTCGCCGGGCAGGGTCACGACGGCGACGCCGCGGAGGGCGACGGCATGCTGGATGGCGCTGTGCATCACCCGAGGGGCCTGCTCGGCGGTGCTGATGAGTTCGGAGTACACCGAGCACTCGTTGAAGAGCCGGTCCGGGTGGGTCTCCTGGAAGAAGCTGCTGCCGATCTGCTTGCTCGGGATGTGCGAGGCGATGGCGAGGACTGGGGCGCCGGAGCGGTTGGCGTCGTAGAGGCCGTTGATCAGGTGCAAGTTGCCCGGACCGCAGGAGCCGGCGCAAACTGCGAGCCGGCCGGTCAGCTGGGCCTCCGCGGCGGCGGCGAAGGCCGCGGCCTCCTCGTGCCGGACGTGGATCCAGTCAATCCCGCCCTTCGTGGCGCCCCCGGTCTTCCGGACGGCGTCGACGATCGGGTTGAGGCTGTCGCCCACAATCCCGTAGATCCGCTGCACGCCCGCAGCCTGGAGTTGTTCGACGAGCTGGGTGGCTAGTTCCTTGGCCATGGGTGCACGCTCCCGCGAGGGTGGATCGATGAGCTGACACTGGCCAATATAGTCCGCCCGCCTGGGCGCGGGTTCCAGATTAACCGGCGGCGGCGTTCTGCAGGTGGTCCGGCGGGGCCGTTTTCCACATACGGCTAGGCCACCGTTGAGGCCCTGTGTTCACCACTCATAGCGTTGTTGTAGGCATTCCGCCTTTTGCCGCTGCTAAAGCAAGGATGGACTTTGGCTAATAAATCCCGCCGCCCGGCAGCAACACGTACCTTCAGCAGTGGGCACCCTTCCGGGAACGCCGCCCGTAGCGCAAAGGACTCCCTCGCGTCGCATCTAAGCGCCCAGGAACTGGATTCGCTGGTCCCCGCATTCGTGCGTTGGCACTCGGAGCACCCCGTCGTCCGGGACGTGTCACTCGTCCTGAAGCTGCTGACCATCTTCTTTTACACTCACGCCGAAGTCTATGGTGACTCGACTGTCAGAGCGATAGAGCCAGAAGATACGGCCGAGCTCGTGGTGTTGCTCATTGAACGCGATGCCGATGTTGCGGTCCTTTACTGTGGCTCCCTACTCGAGTTCGTTGACTTTCTGAGGGACACGGGCCGGTGGTCCGGCACCCCGGAAAGCTATAAGGCCGTGCGCCGTACCCTCTGCGACGGGCTGTTCACTGCGAGATTCTTACCCGAAGGGCAGCCGCGCAAACGAGCCGGCAGCGGTCATCGGGCCTCCCGCAACAGTGCATGAGCGTCACGGGAGCGCAACGAAAAGTGTGGCGCGTCGGAGGAGTACGCGCAGGACCCGAGGGGGCGTCCCGGGTCCCGTCGAGTTCAGTTCCCGGAGTGGGCCTGCAGGAAGGAGTAGACCTCGGTCTCGTCCACGCCCGGGAACGCGCCCGGCGGCATAGCGGCGAGCAGGTGCGAGTGGGCGCGGGCCGAGGGCCAGGCGTTTCCCGCCCATTCCGACGCCAGGGCTGCCGGCGGCCGTTTGCAGCAGCTCTCGTCCGGGCACGTCGACTTGGACCGCTCGGTGGTGTCCCGGCCGCGGAACCACTTGACCTGGGCGTAGGGAACCCCCACAGAGAGCGAGAACTCGCCGTTCGCGGAGCGCTCCGTGCGGGCCGTGCACCAGTAGGTTCCGGCGGGGGTGTCGGTGTACTGGTTGTAGGCGCTGAACTTGTCCGGCACGTCAAACACCACCCGGGAGGTCCAGTTCCGGCAGGAAAACTGGCCCTCGATGGCACCGGTGTGGTCCTGGGGGAACGTCACGCCGTCGTTCTCGTAGGCCTTGTAGATGATGCCGCTTTTGTGCGTCTTCTGGAAATGCGTGCGGATGTCCAGGTGCTGGGTGGCGAGGTTGGTGAAGCGGTGCGCGGCCGTCTCGTAGGACACCGCAAACGCGTCCCGGATGTCCTCGACGGCGATTTCCTTGGCCTGCTTGGCCTTCTGCAGGAACTCAACGGTCGCCTGCTCGGGGAGCAGGAGCGCCGCGGCAAAGTAGTTGGTGGCCACCCGCTGCATCAGGAAGTCCCCGTAGTTGTTGGGTGTCCGGTGCCCCAGCACGTAGTGCCCCAGTGCCTGCAGCAGCACGGAACGGGGATCGTGATCGCTGCGGACATTCTGCGTCAGATAAATTCGGCGGTTCTTAAGGTCGGTCACGGAGCGGGTGGAATGGGGCAGATCGCCCACGTGATGGAGGCTGAAGCCGAGGTGCCCGGCGATGTCCGCGATCACATGGTGGGACAGCGGACCGCTGGTGTGCCCCACCGAGGCGAGCACCTTCTGCGCCTCACCCTCGTACTCGGGGAAATAGTTGTTCCGCTCGCGCATCATCGCCCGCAGTTCGCCGTTCGCACGGCGGGCTTCCTCCGGCGTCGCGACCTGTTCGTTGAGACGGCGTTCGAGCTCATGCTGCAGCCCCACCATCGACTCCAGCACGTCCATCGGCAGCCGCGAGCTGATGCGGATTTTGGGCAGCTTCAGCGACTCGTAAAGCGGGCTGCGCTGGTACCGCTCCAGTTCAATCTCCAGGGCGGCGCGCCGGCTGGGCGGCTCGGCGCCAAGCAGACCGTCCATGGTTGTGCCGAGAGCCGCCGCGAGCTGCTGCAGCAAGCACAGCTTGGGCTCCCGCTTGCCGTTTTCGATCAGGCTCAACTGGCTCGGGGCGGTTCCGACGGCAGCGCTCAAGTCATCGAGCGTAAGGCCGGCGGCCTTGCGCAGGTGCCGGACCCGGCGGCCCAGGCTGATGACGTCCACCTCGGGCGCAGCGGGCGAGGACGGTGATGCCGCGTGGCGGTTCCAGCTGCTCGGATGCATTTATGCAGGATATGGGAAGAAGCGCGTTTCTTTCCAGAGGTTTCCCCTAGAAACCCGCTTGGAACTGCAGAAAAGTAGGTCTCACGGAAAGTTTCGCCACTCCGGCAGGCGAGCAAGGACCGCAGCGACGCGGACCGAGCCGGCCCCGGACCACTCAAGGAGATCAGCAATGACTGCAGCATTTGAGCCCGCCCAGCAGCCGTCCGTGCAGGACACGGTAAACGAACAGGCAGCCGCCCTTGAGCTCGAGTGGGCTGCCAATCCGCGCTGGGAAGGCGTCACCCGGGACTACTCAGCGTCCGACGTCGTCCGCCTCCGCGGCCGCGTCTCCGAAGAACACACCCTGGCCCGCCGTGGTTCCGAGAAGCTCTGGAAGCAGCTTACCGAGGAGCGCCAGACCGGCGGGTACACCAACGCCCTCGGCGCCCTGACCGGCAACCAAGCCGTGCAGCAGGTCAAAGCCGGCCTCCGTGCCATTTATCTGTCCGGGTGGCAGGTAGCGGCCGACGCCAACAACTCCGGACACACCTACCCGGACCAGTCGCTGTACCCCGCGAACTCGGTGCCCACCGTGGTCCGCCGCATCAACAATGCCCTGCTCCGCGCCGACCAGATCGAATTCTCCGAAGGCATCCAGACGGTCGAGGACTGGATGGTCCCGATCGTCGCCGACGCAGAAGCCGGGTTCGGCGGCCCGCTGAACGCCTACGAACTCATGAAATCCATGATCCAGGCCGGCGCCGCGGGCGTGCACTGGGAAGACCAGCTCGCTTCGGAAAAGAAGTGCGGCCACCTCGGCGGCAAGGTCCTCATCCCCACCCAGCAGCACATCCGGACGCTGAACGCGGCCCGCCTGGCCGCTGACGTCGCCGGCACCCCGTCCGTTGTCATTGCCCGCACCGACGCCGAGGCGGCCACCCTGATCACTTCCGACGTCGACGAGCGGGACCAGGAATTCATCCTCCGCGAAGGCGGGCAGCCGGTCCGCACCCCGGAAGGCTTCTACAAGGTCCGCAACGGCATCGAACCCTGCATCGCCCGCGCCAAGGCCTACGCCCCGTACTCGGACCTGATCTGGATGGAGACCGGCACCCCGGACCTGGAGCTGGCCCGCAAGTTCGCCGAGTCCGTCAAGGCCGAGTTCCCGGACCAGATGCTCTCCTACAACTGCTCGCCGTCCTTCAACTGGCGCAAGCACCTGGATGACGCCACCATCGCGAAGTTCCAGCGCGAACTCGGCGCCATGGGCTTCACGTTCCAGTTCATCACCCTGGCCGGCTTCCACGCCCTGAACTACTCGATGTTCGACCTCGCCCACGGCTACGCCCGGGAAGGCATGAGCGCCTACGTCGAGTTGCAGGAAAAGGAATTCGCCTCAGAATCCCGCGGCTACACCGCGACCAAGCACCAGCGCGAAGTCGGCACCGGCTACTTCGACGACATTGCCACTGCGCTCAACCCGAACGCATCCACCCTCGCTTTGGTCGGATCAACCGAAGAAGGCCAGTTCCACTGACCTTTCGCCGCTCCCAAGGTGAGCTAATCAGCTCGCTCACCAGAAGGCACGACGGCGGCCCGCACCTAGGGCGCCGCTGCCAACAGGGGCCGGGAAAGGTAATCCGGAAGCGTGCGTAAAAGGGGCCCTGTCCCCGCCGGCCGAGCTCTGCGAGGCCAAAGGCGGGGACGGGGAATAGCACGCGGAGGATTGCCTTTTTCGGCCCCAACCCACCACACCCGCCGCCGTCGAACTTCCTTCTTCTCTAAGGAGAGATTTGAAATGAACAGCTTCACTGACAACTTCACTATCAATGGGATCACGTTGACCGCGCAGCCTATCTGCCGGCAGAGCGAGGTTCTTACTCCTGATGCCTTGGCGTTTGTCGCCAAGCTGCACCGGGCGACTGCCGGGCGGCGGCTGGAACTGCTGCAGGCGCGGCAGGAACGGCGCCAGCAGATCAGCAGGGGCCAGGATCCGCGGTTCCTTCGGGAGACGGAGTCCGTCCGGAACGACCCGGGCTGGCGCGTCGCTCCCCCGGCGCCGGGCCTGGAGGACCGCCGGGTGGAAATCACCGGGCCGGTGGACAAGAAGATGACCATCAACGCACTGAACTCCGGCGCCAAGGTGTGGCTTGCGGACATGGAAGATTCATCCACCCCGTCGTGGCGCAACGTCATCCAGGGCCAGCTCAACCTCACGGACGCCCTGGAACGGAGGATCGATTTCACCACCGACGAGGGCAGGGAATACAGGCTCCGCGCAGCCGGGGACCTGCCTACGATCGTGGTCCGTCCCCGCGGCTGGCACCTGCCGGAAAAGCACATGCTCATTGACGGCACCCCCATAGCAGGCGGAATCGTCGACTTCGGCCTGTACTTCTTCCACAACGCCCGCCGCCTGATCGCGCAGGGGAAAGGCCCGTACTTCTACCTGCCCAAGATCGAAAACCACCTCGAGGCCCGGCTCTGGAACGACATCTTCGTTCTGGCCCAGGACCTGCTCGGCATCCCGCAGGGCACCATCCGTGCCACGGTCCTGATCGAGACCATCACCGCTGCGTTCGAAATGGAGGAGATCCTCTACGAACTGCGCGACCACGCTGCGGCCCTGAACGCCGGCCGCTGGGACTACATCTTCTCGCTGATCAAGAACTTCCGGACCCGCGGGCCCCGGTTTGTGCTCCCGGACCGCGGCCAGGTCACCATGACGGCCCCGTTCATGCGGGCCTACACCGAGCAACTCGTCCGGGCATGCCACAAGCGCGGCGCCATGGCGATCGGTGGAATGGCCGCGGCGGTACCCAACCGCAAGGACGCGGCAGCCAATGCCATCGCCTTCGAGAAGGTCCGCGCCGACAAGACCCGGGAGGCGGCCGACGGTTTCGACGGTTCCTGGGTGGCTCATCCGGATCTGGTGCCGGTCTGCCGTGAGGTGTTCGACGGCGTCCTCGGCGAGCGCCCGAACCAGCTGGACCGGCTCCGTGAGGATGTCATTGCCGACGACCGCACGCTCCTTGACGTCGCCTCGACCACCGGCACCATCACCGAGCAGGGCATCCGGAACAACATCGAGGTCGGGATCCGCTACATCGAGTCTTGGCTTCGCGGCAACGGCGCGGTCGCCATCCACAACCTGATGGAGGACGCCGCCACTGCGGAAATCTCCCGCTCCCAGCTGTGGCAGTGGATCTTCTCCCGGGCCATCACGGACAAAGGCGACGTCGTCACGCGCGAAGGAGTCGAGGACATGCTGGACGAGGAGTTCGCCAGGCTCGAACGCTTCGAAGGGGACCGCTTCGCCGACGCGCGGGACATCTTCGAGGAAGTCACGCTTGGCGCCTCCTTCCCCCCGTTCCTGACACTGCCGGCCTACGACCGCTTCCTGCACGAAGCGCGCGACGGCGGCAAGGTCCGCACCAAGGACTCCGCGCTGGTGCCCGCCTAGAGCGGCTCCCGTCGACGACCGCGTCGAGAGGACAGTTGAGGCCGGTGTTCATCGCGAACATCGGCCTCAACTGTCACCTCGATGGAGGCCGGGAGGTTGGGGCCTCAGCGGACCTTGGGCACGTGCCGCACGGACAAGGCGGTTCCGAGGATAAAGACCGCCACGGAGCCAAGCACCATGAGCAGCGGGCCGGTCCAGGAACCGGAGACGCCGCGCACATACCCCAGCAGGGTGGGGGCAGCGGCCCCGAAGCAGTAGCCGGCACCCTGGACGACGGCGGACATCCGCCCTGCCGTGGCCTGGTCCCGGGCCACCCGGATGATGGCGATGAAGATGAGCGTGATGCCGCCGCCCTGGGCAATCCCGCCCACCGCGGACCACAACCACCACAGCTCGGGCGCCAACAGCAGGCCCAGCGGCACGGTCAGCCACAGGAGCCCCAAGGTGAGCGCGACCGCCGTCGTACTGCTGAAACGGGCCACGAGCGGAACGCCCAGGGCACCGGCAATGGCGAGGATCTGGAACAGCGAGGACCCGGCGCCGGCCGCGGCTGCCGACATGCCGAGCTCGTCCGACAGCAGGCTGGGCAGCCACGCGGTCAAGCCGTAGTAGGAGAATGCCTGGCCGGCGAATCCAGCGGTGAGGCCGGCGGTGATCCAGCGCGACGCCGGTTTGCCTCCGGCGCGTCCCGGGTTCGACGCCGGCACGGCTTCCGGCCGGAAGGCCCGGGCGCCGAAGGCAAGCAGCCAGACCGCCGCTGCCGCGAGGGCGAACAGACCGCCGGCCGCCAGCGCCGGCCGCCAGCCCAGCAGTTCGGCCAGCGGCGCAGTCACCATGGAGGTCACGAAGGAGCCGATGTTCATCGCAGCGGTGTAGATGCCCATGGCGGTTCCCTGCCTGGCCGGGGAGAAGTCGCGGCGGATGATCAGCGGGAGGGCGATGTTGCCCACCGTGATGGCGAGGCCGAGAATCACGGTGCCCAGCATGACAAGGGCACCGTCTCCGGCAGAACGCACAACAACGCCCAGCAGCACGCCCAGGAGGGTGAGGGTGATGGCCACCTCCGCGCCCAGTTTTCGGCCCGCCAGGGAAGCCAGCGGTGATGCGAGGGCGAAGCAGAGCACCGGGATCCCGGTCAGGAAGCCCACTTCCACCGGCGAAAAGCCGAGGTCACGCTGCATCGGGCCGACCACCGGAGCGACGGCGACGAACGGGCCGCGCATGTTCAGGGCGATGAGGCCGATTGCGGCCAGCAGGAGCATGGCGCGGGGCACGCGGGAGAGGATGCCGGCCCTCATTGGTGTTGCTGCTGGGACGGTGGGTACAAAGGTGCTTTCATCAGTCCCATTGCTATCACGCACCGCCGCCGCGGACGGAACATGACGCCCGCGCGGACCTCCTAGGCCGCGGTCAATACGGCGAGGTTTTCCGGCGCCAGGACGTAGTCAATCGCCATGATTCCGGCGCCGATGACCCCGGCGTCCGCCCCCGTCCTGGCTTGAACGATGGACAAGTGCTGCGTGGCCAAAGGGGTGGACCGCGAATAAACGACCTCCCGCATTCCTGCAATCAGCTGTTCGCTCGCTTCAGCCATGGAGCCCCCAATGACGATCAGCGACGGATTCAGGATGCTGACGCACATGTTGAGAACTTCACCGATATCCCGCCCCGCCTGCCGCACGACCTGGCCCGCCAGGAGGTTGCCCTGCTGGACAAGGGCCACCACATCCCCGTCCCGCTCCAGCTCCATGCCTTCCGCCCGAAGGGCCGCTGCGATGGCCGGGCGGCCGGCTATTGCCTCGAGGCACCCTATGTTGCCGCAGCGGCAGGCGATGCCGGCGGCCCTCGCGACGGCGATGTGCCCGACGTCGCCCGCGGAGCCATCCGCGCCGCGCTGCAACTGTCCGCTGCTGATGATGCCCGATCCGATGCCGGTCGCTACCTTAAGGAAAATCATGTTGTCGGACTCCGGCCACGCCACCGCCCGCTCCCCCAGCGCCATGATGTTGACGTCGTTGTCCACCAGGACCGCCACGTCGTAACTGCGCTGGATGTAGCGTGGAACGTCGAATCCATTCCAGCCCGGCATGATCGGTGGCTGCGACGGCTTTCCCGACGAGTGCTCCACAGGACCGGGAAGCCCGATGCCCACTGCGATAACATCGCCCTTTTCCCGCCCAAGCTCGGCCAGGAGCGCATCGACCGTCCCCACAAGCCTCTCCAAGACAGGCTCGGGCCCTGCAGCAATCTGGATCTCTTCCGTGACCTTGGCCAGGGTGCTCCCGGCAAGGTCGAGCAGGGCCACCGTCGCGTGGGTGGCACCGATGTCCGCCGCAGCCACCAGGCGCGCAACGGGGTTGAAGGCCACCAAGGCCGACGGCCGGCCTCCGGTTGAAGCGGCGTCCCCGACCGGCGCAATAAAACCGGTGTCAATCAGTTCATCAATGCGGGAAGTGATCGTAGAGCGCGCAAAGCCCGTCGCTGCCGACAGTTCGGAACGTGTCCGCGGCCTGCCATCCCTTAATATCTGAAAGAGTTCGCTGGCACCGAATCCTGGCATTTGCTTTACCGCTTTCTTCGTCCTCAGCCGGCTGAGCTCGCTCGCCAGGGATTGGGTCAAGGTCATCAACGCCTTACTGATCGGTCGTGCATAGCCGTTGGCCGTGGGGCGGTGCTGCGAGTCCGGCAATAAGACGATCTGCGTAACCCCCCAGGGGCGTACGAAACCATTATGGCCCGGAGGTGGGGGGTTATGCCACCCCGAATATAAAGTCGCGCTATTTCTGTCAACTTCTGCGGTTATAGCGCCGTAAGAACCGCCTCGCCCACTATCCGGCACCCCGGTCACTCCGCGGGGCCAGACCCCTTCAAAACAACACCGGCGGCCCTGCAACTTCAGCGTCACACCGCACGACTTTTGTATGAGCCCTAGTAAAAGCTGTGGGACCTGTGTCACACTCTTCCCACCAGCAAGCCGGAAGCCTGTGGGCTGATTGCCGAGCCGCTGGTATTCACCCCGCAACAAAGGAGCAGTTTTTATGGGAAGAACGATGATGGCTGTGCGGCTCCACGGCGCAGGCGACCTCCGATTGGACGAGGTCCCCGTCCCTGAGCCTCGGGACGGTGAGGTTCTCGTCAGCGTATGGCGTAGCGGAATCTGCGGCACCGACCTGCACATCGCCAAAGGCACGTTCCCCGCGCCCAACCTCCCGCTGACCCTGGGGCATGAATTTTCTGGAACTATTGCAGCCCTCGGTTCAAACACCGGCTCTCTGGCAGTGAATGACAATGTCGTCGTCGACATCAACATCGCCTGTGGCCATTGTTTTTTCTGCCGACGGGGCCAAAAACTCTTCTGCCCGGCCGTCTCGCAACTCGGTGTCCATTCCTCGGGCGGACTCGCGGAGTTCGTCGTTGTACCCGTATCAAACGTCTACGTTCTGCCGCAATCCCTGAGCCTGGACGCGGCAGCATACGTTGAACCCCTTGCCTGCGCGATCCATGGCCAGGACCGGATCGGGATCAAGTCCGGCGAACGCGTACTCATCATCGGGGGCGGCCCGATGGGGCTCGCTCACATTGCCTTGGCCAAACTCGGCGGAGCGAGCAATGTGATCGTCTCAGAACCGGATCCGGACCGTCGAGCGGTTGCCGAACGACTCGGCGCCGACTACGTTCTCAGCCCTTTCGACAACGGCTTCGCCGACGAGGTCGCCTACCTGACCGACGGTGTAGGGCCCGACGTCGTCATCGAAGCCGTCGGCTCCATCCCCACCTACGAAGCGGCGATTTCCCTCGTACGCCGCGGTGGCCGGGTGCTTGCCTACGGTGCAGCGCCTCAAACGGCCTCCATGTCTCTGCGGCCCTTCGATATCTATTCCAAAGAGCTCACGATCGTTGGCTCGTACGCGGGCACCTACGACACGTGGCCCCGGGCCATCGAGCTTCTCGCTTCAGGGCGATTCGACCCGGCCCTGATTGTTGACTCCGTCCGGCCGCTTAGCGAAGCCATCGAAGCCATCCGCGGCCTGGAGACGGACAAATCGATTGTAAAGGTCCAAATCCAAGTGCCCAGCCTTTCCTCCTCCTAACGCGTCCCACCACCCGTCCAATTTCGATGAAGAAAGTGAACAACATGAAAGCTAGCCAGAAACGAGCCGCAAAGCTGCGGATCGGGGCTCTCGGCGTGATTACCGCTGCGGCGGTAGCATTGAGCGGCTGCGCTGCCGGCGCACCCCAGAACGATTCAGGCAAGAAGACGCTAAATGCCATTTTCCTCCCTGCCGACTGGGGCAAGGTTGTCCAGGAGAAACTCGCCCCCGAGTATGAGAAGGAAACCGGGGTGAAGGTGAATGTCGAACTCGTGGGTCGTGATGCGATCCATGAAAAGATGGCCACCCTGTTTGCCGGACAGGACTCCAGCTACGACATCTTCAACGTTGACTACAACTGGATCCCGGAATTCGGTAAGGGCGGCCATCTGCTTCCCTTGGACAATGCCCTCCAGGACAAGGAGGACTTTCTGCCGCTGAGCCTCAAGGTCGCCACTTGGGACAACAAGCTCCTGGGAATTCCGCAGACGGTCCACCCGGCGACGCTCTGGTACAACAGCGCACTCTATGGCGATCAGACGATGAAAGACCAGTACCAGGCGGAAACCGGGAACGCGCTCGCTGTACCGAAGACGATGGACGAGTGGCTGACCCAGGTTAAGTTCTTCAACGGCAAGACGTTCAAGGGCCAGAAGCTTTCGGGCTGGGCCGCCCAGGCCGCCAAGGGCTTCGGAAACGTGCACACGTGGCTGAGCTTCGCCTATTCGTTCGGCTGCAAGCCGTTCAACGCCGATTTCACCAAATCGACACTGACGACGCCTGAGTGCCTGGGGGCCACCGAGCGGTGGTCCGAGATGATGAAGTACATGCCCGCGGGAGCCAACGACTTTACGTACGACAGCGTTACCACAGCGGCCCAGCAGGGTTCGATCGCTACAGCCATCCAGTGGTCCTGGGGCCAGTTCGCCACCGATAACCCATCCGCGTCCAAGACCGTCGGAGACTGGCAGATGACGACGATTCCGAAGGGCCCCACCGGACTCAGTTCGGCTCATCTTGCAGAATGGGTGATCTCGGTGTCCAAATACTCCAAGAACACCGAGGAGGCCACGAAGTTCGCTGTTTGGCTTGAGTCGAAGAAGAACGACGTCCTGCAGGCAGCCAATGGCGGCGGCGATCCCGTGCGCGCCTCCAGCTACTCGGATCCGACGCTGACGGAGCAGAAGCTTGAGGGCAACGGAGCGGCCCGGTTCCGGCGTTTGCCGGTGACCTTGGAGGCCATGAAGACGGCACAGCCCAGGCCGTTCTTCCCCGGCGAAGAAACCTGGGAAACGGCCCTGAGTACCGAGCTCAGCGCCATTTCGCTGGGGCAGCGCGGTGTACAGGAGGGTCTCTCTCGCGCCAACGAGGCCATAGACAAGAACCTCTCGCGGTAATGACCACATCAATCACAGAGTCTCCGGCGCCCCGGAAAGCCGCTCGGCGTTCCGGGGCGCCCGCGGGGCGCCGGCCCAAGAAACTCGGACGCTACCTCGCGATGTCCCCCGGCCTGCTGTTTTTGGCCGCGATCTCCCTTTACCCCACGCTCTACTCTCTCGTCGTCTCCTTCATGCGCTGGAACCTCTCGAGCGGTGAAGCCGCTCGCTTCGCAGGCGTTGACAACTTTGTCGGCCTGCTGACCGACGGGCTGTTCTGGAACTCGGTTCGCGTAACCCTGGTGTTTGTGTTCTTCTCGGTTCTCATAGAGCTCGTTCTCACCTTTGGGTTGGCTCTCCTCTTCTTCCGCGGCTTTCCGGGGGATAAGTTGCTACGGGCTTTGATCATGATGCCCATGCTCTGCGCGCCGGTGGTCGTGGGCCTACTAGCCCGCTTCAGCCTTGAACCGACGTACGGGATCGTCAATCAACTTATGCGTAGCATCGGTCTTCCAACCACCGAATTCCTTGGGAACGTCGACCTGGCGCTGCCCACGCTTATAGCGATCGATGTATGGCAGTGGTCCCCGTTCCTGTTCCTCATCCTTCTCGCCGCCATGCAAGGCCTCCCAGAGGAGGTCATCGAGGCATCCAAGATCGACGGCGCTTCGTGGCCCCGCATCATCTGGCACCAGTTCCTTCCGCTCCTGCGCTACCCGATCCTCGTCGGCGTGCTCCTGCGGCTCATTGATTCATTCCGTGTCTATGACATCGTCTACATGACGACCCGTGGCGGACCGGTCGATGCGACTTCCACCATGTCCTGGCAGATCTACAACGTGGGGTTCCGCGCTTTTGATATCTCCTATGCTGCCGCGTTCTCGTGGCTGCTGCTCCTGCTCGTTCTACTAGCCGTCAATTCGCTGATCCGGCGAATGGTCGCGCGCTCTTGAAGGGTTCAGTCATGTCCGTAAGACGCCGCAGCATCAACTGGAATGTGGGAGTGCGAGCTGCCGTGGCCGTCATCTGCACGTTTCTCTTCATCGCGCCGGTCCTGTGGATGGTCACTACGGCCTTCAAAACCGGCAACCAGGCATTCTCCGGAGAGATCCAGTGGTTCTTCACACCCACCCTTGAGAACTTCGCTGAAGTGCTTGGCGGTACCAGGCTCACCTACGCCTTGATCAACAGCCTGCAGGTATCAGTGATCTCCTCCATCGTGGCGATCTTGCTCGCCTCCGGCATCGCGTACCCACTGGCCCGATACGAGTTCAGAGGCCGGGACCAGATCGCGGGAACAATCTTGTCCCTGCGTATCGTGCCTCCCATCGTGACCATCATCCCGCTTTTCCTGGTCATGCGGACAGTCGGCCTGAACGGTTCGCTGCTCTCCATCATTATTCTTCACGTCTTCATGAACCTGCCGCTGGCTGTCTGGCTGCTGCGGGGCTTCTACGAGGACGTCCCCAAGGAAATCGAGGAAGCAGGGGCAATCGACGGCCTGGGCAGCGTCGGGATCTTCTTCCGTATGGTCCTTCCACTCGCTATGCCCGGCGTCGCCTCAACCGCACTGCTGTGCTTCGTCTTCTCCTGGAATGAGTTCCTCTTCGCAAGCGTGCTGTCGAACGCCGGCAGCCAAACCGTGACAGTGGCCCTAACCCAGTATGTGACCCCAGTGGGGACTGAGTGGACCTTGATCATGGCGGCGGGCACCGTGGTTGCAGTGCCGGTATGGCTGGCAGCCCTGGCTGCCCAGAAATACCTCGTCCGCGGGCTCTCCCTCGGCGCGGTCAAATAAGATGCGCCCACTCTAAGCCCCCTCTAATCCCAGTCCCGAAAGGCAGTTCAATCATGTTCCGCTACACATACAACACTCTCGTCTACGGCGGCGAGGCCATCGAGACCGGCATCGAGCGCATCGCCAAAGCTGGCTATAACGGCGTGGAACTGGTGGGAGAACCAGAACAACAGGACGAATCCGCTCTTCGTTCTGCCCTCATTGAGCACCAAGTCGTTGCCTCTTCCATAGTGAGCATCTACACGCCGGAGCGTGACATCGTCAGTTCGTCCCCGGAGGTCCGAGCGAACGCCGTCAAGTACGTCAAGGGAAACATCGATTACGCAGCCCGGCTGGGCGCGGAAATCGTAACGTTCACCCCCACTGCGTGCATGAAGATCACGCCGGAGGCCGACATCAAACAGGAATGGGCCTGGGCCGTTGGCGCCGCAAGCGAACTCTCTGCCTACGCCGGGGACAACGGAGTACGCTTGGCCCTCGAACCGTGGAACCGCTACGAGACCTACCTCATCAACCGGACAGAACAGGCTCTTCAGTTCCTAGACGAAGTCGACAGCCCACATATCGGTTACATGGTTGACACCTTCCACATGTCCATTGAAGAGCGGGATATCGCGGACTCGATCCGCAAAGCCGGAAGCCGCTTGGCGCACGTGCACCTGGCCGACAGCAACCGGGCGGCTCCCGGATACGGGCACCTGGACTTCGAGCCCATCATCCAGGCCATTCTCGACGCAGACTATAAGGGCTGGATCTCCTACGAGCTGCTACCCGCAGCGGGAGACGTCTGGGGAGTGCTGAGCGGTGCCGGCGCGCCGGAGTTCAAGGACGAATACACAGCAGCGGCAATTCAGCACACGCGGACGATTGAACGTCGCTTGGGAGGTCTGTAAATGCCGGCCAACCCCATTGGGCTCAGCACCTTTATCCTCGCCTCGCCCTTCTCCTTCGAGGAGGCGTGGGCCTTTGACCGGGTGGCAGAGCTCGGCTACGACGTCATTGAAGTGTGCATCGAAGATCCGCAGAGGATCACGTCAGAATGGCTCGTCCAGGAATCCCGGCGGACAGGGATTGACGTCGGCATCTGCGGCGCGTTCGGCCCAGACCGCGACGTGTCGGATCCCGACCCCGGCCGACGCGAGAACGGCATGGCCTACCTTCGCGGCTGCGTTGACGTAGCAGCAGAAGTAGGTTCCCCCCATGTTGCCGGCCCCATGTTTTCGGCAACGGGCCGGGCGGAGCTATTGGAACCCGGTGAGCGCCAAGCCCGGTGGCAGAACGCCGTCGAAAGCCTCCGCGCGGTAGCGGACTATGCCGGCGACCGCGGAGTGCGTCTCGCCATCGAGCCGCTCAACCGCTTCGAGACGGACATGGTCAACACGGTCGAGCAGGGGCTGAACCTGTGCGATGACATTGGCAGGGAGAACGTCGGACTCCTGGTCGACACGTTCCACATGAACATCGAGGAAAAAGACATCGCCGATGCGGTCAGGAGCGCCGGATCGCGAATCTTCCACGTGCAGGTGTCAGAAAATGACAGGGGTACCCCTGGATCGGGCCACGTCCCCTGGGACAGCTTTTTCAATTCCCTGAAGGATATCGATTATTCAGGCCAGATTGTGGTCGAGTCATTCCTGCCGACAGTGAAGGAGATCGCCCGAGCGGTCTCCCTGTGGCGTCCCGTGGCGCCGTCGATGGAAAGCCTTTCGGAAGAGGGTCTCGCCTTCGTCAGGCGCATGCTGGCGGACAGCAGCGTGGGCGGACCGACCCGGCAAAACTGAGGGCAGGCATTCCCCCTGAACGGGTCTTGCCGTCCGCGGAACCGGGCCTTCACGCGGTAACGGCATTTTGGAGGCGAGGTTCCCCCGAGGGTACGGGCGCCCCCGGGCGTTCTGACTAGGTGTGATCAGCCAGAACGCCCGGGGCGCCGTTCGCAGTCGCCTTACTTGGCTAATGCGTTGTAGGCGTCACGCACGTAGGCATCCGAAGCCCGGAGCTCACGGCCGATCTTCTCCAGGCTCCAACCGTGCGTTCCGTGGCACTTCAGGCTGGCGGCGCCCTGATAGCCTGCGCGGTGCAGCTCCGAAAGCAGGAACCTATGGTCCAGCGTCCCGTCGGGTGAGGGCAGCTGCTTCTCGCCGGGCCCGAAGTTCAGGCCATCCACACCGTGGCGGTAGCCGCGGTCGACGTCCCAGATGTAGTAGTAAAAGAGCCTTTTGCGTTCGGTCAGGAACGTGATGACCTCGCTGATCGTCTCCTGCATGACCCACAGGTGCGGCGGCGCCAGGCAGACGCCCAGGTAGGGATCGTCGATGTCGCGCACCAGGCGTTTGATCTGGGCAAACGTGTCGACGCCCTCGTCCCACCGTTTGTCTTCGTTGCCACCGGCTTCAAAGTCGGCGGAAAAGGGAACCGTCAGATGGTTCTCAACCGCAATCCGCACACCTGCGCGGGCCCCTGCTTCCACTATCGGCGGCAGAAAGGACCCCACAAAGTCCGGGTAGTTTGCTTCGCAATCGAAAATGACGGTGTCGATGCCCAACTGGGAAGCGAACTCAACGCGTTCCAGTATCTCGTCCTGGTTCTTTCCATAGACGGTGAGACCGGAAGGCTTCATTCCGTACTTATCGAGGAGGTCGCGGATCTTTCCGGGATCGTCCCCCGGGTTGACGTGATGCGCCAAGGGAGCCGCCGAAGACCAGAGGTTGACCTCCTTAAAGCCGATGTCAGCGAGGTCTCTGAGTGCCTCTTCAAGGGACATGTCGTGGTACGGGAGGATCTCTGCGGTGTAGCGGAACATGCTGCTTGTCCTTTTCCTAGGTGCCGGTCGCTGGTGCGTTCGCGGTTAGCTCCACACAAATACGGCTTTTTCGGTCTCACGCCGGTCGAAGGCACCGAAGGCCTGCTCGGCATCTTCCAATGAATATTCATGACTGATGATCGCTTCGACGTCGACCTTGTTGTCGTCGACAAAGCGCAGAATCTCCTGCCATTCACCGATCGGGAAGTACCAACCGCCGACCACGGTGAGGAGTTTGCGGATGACCTGGTCACTGGGGTTGATCTGCGTGGCACGGGACTCACCGACGAAAGCCACGCATCCCAGCTTCGCCGCGGCGTCCAAAGCGGTGTTCTGGCCCGCCGGGTTGCCGGAGCAGTCGATTGCCGCCTCGACGCCGCGGCCGCCGGTCATTGCGAGGATCGCTTCGACGGCGTCCGAATCTTTACTGTTCACGACGTCGTCCGCGCCGAGAGCTCGCGCTTGCTGCAAACGCTCATCGAGGATATCGACGGCGATCACGCGGGCGCCGAAGGCTTTGGCTACAAGAACGGCCGCCGACCCCATGGGCCCGAGGCCAATGACGGCGACGGTCTTGTTGCCGCTGACTGCCATCTTTTTCTGCACGTGGTACTGGCTGCCGATCATGTCGGTCATGACAGCGCCGGCTTTGAAGCTGAAGTGGTCGGGCAACGGCAAAGCGTTCCTGGCCGCAATGGTGAAATAGTCGGCGTCCCCTCCGGGGAAGTCGAACCCGAAACAACTCCATTCGGCGCACAGCATCGAGTAACCCTGGCCGCAGTACTCACAGTGGCCACACCCGACAGCAAGATGAGCCGCGACGCGGTCTCCCACACGGATGCCATTGACCGCTTCTCCGACCGCCACCACAACCCCTGCGGCCTCGTGGCCAGGTACGACGCCTCCAGTCCCGGCGGCGTCTCCTCCGACGATCGGGGTGCCATAGTAGAGGCTCATATCGCTCCGGCAGATGGCGGAGGCCCGGGTCTCCACCAGGACTTCATGGGATGCCGGCTCCGGCCGTTCGCGGTCTGCAACCAGGACCTTTTTGTCCCCCGGAAGAATTACTGCACGCATCAACGCGACTCCTTCTTGTCGTCTTTGTCCCGGTGAGCACTGCCCGCTGAGTCGGCGTGCCGACCGGTGCCTTACGGCCCGCCCTTAGTTCGGACGCCTGTATCGAGTATGACATCGGACACACGTCCTATGTCAATACGCATACAAAAGTCCGTGCGACTTTTGCTTGACCGAAAGCAAAAGTCCCCCTAGTCTGTTGTGAGACGGATCACCGTCCGCACAAACGGGAAGCATGCCGGCTGTGTTCCAAGGGCCGACGTCCGGATACGAAAGACAGGCACATGTTCAAAACTCAAAGTCGAGTGGCAAAATCTCGCCTGGTTACGGGGCTTGGCGTCGTCGCCACCGCAGCCCTGCTGACAACGGGGTGCACGGCCAACGCCCCAGCCCCCAGCGCCAGTGCTGCGAAACCAGCCGAACTCAAGATGCTGTACACCACCGACGAGGCCAACAGCGCGGCTGTGGCGTCTCTTATCCCGCAGTTCAAGGAAAAGTTCGGCATCGATCTTAAGATCGACAACCAGCCGTATGACGCTCTCCAGCAGAAAGTCTTTTCCGAGTTCGCGTCCGGCAGCAGCTACTACGACGTCGTGGTCGTTGACACCCCATGGGCCCCTGCCCTGGTGCAGAACCTGGAACCACTGAGTCCTTACCTCCAAAACAAGGACCTGAACCCTGCAAGCGCGGAATCCAACGTGGGCGACTTCGTTCCCAAGGTCTTTTATGACACAGCTGTTTACAACGCCGAGTCGCCGGTAAAGCGGTACGCGGACGAGACCGCCAAACCGGACGTCTCCGCGATCAAGAACGCCGGGTTCGACGTTTACGGGCTTCCCATCCAATCGAATGTCGCCGTCATGGCATACCGCAGCGATCTCTTCAACGATCCGCAGCAGCAGGCCAACTTCAAGGCGAAGTACGGCAAGGACCTGAAAGTCCCGACCACCTGGGACGAGTACGCCCAGGCGGCCGAATTCTTCACCCAGCCTGACAAGAACCTCTTCGGCACCACCGTCATGGCCGGTGTAGGCGACTGGGCCACCGATGACTTCAAGACCCTCCTGGCGTCCTTCGGCGGCGACGGCACCCTTGTCACCCAGGATCTCAAGCTCGCCTTCGACTCGCCGGAAGGCGTGGAGGCGTTGACCTATTACTCCAAGCTGGCGCAGAGCGGCCATGTACCGCCGGGCAGCACTTCGGCCGACTGGGGCACCACCGCCGAGTCGTTCGACAGTGGACTCACCGCGATGACCATCAACTACCACGACCTCAAACTCGGCGACAACGTCAAGGGGGGAACCATCGGTTATGCGCCGGTGCCCAAGGCGAAAGCAGCCGGCCCGCACTTCGGAACGTGGATGCTGAGTGTCAACAAGAACTCGAAGAACAAGGAATGGGCCTACCAGGCCATCAGCTGGTTGACTGCCGCAGAGCAGCAGACGACGATGACGGCGAAGTCCCTCCATCCCAGCCGTTCCTCGGTGTACTCCTCCATCAAGAGCGACAATCCCATGGCACCGTTTTACGCGACCCTCGGGAAATCGCTTGAGGTAGGTGTGGGCCGCGCCCGCCTGACCAACTACACGGAGGTCAGCCACGAGGTTGCTGTAGCCGTGAACAATGCGGCCACGGGTTCCGCCTCGCCCCAGGACGCTCTGAAGACCGCGTCCGGCAAGGTGTCCACCCTCCTTAAGTCTGCGGGCTACTGAGTGATATCGACGTTCTCCAAGGAGCACCAATCATGAAATCCACAGCAGTCGTTTCCGATGCTGGATTGCAGGCTCGGCCGTCCCGCCGCGAGCACGGTCACAACCCGACCGTTCCGCGCGGCGGGAAGCGCCCGTCGTGGAAAAAAAGGTCGGCCCCCTGGGCCTACATGGCACCCTCCATGATCGTCCTGCTGCTGATGACGGTCGCTCCGGCCATCTTCATCTTCTACTCGGCCTTCCGCAACGATAAGATCCTCGGCGGCGCCGGAAGGTTCGTGGGGCTGAACAACTTCATTGAGGCAGTCACGAACGCCTCAGTCCGCCACGCGTTCCTGATTACGTTCGCCTTCGTGGCAGTTGCCGTCATCCTGGAGATGCTGCTCGGGTTTGCGCTGGCGCTGCCGTTGGCGGCCCAGACGACGGCCAACAAAGTGGGGGCGGCGCTGATGCTGCTGCCCTTCGCGGTGACGCCCGCCGTGGCGGCGATGATCTTCAAGCAGCTGCTCAACCCGAACTACGGCTGGGTGGGCTACTACCTGGGCTACCTCGGATTCCCCCGGGGGATCGATCTCCTGGGCGACCCGACTTCGGCCTGGATCGTTCTCATCATCCTCGACATGTGGCAATGGACGCCCTTCATCGCACTGATCCTGATGGCGGGACTACAGTCCCTGCCCGGGGAACCACGGGAAGCCGCTCTGGTTGACGGCGCGACTCCTTGGCAGATGTTCCGGCACATCACGTTGCCGGCCATGGTGCCTTTTATTGCTATCGCGGCGGTCCTGCGCACCATCCAGGCATTCAAGACCTTCGACGCATTCAAGATCCTGACCGGCGGAGGCCCGGGCGAGTCCACCGAAATCATCAATCTCGGCATCTTCCGCGTCGGGCTTCAAAGCTTCAACGTGGGTCTGGCCTGCGCCCTGGGCGTGATCTTCCTGATCATTCTCTCCCTTCTGATACCGATCATGCTGCGCGTCATTGGACGCCAGTCCGATCCTGAGGAAATGTAATGACAACCACTGCACCATCCGTCCGGCGAGGTCTGATTGCTCGAGTGATCATTGGCCGCACCTTCCTTTGGGCCTGGCTCATTGTGGGCCTGGTGCCCCTGCTGTTCATGCTCGTCACCTCCATCAAACCGGCCGGTCTGGCGAACCAGATACCGCCGGCCTGGCTGTTTACACCGACCCTTGAAAACTACGCCTCCGTCCTCTCGGCAGGCGGCGGGAAATCTGAAAGCTTCGGGCAGCTCCTGCTCAACAGCGCGATCGTGAGCCTTGGCGCGACTTTGCTGGCGATCGCGGTCGGGGTCCCGGCCGCCTACGCCCTGACGATGAGGGAATTCCGCGCGCGGAAGGGGCTGTCATCCTGGATACTCTCCACCTACATGTTTCCGCCCATTGTCGCGGTCATCCCGATCTTCGTTTTCGCCGGCCGTCTTGGCCTCATCGACACTTATCCCGTGCTCATCGTCCCCTACGCCGCTTTCAACCTTCCGATCGTGGTGTGGATCCTCCGCAGCTCGATCCTGCAGCTCCCGTACGAGATCCAGGAGGCGGCCATGGTGGACGGCGCTTCCAGCTGGAACATCCTGCGGCGGATCATCTGGCCGCTGCTGGTGCCGTCGGTTGCGACAGCAGCGGTGCTGACGATCGTCCTGTCCTGGAACGAGTTCCTTTTCGCCCTGTCGCTCACCCGCAGCGGTGCCAAGACAGCTCCGGTCGGCCTGCAGCAATTCACGGGCATGTACGGAACCGACTGGGGCAACATCACCTCAGCCGCCACGCTCATTGTCGCGCCGATTCTTGTCCTGATGATCATCCTGCGGCGCCAGATGGTCGCCGGCCTCTCTTTCGGTGCCGTGAAGTGACGGTTCCCGAGGGTGACGGCGCCACACCGCGGCCCCTGGGCGTGGCCATGATCGGCTACGCCTTCATGGGCAAGGCCCACTCGCATGCCTGGCGGAACGTTGGCAGCTACTTCGACGTTCCCGCGTTTGAGCAGAAAGTCCTCGTGGGCCGGAACTCCGCCGGTGCCGCTGCCGCAGCCGCCAAGTACGGCTGGGCGGACTCATCCACGGACTGGCGCTCGGTCATACGGCGCGAGGACATCGACATCGTGGACATCTGTGCCCCGGGCTTTCTGCATGCGGAAATCGCGGTCGCCGCGCTCGCCGCAGGCAAGCATGTTCTCGTGGAAAAGCCTCTGGCAAACACTTTGGCCGAAGCCGAATCCATGGCCGCGGCAGCCCGCGAGGCCCGCGCGGGAGGTGTGCAGTCCATGGTGGGCTTCAACTACCGCCGCGTCCCGGCCCTCGCCCTGGCGCGGGAACTGATCGCCGAAGGCCGGATCGGAACGGTCCGGCACGTGCGCGCGGCGTATCTGCAGGACTGGCTGGCGGATCCGGAGTCGCCCATGAGCTGGCGCCTCAAGCGGGAAACGGCCGGTTCCGGGGCCCTGGGCGACATCGCCTCGCATGCGATCGACCAGGTGCTGTTCCTGCTGCGGGACCACGTCACGGAGGTTTCCGGGCGGACGCACACCTTCACGACGCACCGCCCGGGGACGCAGGGGCTGGAGGAAGTAACGGTCGACGACGCTGCCTGGGCCACGCTGACGCTGGCCTCCGGGGCGGTCGCCTCGGTTGAGGTTTCCCGGGTGGCCACGGGACAGAAAAACTCGCTCAAGCTGGAGATTTACGGTGACAAAGGCTCGCTCGTGTTCGATCTGGAGGACCTGAACGAACTTCGCTTCCTTGACGCCACCGTGCCCGTCCGGGAACAGGGGTTCCGCCGGATCCTCGTCAACGAACCTGAGCATCCATATATCGACGCGTGGTGGCCGCAGGGCCACATCCTCGGGTGGGAGCACACTTTCACGCACGAAATCCGGGACTTCCTGACGGCCATCAACAGCGGAGCCGAGCCGTCGCCGTCGTTCGATGACGGACTTGCTGTCCAGCGGATCCTGGCCGCGGTGGAGGAAAGCGCAGCTGCAAAAGGCGCGCTGATCCAGTTGGCGTCCCCGGTTAAATCGCCGGCTAAATCCCCGGTCACAGAAGGAGCGTGACATGACGGATCCGCTTCGAATCGGGGTGCTCGGGGCATCCCGCATAAGTCCGACCTCCATTGTTGAGCCCGCCAGGCTGACGGGCGCACGCCTGGTCGCTGTGGCCGCACGGGACCGCGGGCGGGCGGAGAATTTCGCGGAGCAACACGGGGTCGAACGGGTTCACCAGACCTATGCCGACGTCATCTCCGACCCGGAGGTGGAGGCCATCTACAACCCCCTCGCCAACGGCCTGCATGCCGAGTGGAACCTGGCTGCCATTGCCGCCGGAAAACATGTCCTCTCGGAGAAACCCTTCGCGGCCGACGCTCCTGAGGCCCGGGAAGTGCGCGACGCCGGCAAACGCGCCGGCGTCGCCGTCGTCGACGGTTTTCACTACCTTTACCACCCGGTGACAAGACGACTCCACGAATTGCTGGGTTCAGGCGAACTCGGGGAACTGCAACGGGTCGAGACGACCATGAGGATCCCCGCTCCGGCACCCGAGGACCCCCGCTGGTCGCTCGCCCTGGCCGGCGGCGCCCTCATGGATCTGGGCTGTTACAGTCTCCATGCCGTCCGCGCGATAGCTCCGTGGGCAGGCGGGGAACCCCGGCTGGTCGGTGCCCGCGGCGGCGAGCGGGCAGGGCTCCCGGGCGTGGACGAATGGGTTGATGCCGACCTGGTTTACCCCTCGGGCGTGACGGCGTCGGCGCAATGCCACATGGCGGCGGAGGGCCGGGAGATGACCTACCGCCTCATCGGCAGCAAGGGCCAGGCAACGGTGGCGAACTTCGTTCTTCCGCACACCGATGACCGCCTGTTCGTGAAGACTGCCGCGGGCGAGCGGGTGGAGCAGCTCGGTACCCGGTCGTCCTACACCTACGAGCTTGAGGCGTTCACGGAACTGGTGCGCAACGGAGTCCCGATGCCCACCGACAGCGACGATGCCGTCCGCACCATGGAACTGATCGACGAGAGCTACCGGGCCATCGGCCTCGAGTCCCGACCCCGCCACCGTCCTGCCGACTGAAGGAGCCTGACATGCCCCGCCCTTACACACTGTTCACCGGCCAGTGGGCCGACCTGCCCTTCGAGGAAGTCGCGCGGCTCGCCTCCGGCTGGGGCTACGACGGACTGGAAATCGCCGTCTCCGGCGACCACCTGGACGCCTGGCGCTGGGACGAGCCCGGCTACGTCGAATCCAAGCTCGCCGTGCTGGAAAAATACAACCTCAAGGTCTGGGCCATCTCCAACCACCTCAAAGGCCAGGCCGTCTGCGATGACCCCATCGACTTCCGCCACGAAGCCATCGTCGGGTCCAAGGTCTGGGGCGACGGCGACCCCGAAGGCGTCCGTCAGCGCGCGGCGGAGGAGATGCAGCAGACCGCACGGCTCGCCAAGGCACTGGGCGTGGACACCGTCGTCGGGTTCACCGGCTCCTCCATCTGGCAGTACGTCGCGATGTTCCCGCCCGTCCCGGAAAAGGTGATCGAGGCCGGCTACCAGGACTTCGCCGACCGCTGGAACCCCATCCTGGACGTCTTCGACGAGTGCGGCGTCCGCTTCGCCCACGAAGTCCACCCCTCCGAGATCGCATACGACTACTGGACCACCGTCCGCACCCTCGAAGCGATCGGCCACCGCGAGGCATTCGGGCTGAACTGGGACCCGTCCCACTTCATGTGGCAAGGCATCGACCCGGTCTCCTTCATCTGGGACTTCAAGGACCGGATCTACCACGTCGACTGCAAAGACACCAAGCTCCGCCCTACCGGCCGGAACACCGTGATGGGATCGCACCTGCCCTGGGGCGACCCGCGCCGCGGGTGGGACTTCGTCTCCGCCGGCCGTGGCGACGTCCCCTGGGAATCCTCCTTCCGCGCCCTCGCTGCGATCGGCTACACCGGCCCCATCTCGATCGAATGGGAGGACGCCGGCATGGACCGCCTGCACGGCGCTCCGGAAGCCCTGGCCGCCCTCAGGAAGTTCGACTTCCCCCCACCGAGCGCCTCCTTCGACGCCGCCTTCAAGCAGTAGCCCGGTGCAGCCCAGGCGGCGACTAGAGTTTTCGGCATGATGCACGTAATAAGGACAGCAACCACGGACGACGCCGGCCGCCTGGCCGAGCTGGCCGCCGTCACCTTCCCGCTCGCCTGTCCGCCCGGTTCGGACCCCGAGGACATCGCGGCGCACCTGGCCAGCGCGCTCAGCCCGGACAACTTCCGCGCTTATCTGGCCGACCCGTCGGTGACCGTGCTGGTGATCGACGCGGGCGGCAGGCTGCGTGGTTACAGCATGTTGGTGAAGCGTCCGGCTACAGATCCGGATGTTGTTTCCGCGTTGGCAATCCTGCCGTCAGTGGAACTCAGCAAGTGCTATGTGCACCCGGAGCACCACGGACTAGGTGCCGCTGCGGAGCTGATGCGTGCCAGCCTGGCGGCGGCTGCCGAGTCTGGCGGGAAGGGCGTCTGGCTGGGAGTCAACAGCCAAAACGCCCGGGCCATCCGGTTCTACGAGAAATCAGGGTTCCGCAGGGTCGGCACGAAATCCTTCAAGCTCGGGAGCACGGTGGAACACGACTTTGTGATGGAGCGCGCGGTCCAGCCCTGAAGCGCTCCCGTGCCTGTCTGCGGGGCCGCCGTGACGGAGCCAACAGCTTCTCCGGGAATGGGGCAGCGAGTTGCCGGGTTGTTGCGGTCATGAAGATTGAGATCTGGTCCGACGTGGCCTGCCCCTGGTGCTACATCGGCAAGCGCCGCTTTGAAACCGCCCTGGCGGCCTTCCCGCACCGCGAGTCCGTGGAGGTGACGTGGCGCAGCTACCAGCTGGATCCCACCGTTCCGGACCACTACGACGGCACCGAACTGGACTACCTGAGCACGCGCAAGGGCATGGCCCCGGACCAGGTCTCGCAGATGTTCGAACACGTGGCCGCCCAGGCCAAAGGCGAGGGCCTGAACTACCGCTTTGACGACGTCGTGGTGGCCAACAGCTTCACAGCCCACCGGCTCATCCACCTCGCCGCCGCCCACGGCAAGCAGGACGCTGCAAAGGAACGGCTGCTCAACGACCACTTCGAGCACGGCAAGGACATCGGCAACGAGGAGTACCTCACGTCCGTGGGCCTGGACCTCGGCATCGACGCCGGCGACGTGGCGGAGCTGTTCAGCACCGCCAAATACGCCGACGACGTCCGCCAGGACTTTGCGGAGGCCCGGGCCCTGGGCATCACCGGGGTCCCCTTTTTCGTGATCGACCGCAAGTTCGGGCTCTCCGGCGCCCAGCCTGCCGACACCTTCACGGCAGCTCTCGAACAGGCGTGGCAGGAAAGCAACCCGCTGGTGCTGGTCAATTCGGCCGGCGACGGAGCCGGAGAGGCCTGCGGCCCGGCCGGCTGCTCCCACTGACGGCGGCTGGTGGCCCCTGACCGCTGTAAATTCTCGGGAACTGTTGAGGTGCAGCCGGAGCGGACGTCCGCTCCGGCTGCACCTGCGTTTAAGGTCCCGCCGCGAAAGTCAGTCTTCGAGATCGTCGGGGTCGAACTGGCTAAGCGGAGACCCGCCGAAGTTCGTCTGGTCGTCGCTGCCGTCCGCTTCCTCGCCGGACGGCACTTCGCCGAAGTCGACGTCGGCAGCGGCCTCACCGATGGTGGGCACGTCAGTCGTTCCGTACGTATCATCGCGCAGCGTCTGTTCACTGAGGAAGTCCTCTTCCTCCCCCGAAACCGCTTCCTCCTGCAATAGCGGATCCTCCTGCCACCGGTCCGGGTTGTTCTCGGCGGCCCCCGGATAATCATCCGGCTTACCGAAAACGGGGTCGAGCTCCAGCGACGAAGCTGCGCCCGGGGTCTCGTCCAGCAGGATGTCGTCATCCTGGACAACCTCAAGTTCTTCGTCCGGAAGATTCTCTTCAGTCATGGTCACGCCTTTCTGGGGATCAGCTATACCAACCCACCAAGCATATTCACGCAAAGCACAGCCCGCGACGCATCCCAAGGAAACAGAAGCAAGTATGGCAACGGGGCCGGACTCCATGCCGTAAGAGGAGTCGATCCTTGGATAGGCGATCTGACGCGGCCCTTACGTCCAATGGGCGGCCCATGGACCGTCCTTCGTGACAACCAGTTATTTGAGGATGCGCCTCAGAAACCGACGTATTGGGCGGCGGAATGTGCCTCGATTGCCAGGTCGAGTTCTTGCAGGTTCGGAGGGTTCGCTCCCGGGCGTTGAACGGTAATGGCCGCGGCTGCAGCTGCGGTGTGGCCAAGCTGTTCCAGGACAGCCGGGGCGAAGCCTTCGGTTCCTTGGGTGAGGAAGCCCAGGATTAGAGCGGACATGTAGGAGTCGCCGGCGCCGATGGTGTCTGCGACTTTCGATTTCACGGCCGGGATGCTGATGTTGGCGGCGGGGGTGGTGAAGTGTGAGCCGTCGGCGCCCTTGGTCATGACGGTCAACTTGGTGCCCAGTCCGAGGATGTGGGCTGCGGTTTCGTCCAGGCTTTTTTGGGGGTAAAGCCAGTGGGCGTCCTCGTTGCTGAGTTTGACGACGTCGGTTAACGGTACGAGCTCTTCGAAGGTGGCTTTCGCTTCTGCATGGCTGCCGAGCAGGGCTGGGCGGATGTTCGGGTCATAGGTGATCATGCAGTGTTTGTGGGCCTGTTCGAGCAGGGATTTCACGGCGCCGGCACCGGGGCTCAGGAAAGTAGCGATGGACCCGGTGTGCAGTATCTTCGGGAAGTAGGCGGGTGCTGTTGGGACAAGGTGCCAGGAGATGTCGAAGTCGTACCTGGCGGAGCCATCCGGTTCAAGGGTTGCTGTTGCCGAGGCTGTCCGGGTGAGTGATTTCGATCCGGGTAGAAGTCTGACCCCTGCGCTGCGGAGATGGTTTTCGATGGAGATCCCGCGGGCGTCCGGGGCGATGGCCGTGAGCAGACCTGTGGTCACGCCGAGGCGGCCGAGTCCGTAGGCGACATTGGCGGGCGAGCCGCCCGGGTGTTCCACTCGGCCGTGTGAGGTCGTGACCACGTCCATCAGCGCTTCGCCTACGACCATGACGTCAAGGGTCTGGTGAGCGTCATGCCGGGCTGTCTTGAGGTAATCCATGATCTGTCTCTCGTGTGAATCTGATGGTGAGGGCGGTCCCAGTGACGTCAGTCCGCGGACCGCTTACGCGGTCTGCGGACTGACGTGGGGACAGCAGTTGTTCAAGCGGTGGCTGCACCGGTCATGATCGCAACTGCATCGGTCATGGTGTGTGATTGCGGCGTGATGGTGGCGGCGCACTTGCCGAGGCGCTGGACATGGATCCTGTCCGCGACGTCAAACACGTGGGGCATGTTGTGGCTGATCAGGATCACCGGCAGGCCGCGGTCCCGCAGGTCACGGACCAACTGCAGGACCTGGTTGGATTCCCGGACGCCCAGGGCCGCCGTCGGTTCATCCAGCACGACCACCTTTGAACCGAACGCCGCGGCGCGGGCCACAGCGACAGCCTGGCGCTGGCCGCCGGACAGGTTCTCCACCGGCACAGTCACGTCCTGCAGCGTGGAGATGCCCAGCCGGGTCAGCTCCTGCCGGGCCTTCTTGCGCATGCCTTGGGTGTCGAGCATCCGGAAAACGCTCCCGAGGAGTCCCGCGCGCCGTTCCTCCCGTCCCAGGAACAGGTTGGAGGCGACGTCCAGGGCCGGGGAGACCGCCAGGTTTTGGTACACGGTTTCGATTCCGTGGACCCTCGCGTCCTGCGGCCGCTTGAAGTGCACGGGCTGTCCCGACACAAAGAGCTCCCCGGAATCCGGGACTTCTGCTCCGGTGAGGCACTTGATCAGGGTTGATTTTCCTGCACCGTTGTCCCCGATGATCGCCAGGACTTCGCCCGGGTACAGGTCCAGGCTGACGCCGTCCAGGCCCACGACGCGGCCGAACGTCTTGACGAGGTTGCGGGCCTGCAGGATGGGCTCGCGGGTGGTGACGTGGGAGGCTGCAGATTCTGTCATGGTCATGACTTGACCTTTCGGATCCACTGGTCGATGGACACAGCGAGGATGATCAGGACGCCCACTGCAAGGGTCTGGTACAAAACGTCCAGCCCGGCGAGGGAGAGGCCGTTGCGGAAGACACCCACGATCAGGGCGCCGAGGAGGGTTCCCCAGACGGAGCCGCGGCCGCCGAAGAGGCTGGTTCCGCCGATGACGACGGCGGTGATGGAGTCCAGGTTCAGGTCCACTCCGGCGTTGGGGCTGGCGGCATTGGTTCGGCCGATCTGGATCCAGGCGCCGATGGCCAGGACGGCGCCGGCGGCGAGGTAGACGCTCATGAGGACCCTGTTTACGGCGATGCCGGCCAGGCGGGCGGCTTCCTTGTCATCGCCCACGGCGTAGACGTGCCGGCCCCAGGCGGTTTTTCCGAGGATGAACGCGATCGCGATGTAGAGCAGGAGCATCACGACGACGCCGGTGGAGATCCTGACAGGGCCTACCGGGAACGTGGTTCCGGTCCAGGTGAGCAGGGCCGGCATGGCCGAGCCGCGCACTGTCGCTCCGTTGGAATAGAGCAGAGTCAGGGCGATGAAGATGTTCAGCGTACCCAGGGTGACGATGAACGGGGGGAGCCGGAATCTGGTGACGAGGAACCCGTTCAGGGCTCCGGCGGCGAGTCCGACAATCAGGCCTGCGAGCAGGGCAACAGGCGCGGGCAGTCCGTTGTTGACGGCGAGCTGGGCCACGACCATGGAGGAAAGGATCATGACGGCACCGACGGACAGGTCAATGCCGGCGGTCAGGATGATGAGGGTCTGGGCGATGGCCAGGGTGCCGACGACGGAAACCTGCTGGGTAATGAGGGAGAGGTTTTCAACCCGCAAGAACCTGTCATTGAGGAGGCCGAACACGACCACTGCGATGAGAAGTACGAGTGCGGGGCTGACAGCGGGGTAGCGGTGAAGGATATTGCGTATCCGGCTAAGCGGTGTCTGGCGGTCAAGGAATTCCTCCGCCAGATCGGCTTGCCCGGCACTGGGCGGGCCGGCAGTTTGTTGCTGGGTCACGATTGGTCCTGATCTTCCGTGATGGTTGCTAGAGCGGAGCTAGCTCGGTAGATGCAGTGCGGGGAGGCCGATAGCGGACTCCGACCTCCCCGCCCCGCATTGAAGCTGGGCGGGTTACTTTCCCCAGCAGATGTCGGAGGCCTGGGTGGTAGTGATGCTCTTGACGCCGTCGGCCGGCTTGTCCGTGACGAGCTCGACGCCGGTGTTGTAGAAGTCCAGGCCCGGTGAGTTGGCCGGTTTCTGGCCGGTCTTGGCGAGGTCGACGATGGCCTTGACGCCCAGTTCGGCCATTTTGACCGGGTACTGCTGGGCTGTGGCGCCGATTACGCCGGACTTGACGTTGTTCACGCCGGGGCAGCCGCCGTCAATCGAGACCACCAATATGTCCTTTTCCTTGCCGGCGGCCTTCAGCGCCTCGTAAGCACCAGCGGCTGCAGGTTCATTGATGGTGTATACGACGTTGATATTGGGGTTCTTGGCGAGGAGGGTTTCCATGGCGGTGCGTCCGCCGTCCTCGGCGCCTTGGGAGGCCTGGCTGCCCACAATCTCGTAGTCGCCGCCCTTACCTCCGGTGTACTTGCCGGTCTTGGCTTCGTCGCCGTTCTTCTTCTTGTCCGCGGTGTCGATACCTAGCCCGGTCAGGAAGCCCTGGTCCCGGTTGTAGTCCACCGAGACGACCTTGTCGTCAAAGAGGTCGACGAGGGCAATGGTCGCTTTCTTCCCGTCCAGCTGGGCTGCTGTCCATTTGCCGATCAGCTCGCCGGCGGCGAAGTTGTCTGTGGCGAAGGTGATGTCGGCTGCGTCGGCGGGGTCCGGCACCGTGTCCAGGGCGATGACGAAGAGACCGGCGTCCTTGGCCTTCTTCAGGGCGTCCACCACGGAGGGGCCGTTGGGGGTGATCAGGATGCCCTTGTCGCCCTTGGAGATGGCGTTCTCGATGGCCTGGATCTGGGTATCCTCATCGCCGTCAGCTTTGCCGGCTGCGAGCTTAAGGTCCACACCGCCGGCTTCGGCTGCCTTCTTCGCCCCGTCCTGCATGGAGACGAAGTACGGGTTTGTCGTGGTCTTGACGATCAGGGAGACGCCGACTTTTTCAGCGGAAGAGCTTCCTGTTGAAGATGTGGACGTGGAACTTCCTCCACAGGCTGAAAGACTGAGCGATCCCAGGGTCAGCACTGCTCCTGCAGCGAACAGGCGGGTGGCCGTTGAACGGGGTGCTTTGGAACTCAACATTGAATCTCCTGGTGTTTGAGGCCCTCACTGGCCTCGACAACGATGTCATGTACGATGTAAGCAGCATCACACCTGCGAGTCAATAGATGCACTAAGAAGGAGCGATTTATTTGACAACGATGTCCAATCGTAGCCAGCCGGCCGTTTCCGCGAGCCGCCCGACGATGCGCCATGTGGCTGCGCTTGCGGGCGTCGGAATTAAGACCGTCTCGCGGGTGATCAATGATGAACCTGGCGTGTCGGAAGCCACTCGGGACAAGGTGCTCAGCGCTTCCCGTCAACTGAACTACCAGCTGGACATGGCCGCCGGCAGTCTGCGGCGCGCGGGTAGGCGGACACTCTCCGTCGGGCTCTTGCTGCCCAGTGTCTCCAACCCGTTCAGTGGCGAGATCAACCGGGCCATGGAAGATGCACTGGGTGCAAGGGGAATAGCGGTTTTCGCGGCGAGCCTCGATGATGACCCCAAGCGGGAGCAGGCCATAGTTACAGCATTCCTTGGCAGGCGCGTCGACGGACTAATCCTCACTCCGATCGCAAGGAGCCAGGCATATGTGATCCCGGAGCATTCCCGTGACCTGCCATTGGTCTTCATCGACCGCGAACCGGTAGGACTAGAAGCAGACACCGTCGTGACCGACAACGCAGCAGGTGCCGCGCGGGCCGCTGCTCACCTCATGAGCCACGGCCACACCAGGCTCGCCTATCTGGGGGACCGCACAGACATCCAGACCGCCCGGGAACGCCGACGGGGGTTTGTTGAAGAGATCGGCCGGCAGGGCATACCCACGTCAACGATTCCCGTGCGTGAAAACCTTCACGATGAAGAATCGGCGAGGCTGGCCGCATTGGAGCTTCTCACCGCTGCAGAACCCCCGACGGCCATCTTCTCCAGTCAGAACCTCATTACCTTCGGTGCAATGCGCGCCCTGCGAGAGCTCGGTCTAAGCAACCGGGTGGCCCTGATTGGGTTCGATGACTTCACTCTCGCCGACATGATGGATCCCGGCGTGACCGTCATCGCGCAGCACCCCGAGCGGATCGGGAAGCTGGCAGCGGAGCGGCTGCTGGCCCGGATTGATGGCGACAATCAGGCCCCGCACACCTATGTCGTCCCGTCTGAGCTGATACAAAGGGGCTCCGGAGAGATTCGCCCCCCGGCCTGACCGTGCAGAGACTTCCTGAATACTCCGCCGGACCCATTGACCTGAAAGGGACCATGATGACCAAAACCCTGTACGCCGAGTTCACCGTCAAACCCGGCAGTGAAGCCCGCGTGGCAGAAATGATGCTTGAACTGACCCGGCACGTCCGGCGGGAGCCGGGCAATGAGTTGTTCCTTCCCTATACCCGCGAAGAGAATCCCCGGGAGTACTTTGTCTTCGAGGTCTACCGGGATGAAGCCGCCTTCCAGGAACACATAGGCGCCGATTACGGCGCCAGGTTCAACGAGGAACTGGCCCGCCACATCGAAGGTGACGGCTCGGAGCTGACCTGGCTCCTGCCGGTGGAATAGCCATCAGCCCACGCCCTGCCACCGGATTCATCGAAACGAAGCCTGAGCCCCCTTGGTAGGACCGTAAAGGAACCGCGTACCAGAAAAGACCCCTCCAGCAGTGCAGTCCAATGGTGGGGAATTTTCTGGTGCCTCGTCCCCGGCCCGGCACGCCTGCAACAGCAGTCAATAGTCGCCTCATCCGGTCGCCGAATCCGTTGACTTGTCTGACGGACATCACTTAGAGTCCGACGCACTGACAACGTTGTCTACGGAAGATACGCGCAACGAAGGGCGAACAAGCAGATGAAGAAAATGACCACCCGCAGGACGCACGCCGTTTCTGCACTGACACTCACGGGACTGACGCTGGCCTCGGCACTGGCGGGTTCCCTGCCGGCGTCTGCCGGGACAGGCCCCGGGGACGAACCCTACCGGCCAGCCATCCACTACACGCCCGAAAAAAACTGGATGAACGATCCCAACGGACTCGTCTTCTATAAGGGCGTCTACCACATGTACTACCAGCACAATCCTTCCGGTAACACCTGGGGGAACATGTCTTGGGGCCATGCCATATCCAAGGACCTCGTCCATTGGGAGGAGCAGCCGCTGGCGATCTCCACCGACGTACAGGAGGATGTGTTTTCTGGCAGCATCGTCGTCGACAAAAACAACACTTCCGGACTCGGCACCGCAGAGAAACCCCCGCTGATCGCGATCTATACCAGCGCCTACAAGGACGCGTCCCCGCACCGTGGCCTCCAGGCGCAGTCACTGGCCTACAGCCTGGACGATGGACAGACCTGGACCAAATACTCCGGCAACCCTGTGCTGGACCGGAACTCCGCCAACTTCCGCGACCCCAAAGTGTTCTGGTACGACAACCCGGCCGGAGGCGGTTACTGGGTGATGACCGCTGTGGAAGCTACCGCGCACAAGGTTGTCCTGTACAAGTCCGCCAACCTCAAGGACTGGACCGCGTTGAGCGAATTCGGCCCCGCCAACGCCACAGGCGGGCAATGGGAATGCCCTGACCTGTTCCCGCTGGCCGTGGACGGCGACAAGAACAACATCAAATGGGTCATGGTCGTCAACATCAACCCCGGCGGTGTGGCAGGCGGCTCCGCCGGCCAGTACTTCGTGGGTAATTTTGACGGCACCACGTTCACCTCCGAAACCACCAAAGCCGTGGATACGCTTCCTGCCGGCAAGGTCCTGGCCGGATTCAACGACGGAACCTACAACGGCTGGACCGTCAACAACGAACCGGGCAACTGGAAGAACGGGCCCTTCGGTGACGCCCCCGCTTCCGGTGCCATTGCCGGCCAGAGCCCGGTGTCCGGATTCGACGGCCCGGGCCTGATCAATTCCTTCAACGACGGTGACTGGCCGCTCGGGTCCATGCAGTCACCAACCTTTACGGTCTCCGACGACTATCTGAACTTCCTCGTGGGCGGCGGTAAACACCCGCGAGTTTCCGACAAGCTGGACAACACGCCACCCGAGGGTGAGCTCAAGTTCAACGGCTTCGAGGTTCCTGCAGGGACCACGCTGGCCGACTCCGGCTGGACCGGAACCGGCGATCTGACACCTAACTTCCAGCCCGCTAGTAGTGGTGGGGACTTCTACATCGGGGCTAAGCGGATCAACACCTTCGAGACCGGCACCGCACCGGGCGATGACCGGCAGGGCACCCTGACATCACCGGAATTCCCCATCACCAAAAAGTTCATGAGCATGCTGGTCGGCGGCGGCAACCGCTCCGCGGAGTCCGGACAGATCCTGGCCGTCCAGTTGCTCATCAACGGCAAAGTGGTCCGCTCCCTGGCAGGGGATAATTCCGGAGTCCTGAACTGGAAGGGCTGGGACGTTTCCGAATTCGCGGGACAGAATGCACAGTTGCGGGTCGTTGACCAAGCTACCGGCGGGTGGGGCCACCTGACCCTGGACCACGTCATGCTCACCGACACGGCCGCTGTTCCCAGGTCGGATGAAGAAACCGTCAACCTAGTGGTCAACGGAAAGGTGGTCCGCACGGCCACAGGCAACGACAGTGAATCGCTCGATTGGGCATCGTGGAATGTCAAAGAATTCGTTGGCCAACAGGCACAGATCAAAGTCGTCGACAACAACCGATTCGGCTGGGGGCACATCCTCGCTGACCGGTTCATGGCGAGCTCCACAGCAGCGACAAGCCGACTGCAGTCCTATGACTGGCTGGACTACGGCCGTGACTATTACGCCACCGTATCCATCGGCAACATGCCCGATAACAAGCGGATCATGCTTGGCTGGATGAACAACTGGGACTACGCCAACAACATCCCCACCAGCCCCTGGCGCAGCGCCATGGCACTCCCCCGCGAGGTCGACCTGACGCAGACACCCGACGGCCCCCGCCTCACCCAAAGCGCCGTGAAGCAAACGGACAAACTCGCCGGAAAGGTCTCATACAAAGACAACAAGGGCGGCCCGATCCCCACAGGAACACACCAATTGCCGGCTGCCGCATCAGGCCAGGTCCAGAAAATCGACATCACCTTCGCCCCCGGTACCGCAACAAAATCCGGCATCACCGTCCTGGGCGACGGAAATTCATCCACCGTCATCGGCTACGACACCATGACCGGAAAGGCGTTCGTTGACCGGACAAAGTCCGGCAACACCGCCTTCCACCCGGCGTTCGCTTCCATAGAAGACGCCCCCGTCACCTTGGACAAGAACGGCAACATCACCATGCGGGTCTACCTCGACCGATCCTCAGTGGAAGTGTTCGCCCAGAACGGTCTGAGGACCATCACGGACCAAGTCTTCCCAAACCCCGGCGCCGACAAAATGACCCTCTTCGCCGAAGGCGGAACCGCACAGCTAAACTCGCTTACCGTTACACCGCTGGACAAGGCAATGTTCCTCCCCGAAAAGAAGTAACCCTAACCGCGGTATGGCCTGCTCCCCGGGGAGCTGGAGCTGAAGGGATTGAGCTCGGTATGGCCGGGCTCAGTCCCTTCGGCTTTTCCATTCGGCGGTGATTGCATTGGGCGCTTGATCCGGGAGAACCCGGCGCCCGGTCCGCCGCTTTACTGACAGATCGCGCTAAAGTGTCCGTATGCCCAGGATTTCGGCCGCGAGCAACGCCGCCCAACGTGCCGAGACCCAACGCCGCATTCTGACCGCGTTCGGGGAGTTGCTGTTCACGCACGGCCTGCCCGGCCTGACGATGACCGATGTTGCCCGGCATGCCAGGATCGGCCGAACCGCCGTCTACAACTACTACGCGGACATTGAAGAGCTCCTGATCGCCTACGCCCTGGAGGAGACGGAGCGGTTCCTGGTAGACCTCCGGGGCTCGCTGGACTCGCTGGAAAACCCAGTGGAGCGGCTGGCCCTGTACGTCCGCGCGCAGGTGGCGGACCTCAGCCGCCGCCATCTCCCGCCCGGCCCGGCCATGGGCGCGGTGCTCTCGCCGGCGTCGTTCGCGAAGCTCGCGGTCCATGTCGGTGAGCTGAGCCTCCTGCTGGAAGGCATCTTGCGCGAAGGGATGGCCCAGGGCTACCTGCCCGAGGCGGACATCGCCCAGCTGGCTCAGCTGATCCACGGCACGCTGTCCTCCAGCGCTGCCCGGGGGGACGGCGCCGGCAACGGCACGGGCGGCGGCACGGGCCACGGCCTGGGCCAAGACCCAGCCGTCGAGGCACGGATCCAGCGGACCGTCCTGTTCATCCAGCTCGGCGCCGGGGCCCGGTTCGACGACGCCGGCAGGCCTGTCCGGGTCGACGTCTAGCTAGCCGGCCGGCTGCGAAGCGGGCGCGGCCGGCCGGACAGAGTCATCGGGGATCCGCCGATCTTCGGGCTGGCACTTGAGTTTCCCCGGCGTCTGGTCCACCAGTTCCGGCTTGGCCAGTCCGAGGAAGTCGTTGGACAGGATGACGTCGACGCTGGGGTCCGTGCGTCCGTCCTGCACGTATTCCGAGCCCAGCAGGTTCCGCTGCACCGTGAACGCGGCGGGCTGCCCGGCGGCACCGGAGACGATCAGGGCTACGCCCCGGTAGCCCGACGCGGCGTTGTCGACCGTTCCGACGGCGAACTTCCGGGCGACCAGTTCATCGGCCACGCTCCGCGCCAGGCCGGGCCGGTTGGTGGCATTGAAGACATTCAGGTTGATTTTTTCGGGCGGTACATAGTCATATGTGGCGTCCGGGCATGGCGGCGCAGCAGCGACGCTCCGCTCCGGCGTCTGAAGCGTGATCCGGCCGTTCATGATTGCCATGGCGACGATGATCCCGGCGGTAATGAGGCAGATGAGAACCGCAAGTACGGCGCCGTGCAGAATGCGCCGGCGCCGCCGGAGAGGATTGTTCTGGACGTCGTCTTCTCCGACGAAGGTGGCCCGGAGTTCAGGCCCTGTGATGACGCGGTGCCCGTGGAGGGCCGTGACGTCTTTCGGCTTTCTAGCCATCTATTACCAGTACGCGGGCGTGGATGGCGGTGCGCTGGTGAAGGGCCGTCCGCACGGCACGGTGCAGTCCGTCCTCCAGGTACAGCACGCCCTTGTACTCAACGACGTGCGGGAAAAGGTCGCCGAAAAAGGTGGAGTCCTCGGCCAGCAGGGCCTCGAGGTCAAGGGTCCGTTTGGTGGTCACCAGCTCATCCAGCCGGACCGGGCGCGGGGGCAGGGCGGCCCAGTCTTTGGGCGTGTTGTAACCATGGTCGGGGTACGGGCGTCCCTCGCCCACAGCTTTGAATATCACCCTGCAAGCCTATGGAACTTGGGCGGGCAAAGGAATCCAGGACCGCGGGAGGAGTCAGGTTGTGGCCAAACGGTGACCAACGTCACTCCGGCTGTTCCGGCCTGTCCCGGCCGCCCGTTCCGTCATGTAGGTCGGCCGGACATGCCGCGGAGCCGTTCCGCTGACAGAATGGGGCAATGACTGCACTCCAGACGACGGCTGCCCCCGCGCTGACTTCTCCCCCGCTGGCCCTGTTGCTCGACGTCGACGGGCCGGTCGCAAGCCCCGTGACGCGCAACGTGCAGCCAGGAATTATCGCGGACCTGCTGGCGCTGGCAGCGTCAGGCATTCCGGTCGTCTTCAATACCGGACGCTCGGACACTTTCATCCGTGAGCAGGTGATGGGGCCGATGATCGCCGCCGGAATGCCGGCCGGAGTCCTCGTCCACGCGATCTGTGAAAAGGGCGCGGTGTGGTTCAGCTATACCGCCGAAGGCCCCGGCCCCATCCACGTGGACAGGGAACTCGCCATGCCGCCGGCCTTTGGTGACGACGTGCGCCGCCTTGTGGCGGAAGACTATGCCTCCCACATGTTCTTCGATGAAACGAAGCGGGCAATGGTCTCCGTGGAACAGCACGTCAGCGTGGACAATTCCGAATACCGCGCGGAGCAGGAACTGTTCGACGCCGACGCGATGGTACTGATGGGGCGGCACGGTCTTGGTGTGGTGCGGCTGGACCACCATGCACCGAACTCGGACGACCAGATCGATTACCGGGTGGATCCCACCATCATCTCCACGGACATCGAGTCCGTCCGGCTGGGTAAGGACCTGGGCGCGAGCCGGGCCGTGGAGCTGCTCGCTGCACAGGGCATCACCCCGCAGGCGTGGCGCACCGTGGGCGATTCCCGCACCGACTACGCCATGGCCGACTGGCTCCACCACAACGACCATCCGGTGAAGCATGTGGATGTCCGCCCGGCCGACGGTATTCCGGTCAAGCCGTATGAGGTGCTGACGGCGGCAGACCTGGGCCTGGGCGGGGATGTCATCCACGACGACGCCGGGGCGGCCTTCCTGCAAAGCTGGCGGTCCGCGCTGGCCGGCTGAGTCCGGCGCCGATTGGGTCATCGCCGGCTGGGTCGCGCGGCGCTCCCGCGCCGCTGTGGTCCCGCGCCGCCTAAGTCCCGCATCGCTCCCGTAGTGACGGGATGTTGCGGGCCGATTTTAGGCCCCGCGTTATCATGCAGGTAAGTACACGTTCACGCACAGAAGCCGGAGAATCAACATTTCAGAAGCAGTGGTCCAGGATGAGATTTATTACGGCAGCCAGGCATCCGTCGACGCACATGAAGAGGTCACCTCCGCTGCGGCCGTCGCCAGATTCCGGACCCGCTCTGACGTAGTACGCCGGCGTGGCCGGTATGCGCTGATCAACGAAAACCGCACGCCCTACCAGGCCATGGTCGAAGACCTGCTCTTTGTCCGCGCTGTGCTCGCTGCCGCGGGCCTGGACTACCTGCTGGTCCGCGGCAACAACGACCGCCCGGTGATCGCCGTCGACTGGAAGAACCGCAAGGAGCTCCGCGACGCACTGGTGGAGGCCTGCCGGGACGAGCCCTTCTATTCAATGAGCGTCGACGCGAAGAAGAAGTCATCGGTGCTCGTGGCCGACGGTGAACTCTCCCCCAACCGCCAATCCCGGATCTTCCGGCTCTACCGTCCACGGGTCGAGCCCACGGGCGGCTTCGAGTTCGGGGCCTCCGCCGGCGTCCAGCTTGAACTCTGGAGCTTCGAAGGCGACCAACTGATCCTCCCGATTGAAAACTCGCTGACCCGCCGGACGCTCCTCGCCCAGGACGCCGTCCGCGGCACCGTGGAGCGGTACGGCCACACCTGGCCCACCATTGAAAACATGTTCGCGGACCACGCCAGCGACATCAGTTTCGATATCGACCTGGTCTTCTCCTGGGTGGACGGCAGCTCTCCCGAGTACATCGCCGCGCGCCGAGCCCGGATGGCCGGCGTCGTCGTCGGTGAAGGCGATGACCATGAGGCCCGGTTCCGGCAGATCAATGAGCTCAAGTACCGCCCTGCGCTCGGTGTACATGTTCGCGCCCTGGATCCGCCGGATCTTCATCGCCACGGACTCCCGCGCGCCGTCCTGGCTGGCGGACCACCCGAGTGTCACGATCGTCCGCAGCGAGGAGTTCTTCGCCGACCCCTCCGTGCTGCCCACGCACAATTCACAGGCAGTTGAGTGCCAGCTCCACCATATCGAAGGCCTCTCCGAGCACTTCCTGTACTCCAATGACGACATGTTCTTCGGACGGGCCGTCTCGCCGGACCTGTTCTTCACTCCCGGGGGCATCACCAAGTTCATCGAGGCGGAAACCAGGATCGGCCTGGGCGAAAACGACGCGGAGCGCAGCGGGTTTGAGAACGCCGCACGGGTGAACCGCAAACTCCTCTGGGACCGGTTCGGCCGGATCACCACACGGCACCTCGAGCACACCGCAGCGCCCCTTCGCCGCAGCGTCGCTGCCCAGATGGAACAGGAGTTCCCGGCGGAGTTCGCCAAGACGGCCGCCAGCACTTTCCGCGCGGCGGACAACATCTCGGTGACCAACTCGTTCTACCACTACTACGCGCTGCTGACCGGCCGCGCCGTCACCCAGACGGCAGCGAGGGTGCGGTACGTGGACACCACGGCACGCGCCGGACTCAACTACCTGCCCAAGCTGCTGGCCAAGCGGAACATGGATTTCTTCTGCCTGAATGACGGCAGCTTCCCGGAGGTCCCCGCGGAGGAACGCGCCGAGGTGGTGACAGACTTCCTGGAAAAGTACTACCCGATCAAGGCGCCCTGGGAAAAGTAGAACGGCTTACTTGCGGGAGGACATCCGGCTGCGGTCCGGCACCCGGGCCGGGTCTTCCAGCCTGGCCTGCCGCGGGATCCTGATTCCCGCCGCTGAAAGCCGCCGCTGCGTCTCCTCTGCGGTGACCCGTTCGCCCACGGTGGGAGAGTCACCCAGAAGCACCACGGAGTGCACAATCGTGTGTTCGTAGACGTGGACCAGATTGAAGGCCTGGCCGCCGTCGCGCCCGCGGGTTCCACCCACACGCACGTTCAGGTCCTGCGTGTAGCAGGTTGCGGACGCAACGGACACCGGGATGCCAGCGAAGCTCGCCGTCGTCGAGTAGTGCAGGTGGCCGCCGAGGATAGTGCGCACATCCGAGTTCCGCAGCACCCCGGCGAGCGCCGCCTGGCCGCGGAGTTCCACCAGTACGGCGAGATCCAGCACGGACGGCACCGGAGGGTGGTGCAGGGCGAGGATGGTCCCGTCGGGGGCAGGTGTTTCCAGTTCCGTGGCCAGCCATTCCAGCTGTGCCGGGCTGAGTTCACCGTGGTGGAATCCCGGGACTGACGTGTCCAGGGTAATGATCCGCAGCCCGTTGATGAAATAGCTGCGGTCCACCGGGGCGTCATCAGCGGGCTCGCCCAACAGTCCGGCGCGGAAGTTGGCGCGGTTGTCGTGGTTCCCCATCGCCCAGATGACTTTGGCGCCCATGGCCCGGCACGCGGGCTCCACAATGTCCCGCAGTTTGGTGTAGGCCTCAGGCTCGCCACGGTCCGCCAGGTCGCCGGTGAAAATCACCGCCTCGGGCCGCGCGCCGGACGCGCGGACTTCGTCGAAGAGCTGTTGGAGCAGCGCGTCGCTGTCGACCACGCCATGCAGGCGCTCCGGACCTCCCAGCAGGTGGGAGTCGCTCAGGTGGAGTAGGAAATGACGTGGCCGCGGGTGTTCGGCCTCGATGAGCTCCATTGCAACCTTCCTGGTTGGGTGGAAGCGGTGCCTCCAGTGTCCCTCTCAGTTAGGTCCATCCAACCAGACATTGGGCAAACAATGGGCAAATGACAGCAGGCTTATTAAAAAAATCGGCGTTAAGGCTGTTCCGTCGGGAGCGGACCGCGGGGCCCGGCACGCCGTGGGCACCGCCCGGATCCCGCCGCTGCGGAGATCGGACGGTGCCCCGGAATGCAGCCGTGGCTAGCTCAGGTAACCGTTGGGGTTCAGCACGTACTTTGTTGCTGCCCCGGCGTCGAATTCGGCGTAACCCTTCGGCGCGTCCTCCAGCGGAATTGCCTTGGCATTGACGTTCTTGGCGATGCTCACCTTGTCATGCAGGATCGCCATCATCAGCTGCCGGTTGTACTTCATCACCGGACACTGACCGGTGGTGAAGCTCAGCGACTTGGCCCAGCCCGTGCCGAGACTGAGCGAGAGCGAACCCTTCTTGGCGGCCTCGTCGATCCCACCCGGGTCCCCCGTAACGTAGAGGCCCGGGATGCCAAGCGCGCCGCCGGCGGCGGTGATGTCCATCAGTGAGTTCAGCACCGTGGCAGGCGCTTCCTCCGCGTCCCTTCCGTGCCCCTGCCCCCGGGCCTCGAAGCCTACCGCGTCAACGCCGCAGTCCACTTCCGGAACGCCCAGGATCTGTTCGATCTGCTCGGCCGGGCCTCCCTTGGTTAGGTCCACCGTTTCGCAGCCGAAGCTCCGTGCCTGCTTCAGCCGGTCCTCGTTGAGGTCCCCCACAATCACGACGGCGGCTCCCAGCAGCTGCGCGCTTGTCGCTGCTGCCAGGCCGACGGGACCTGCTCCGGCGATGTACACCGTGGAGCCGACACCGACACCGGCGCTGACGACACCGTGGAAGCCTGTCGGGAAGATGTCGGAGAGCATGGTCAGGTCCATCATCTTTTCCAGAGCCTGGTCCTTGTCCGGGAACTTCAGCAGGTTCCAGTCGGCGTAGGGCACCAGCACATAGTTGGCCTGGCCACCGACCCAACCGCCCATGTCCACGTAGCCGTAGGCGCTGCCCGGACGGTCCGGATTGACGTTAAGGCAGATGCCGGTCTTGCGTTCCTTGCAGTTGCGGCACCGACCGCAGGAGATGTTGAAGGGGACGGAGCAGATGTCCCCCACCTTGATAAATTCCACATCCGGCCCGACCTCTACCACCTCGCCGGTGATTTCGTGACCGAGCACAAGGTTGGCCGGAGCAGTCGTGCGGCCCCGCACCATATGCTGGTCCGAGCCGCAGATGTTCGTGGCAACGGTCTTGAGGATGACGCCGTGGCGTACCTGGCGCCCCACGTTGGCGGGGTTGACGCCGGGTCCGTCTTTGAGTTCAAAGGTGGGGTAGTCAATATCGATAAGCTCGACTTTTCCTGGACCCTTGTACGCAACAGCTTTGTTGCTCTCTGTCATCACTTTCCTCCTGGTTTCACGGACCCCACGTTGAGTGTCCAGTTGTGTGATTCACGAATCGGTTCTTGATGCACCCTCCGCCGGGATACCTCGGCCACGTTGCCCAGCAGGCAGGCATAACTGCCCTATCGGTTTGCCCGGATTCTTGGATGGTGCGGCCAGTCTAGGCCGCCGGAATTCGATCCGATAGGGGCCGTTGTCCTCTGTCGGGAAGGAGAAGCGTCGTGGGCTCGCGACCCTGCGTCAGCCTCGGCGGACCGGGCGGTGTCTCTGCTGGGGGGCAACGCCTAGTCATGACGGGCGCGGGTCTCCCCGCTTTTCGGGGCGTCGGCCCGTCACGCGCCGGCCCCGTTAGGCCCGGCCCTTACCGTCGTTCCGCCTGCGGTCAGCCCTTCGGCTTCTTTGTGGGAGCGCGCGTAGCGGCTGCCTCCGTAGCGGTTGCCGATGCAGATCCGGGGGTTGCGGTCCGGGTCGTGGGTGCCGGCGTTGCCACCGGAGACTTCTTCGGTGGCGGGGTGCTGCTCGCGGAGGTGGCGGGTTTCGTCGGCGCGGCTGGTGTCCGTGGCGCCGTGGCGCTTTGGCTTGCGGTGGCGGCCGGCGGGATCGGGGCCGAGGGGGGCACGCTGGGCAAAGGCGCCGTAGTCGACGACGGCTTGCCAGGTGCCGGAGTGCCAGGGGTTGTCGTTCCCGGCGTCGAGGTGCCCGGCGTCGTAGTACCCGGCGCCGACGTCCCCGGCGCCGACGTCCCCGGCGCCGAAGTACCCGGCGTCGAAGTACCCGGCGTCGAAGTACCCGGCGTCGAAGTACCCGGCGTCGAAGCGCCCGGCGTCGAAGTCCCCGGCGTCGAAGTCCCCGGGGCTGTCGTTCCCGGCGTCGAAGTACCCGGCGTCGAAGTCCCCGGCGTCGAAGCGCCCGGCGTCGAAGTACCCGGCGTCGAAGTCCCCGGCGTCGAAGTCCCCGGGGCTGTCGTTCCCGGCGTCGAAGTACCCGGCGTCGAAGTCCCCGGCGTTGACGTCCCCGGCGTGGTCGTCGTCGGGCTCGTCGGCGTCGCAGGGGTGAGCGTCAGATCCGGCAGGGTAGGTGTCGGCGTGGCCGTCATGGATGTAAGACCCGGCACGGTCGATGCAGGGGGCGAGCTGGGGGTTACCGGTACAGCAGCAACTGGTGTTTCCTCATCCCCGCCGGTGACTTCATGGGTCCGGTCGGTCCGGACCGGAATTGCCCACCCGATGGTGGCGTTCGAAGACTTGTCGGCCTCCGGCTCGTAGCTGGTCATGTCGATCGGGCTGAGGGGATCCACCTGTGTGGTGGGGAGCAGCTTCCAGCCGTGGGGGTCCGTATGGGCCCCGTTGAGGATCGTTTCAAAATGCAGGTGGCACCCCGTAGAGGAGCCGGTGGTCCCGACTCGGGCAATGACCTCGCTCACGCGGACCGAGTCGCCCTTCTTGACGGCGATGGCTTCCAGGTGGTTGTAGGTGGTGATGAGCCCGTTGCCATGGTCAATTTCCACGCGGTTCCCGCCGCCCCAAGGGTGCCAGCCGACCGCCCGCACCACTCCGGCGTCGGCCGAGTAAACCCTGGTTCCGCAGGCCGCGCCATAGTCCTGTCCCCAGTGGAATTCGCCGGACTGACCGGTCAGCGGGCTCCTGCGCAACCCGTAGGACGACGACTCGCGCAGCGATTCCAGGGGCGCCATAAGCCAACCCGGCGCGGGACGCTGCAGGCCGGCAGAAGCAACGTTCAATTCCCCCGGCCCGCCGAGCTCCGAGCTCGTCTCCACCAATGATCGGCTGAAGCCGAGCAACGCCGAGGCATCGGCGGCGAAGGCGCCGGGGGCCAAGGCGCCGGGGACTTCCGCCGCGGCGCTGGTTGCAGTTGCGGCAGCGGGAAAAGCTGAAAAGACGGCCGCCAGCGGTTCAGGTCCGACGACGCCGGTGACGGGCGCCGACGTCGGAGCAGGCTCTGCCGTGCCGCCTGTCAGCCCCTGCACCCCGAAGGTCAGGACGGCCAACGACAGGCAGAAACCCCCTGACAAACAGCGAACGGCAATAGTCCGAGCTTTGACGGGTTTCGCACTCAATGAGCTTCCCCAGTGTTTTCCCACGTTGTGACTCCTGCATCATGTCCGGTAGACCGCAATCTTCACGGACTCACCTTTCAATGTGACCACAGCCGGTTTGGTCTGGGAACCGTAAAAACCACTCATATGTGGTGCAGGCCAGCTTCTCAGTGCCGCCCCGACAACGCCCCAGTAGCGGCTCAGTAGCGACCCAGTAGTCCCGGTCCTCGAAGCAGGTATCCGTGCGCACGGAGCGGGTGGGAAAGGAGTAACGCCGGAGTGTTCGAGGCGGAGATGGCGAAGGTGGGTTCGTCGGCAGGGCGGGTTGAGCGGGGGCCGCCTGTGCAGGCCTTGGCAGAGCGACGGCCTCAGCCCCGCGGGGGCCTAATGAGCTCGTTCCAGGACCGACTCTCGCCCCATGGGAGGCGTCACCGCACGGGGGCACCATTCACCGGCGGCACAGTGACGGGCTGCGAGCTCGTGCCCTCGAGGCCGGCATTGTCGGTGACCTTCAAGCTGACCGTGTATTTCTTCGCCGTCCCGTAAGTGTGCCGCACCTTCGGCCCGGTCGCCGCAGCAGTGCCATCACCAAAGTCCCAGGTGTAGGAAACCACCTTCCCATCATCCGAGGAACCGGACCCGTCAAAATCAACAACCAGGCCCGAGACCACCGCAGTAAACAAAGACACCGGGGCACGATTGACCGGCGGGGCGGTGACGGTGACGGGCTGCGAGCTCGTGCCCTCGAGGCCGGCATTGTCGGTGACCTTCAAGCTGACCGTGTATGTCTTCGCCGTCCCGTAAGTGTGCCGCACCTTCGGCCCGGTCGCCGCAGCAGTGCCATCACCAAAGTCCCAGGTGTAGGAAACCACCTTCCCATCATCCGAGGAACCGGACCCGTCAAAATCAACAACCAGGCCCGAGACCACCGCAGTAAACAAAGACACCGGCGGCATAGTAGCGGTGACGGGCTGCGAGCTCGTGCCCTCGAGGCCGGCATTGTCGGTGACGTTCAAGCTGACCGTGTATGTCTTCGCCGTCCCGTAAGTGTGCTGCACCTTCGGCCCGGTCGCCGCAGCAGTGCCATCACCAAAGTCCCAGGTGTAGGAAACCACCTTCCCATCATCCGAGGAACCGGACCCATCAAAATCAACAACCAGGCCCGAGACCACCGCAGTAAACAAAGACACCGGGGCACGATTGACCGGCGGGGCGGTGACGGTGACGGGCTGCGAGCTCGTGCCCTCGAGGCCGGCATTGTCGGTGACCTTCAAGCTGACCGTGTATGTCTTCGCCGTCCCGTAAGTGTGCCGCACCTTCGGCCCGGTCGCCGCAGCAGTGCCATCACCAAAGTCCCAGGTGTAGGAAACCACCTTCCCATCATCCGAGGAACCGGACCCATCAAAATCAACAACCAGGCCCGAGACCACCGCAGTAAACAAAGACACCGGGGCACCATTGGGGCCACCCTGCGGCCTACCCGGGTCCTGCCCCTTGTCAGGCAGCGCATATACCGGCGGCTCCGGTGGGGGTGGAACCACCGTCTCGGCGTTCCCTCCGGTGACGGCGTGCGAGTTGTCCTCCCGCACGGGAATGGCCCAGCTCGGAGCACTCTTGGAGCCGTTCGCACCGGCGGCGTAGCTGATCATCTCTATGTTCCCCAATTTGTCGATCTGCTTAGTTGGCAGGAGTGTCCATTCGAGCGGATTGACGTGGCGACCACTTTTTATGGTCTCGAAATGCAGGTGGCATCCGGTGGATGAACCGGTCGTGCCCACCTTTGCGATAACTTCACCTACCTCGACGGATTCACCCTTTTTTGCGGCGATCTCCTGTAGGTGGTTGTAGGTGGTGATCAGCCCGTTTTGGTGGTCAATTTCCACTCGGTTCCCACCGCCCCACGGATGCCATCCCACGGCCCTGACGACGCCGGCGTCGGCCACGTACACCCGGGTGCCGCAGGGGGCGGAGTAGTCCTGGCCCCAGTGAAATTCTCCTGCGGCACCACTGAGGGGACTGATCCGGGGGCCGAAGGCCGACGTTGGGGTCAGCTTTTCAAGTGGCGCCATGAGCGACCCAAACGGCGGACGCGCCATGCCCAGCGACGCAACGTTCATCTCGTGCTTGCCGTCTTTGGACGCGGTCCTGACGCCAGCGCGACTGTAGGACACCAGGGCGTTTACGTCCGCGGTGAACATTCCGCGGGCTGTTACCGAATTGCCGTTAGGTCCTGCTGACCGTTGGGCCTGCGATTCGTCATCGAGCGGTTTCAGTTGCGCGCCGGAAAACCAGGTCACCAAGGCGGCCACGGACGTAACAAGGCACAGCGCGAGGATCCATGCCGCCTTTGGCCACAATCCGCCGGACCGGCTTTCGCGTCCGTTTCCCCACGGTATCCCCACGATGTGACTCCCGCGCTAGGCCTTCCAGACCAAACTCGACGGCTTCCGTTCCTATGCGACCACAGGCTGCGCGGTCCCTGAATCCCCGGAACGCGATCATTAGGGCGCGCCCCGCGTTCTGTTTGGGCAACCATTCAGGCATTGGGTGCGTCTGGGAGAAGCCCGTGGTTGCTTCTCCGCCGGGGGCCGGGCGGCAACGCTGCAGGCTGCGGGAAAGTGCGGGAGAATTCGAGCATGCGCACCGTGCTCAGGGGATTGCAGTCAGAGCTAAGAGAGACATTTACGGGGACCCGCGACCCGGTTCCGGAGTGGGTACCTCGGCTCGCCAGCGGAAACGACGCCGGTTACCACCTGCCGGGCTCCGCCGTCTGGGCCGTCCACGGGGACATGCCCACTATTGTGGCGGGCATCCGCGCCCTGCTGATGCAGGCACTCCATCCAGGCGCCCTCGCCGGGGTGTACGAGCATTCCAACTTCCGCGATGACCCCCTGGGGCGGCTCGCAAGGACCATCCGATGGATCTTCACCGTATCCTACGGTTCAACGGAGGCCGCCCGCGCGGCGTCGGCGTGGGTGCTCCGGCTCCACGAATCCGTTCGCGGAAGTTACATAGACGGACACGGCACCGCCCGGGACTACACGGCGAATGATCCCGAACTGCTCCGCTGGGTCCATATCGCCTTCACGGACGCTTTTCTCTCCGCCCACAAGCTCTGGGGCCGGCCCATCCCCGGCGGCCCCGACGCCTACGTCCGGGAATGGGCTCAAGCCGGCCGGCTGATGGGCGTGGATTCCCCTCCGCAGAGCGAGGCGGAGATGCGCCAGCAGTTGGACCGCTGGTATGACAACGGAGAGCTCAGAAGCGATGAAAGGGTCGCCGAAACGGTGGCGTTCATCCGCAACCCGCCACTGAACCCCGCTCTCCGCCTGGGCTACAGGGTGCTGTTTGCCGCGGCCGTGGCCAGCCTCGAACCCAAGTACCGCGAACTCCTCGGTCTGCGGACTCCGCGGCTGGGCCCCTTCCCGCTGCCGGTGGTGCTCGCGACGCGGGCGACTCTCGCCGTCGTCCGACTGGCACTGGGCCGGATGGGCCCAAGCGAACAGGCCGCCCGGGACCGGCTACGGAGGCTGGGTCACGAGTCCTGATCCGGGACGTGCGTCAGATTTGGCTGCCGCGGCGGGCTCGAAACCGGCGGCCTGCCATCGGGCACAAAAAGGCCCCGGTCCAGAGGACCGGGGCCAAAACGCGGAGAATGGGGGATTTGAACCCCCGAGGGCGTTAACCCAACACGCGTTCCAGGCGTGCGCCATAGGCCGCTAGGCGAATTCTCCAGTAGCTTCTGAATCAAAAGCAGATACTAGAATACCTGAACTTCTCCGCTTCGCCCAATTGGCCCTCCCCGCCCTTCAACCAGGGGCGGAGCGCGGGGCCTGCAGGCACATGCTCCACCGGATGCGACTCCCCCCCTGGACATGCCCCACGCAGGGCACCGTCAATGGACATAGCCCCCATATGCCCACCCGTGCGCCCCAAAAATGGGCATGTTCCACTGGGATCGGCGGCGTCAGGAGACACGATTCGAGGCATCCCCAAACGTCGGGTAAACTTGCTGACGGCCCCTCATGTGGCGTCATCCTGTTGAACTCCCCCAGGACCGGAAGGTAGCAAGGGTAAATGGGCTCTGGCGGGTGCATGAGGGGTCTTTTATGTCTGTGCCGATTGGTAGGGTTTATCTGTGACTGTTACTACCGCGCTTTATCGTAGATACCGGCCCGATTCGTTCGCTGACGTCATCGGGCAGGAACACGTCACCGAGCCGCTGATGACGGCCCTGCGCAAGAATCGCGTCAACCACGCTTACCTGTTTTCCGGCCCGCGCGGCTGCGGAAAGACCACGTCCGCCCGCATCTTGGCCCGCTGCCTGAACTGCGCCGAAGGCCCGACGGACACCCCGTGCGGCAAGTGCCCCAGCTGCGTCGAACTCGCCCGTGGCGGCTCCGGTTCATTGGACGTCATTGAGATCGACGCCGCCAGCCACGGAGGCGTCGACGACGCCCGCGACCTGCGGGAGCGGGCCACCTATGCCCCCGTCCGCGACCGCTACAAAATCTTCATCATCGACGAAGCCCACATGGTCACCTCCGCAGGCTTCAACGCGCTGCTTAAGATCGTCGAAGAGCCGCCGGAACACATCAAGTTCATCTTCGCCACCACGGAGCCGGACAAGGTCATCGGCACCATCCGCTCCCGCACGCACCACTACCCCTTCCGGCTTGTGCCGCCGGAACCCCTCATGGCGTACCTCGAACTGCTCTGCAGGCAGGAAAACGTCCCGGTGGCGCCCGGCGTGCTGTCTCTCGTGATCCGCGCTGGCGGCGGATCAGTCCGCGACTCGCTCTCCGTCCTGGACCAGTTGATGGCAGGTGCTGGTCCCGCCGGACTCGACTATGAACTCGCCGTTGCCCTCCTCGGCTACACGCATGCCTCGCTGCTGGACGACGTGGTCGAGGCCGTAGCGGCATCCGACGCCGCCACCGTGTTCCGCGCGGTGGACCGGGTCATCCAGACCGGGCATGATCCCCGCCGGTTCGTGGAGGACCTGCTCGAGCGGTTCCGCGACCTCATCATTGTGCAGGCCATGCCCGGAAGTGCCCAGTCGATCCTGCGCGGCATGCCGGCGGACCAGATCGCACGGATGCAGAACCAGGCGCACAACCTCGGTGCCGCAGAGCTCTCCCGTGCGGCGGACGTCACCAACACCGCACTGACAGACATGACCGGGGCAACCTCGCCGCGGCTGCACCTCGAACTACTGTGCGCCCGGATCCTGCTGCCCTCCTCCGAGCAGACCGAACGGGGCATCGCCGCCCGCATCGACAGGGTCGAGCGCCGGCTGAACTACGCGGGGAACGACGTCGCTGCTCCCGCCGTTGCCACCACCCCCGCCGCCCCGGCGGCCCCCACTCCGGTTCGGCCCGCCGCCGCCAGTGCTGCTCCAGCCGCCCCCGGGCCAACTCCGGCTCCGGCCGCCGCCCCCGCTACTCCCAGCGTTGCTGCTGCTGCCGCCCCAGCGCCAAACGCCGCAGCCGCGACGCAGCCCGAGGCCGGACCCGCCCGGGAACAACTCACAGCGCCTCGGGTCAGCACCACCGACTGGCCGGTCGGCGACGCCGGAGCACCAGCCCGGTCGGCAACGAACCCGTCGGCGGCTGCCCCAGTTCCGGCGCAGCTTCCCTCGGCCAGCCCGGCGCAGCCAGCCGCTCAACAGCCGCCGGCCGAGCCGCAGCGGCGTCAGGATACCTCCGTCCCGGTCCCCGCGGCGCCTGCCGCCGGAAGCGGCGCCGACGTCGAGGTCCTGCGCCGGGCCTGGCCCGAGATCCTGCAGACATTGACCAAGATCAAGCGCAGTACCTGGGCACTGGTGGAACCGAACGCCCAGGTCGGCCAGTTCGAGGACCAGGTGCTGACGCTTGCGTTTACCACCTCCGGGCTGGCCGGCGCCTTCGGCCGGGCCGACCACGCCGAGAACCTGCGCCAGGCCATCCACAAAACCATCGGCATCGACTGCCAGATCCACGCCGTCGCCGGTGGCGCCAAAAGCGCAGCGAGCTCTGAGCCAAACCCAAAAGTACCTGCTAGCCGGAACGAGCCGGCCACCTCCGCCGACGCGGCTTGGGGGTTGACGCCCGACACCCTGCAGACCGCACCGTCGCCTGCCCCGCGGCAAGAGGCGCCGTCGCCCGACACCCTGCAGACCGCACCATCGCCCGCCCAGCGGCATGAGGCACCATCGCCTGCCGCGCGCGAGGAGGCACAGGCGGTACCCCGGGGAGCGCAAGGCACCACCCCGACGGCGGCGTCCAGCCCTGTCCCCGCTAAGTCAACCTCTGCCGCAGCGGCAGAAGACGGCCTGGCACAGCAGCCCTCTGCTCGCGAGCCGGGTCCGGTGGCCTCCGCGGCCCTGCACGTCTCACGGGACGAATCAGACACGGACGCGCGCGGAGCGCGGCCCGCTGCTCCGGAGGCGGCCGAACCGTCGGGCTCCTACGCCTACCCGGATGATGACTGGGGTCCGCCACGGGACGAGGACGCGCCGCCGCTGGACGAGGAACCGCCCATGGACTGGGTGCCGTCAGCTTCGTCGCCACCCGCGTCATCACGACCCATGCCTGCGGAGCCATCCGTCGCACCGGCACCGGCCGCCGCGAGGCCCAGGACGGCTCCCGCCTCCGCGGCCGAGCGCAATGCCGCCGCGCCATCATCTCCAACGGGGCCAGCCCCCGCACCCGTCGACGACCCTTGGTCGCGCGCGGTTGAGCAGTCCCCGGGAGTCTGGACTGTGGGCAGCAACTCGAACGTGGGTGTCAGCAGCCCCGCGGTGAACGAACTGCCGCCCGAGCCAGAACGGGAACCGGAACCGCCCCGCTATGCGCCCGCGGCAGCCCAGATCCCGCAGTATGCTGCCGCCGGATCGGTGGCTTCCGCTGCGCCCGCCAGCGACCCGGACGGCTGGGGGGCCCCGCAATTGGTGCCTGTCGGGGCCGCTCCTGCCGACCGGGCCTCGCTCGCCGCCGCCGATATTGCCCCGATAACGGCACCGTCGACGCCGGTCGCGGCGCCGCAGAGACCCATCCCCGCTCCGGATTCTGCTGGGCACTCAGCGCAGGAGAGCGCCGGGCGGCTGAGCCTCTATCAGCGGTTGTCCAACAGCCCTGAAGCCGAGGCCGGACGAGCCAAAGCGCCAGCCCGTGCGGCGTCACCTGCGACGTACGTTCAGGACGTCCCCAGCGCAGACGACGAGACCATCGAGGAATCAGGCGTCTTCGGCCGCGCCGCCGTCGAGCGTATTCTGGGCGGGAAGCTGGTGGAAGAGCGGTCCTTGGACGGCACTCCATTGGCCCCGCGCTTCTAGCCGCCCGGCCCGCCCCGTGGCCCCCGCCCACTCCCCTAACGAACGAGGAAATTGTGTACGAAGGTGCAGTTCAAGAGCTGATCGACGAGCTCGGACGCCTTCCCGGGGTCGGGCCCAAGTCCGCGCAGCGCCTGGCTTTCCACATTCTGGAGGCCGACCCACAGGACATGAAACGCCTGGTCGAGGCGATCACGACCGTCAAGGAACGCGTTAAATTCTGCACCGTCTGCGGAAACGTCACAGAGCAGGAGTTGTGCAATATCTGCCGCGATCCGCGCCGGGACCCCTCAGTGATCTGCGTCGTCGAAGAATCGAAAGACGTGCTCGCCGTCGAGCGGACCCGTTCGTTCCGTGGCAGGTACCACGTACTCGGCGGCGCCATTAACCCCATCGCCGGCGTCGGCCCCGAGCAGCTCCGGATCCGTGAGCTCCTCACGCGGCTCAACGACGGCGCCATCCAGGAAATCATCATCGCCACCGATCCCAACCTCGAAGGTGAGGCCACGGCCACCTATCTCGCGCGGATGCTCAAGTCGATCGGCATTGCCGTCACGAGGCTTGCCTCCGGGCTGCCAGTCGGCGGGGACCTCGAATACGCCGATGAAGTCACCCTTGGCCGGGCCTTTGAAGGCCGCCGCAGCGCGTTGAGCTGACCGCCGGTCTGCACGCACCAGACTTGCCATCATCGTCAGCTCAGCCACTGGACATGTACCGTGCCTCACGCCAGGAACGGACATGATGCCAATATGTCCAGTCCCCGCAGCAAAAGGAGGGCATGTCCCGGCGGGAGGCGTCTGGCATGCGGTCACAATTTATCGCCGGAGGGCCGCCGGCGATAAACTTGGGAAAGAAGTTACGCGGTCGCGCCATTTGGCTGCTTGGCCCAGAACCCCGATGATCCAGTGAGGGTGCGCGCATGAGTTTGCCCACTACAGAAGCCCAGCCCGGACAGCAGCCGCAGCAGCTGCCTGCCTCGACCGCCGTCACCCAGCACCTCGTGGTGAAGAAGTTCGGCGGATCCTCGGTGGCGGATGCGGAAGGCATCAAGCGCGTCGCCCGGCGGGTCGTCGATGCCCACAACGCCGGGGACGAAGTGGTTGTGGTGGTTTCAGCCATGGGCGACACCACCGACGAACTGCTCGACCTTGCCGCCCAGGTTACTGATTCAGCCCCCGCCCGTGAGATGGACATGCTCCTCTCCGCAGGAGAGCGGATCTCGATGGCACTGCTGGCGATGGCGATCAACAAGTTCGGCGCCTCCGCCCAGTCCTTCACCGGATCCCAGGCCGGCATGATCACTGACGGCATCCACGGCAAGGCACGGATCATCGACGTTGATCCGCACCGAATCCGCACCGCCCTGGACAAGGGCCACATCGCGATCGTCGCCGGCTTCCAGGGCATGAGCCGCACCACCAACGAAATCACCACGCTGGGACGCGGCGGTTCAGACACGACGGCGGTGGCACTCGCCGCTGCGCTCGAGGCCGACGTCTGCGAAATCTTCACGGACGTCGACGGCATCTACACCGCCGATCCACGAGTCGTTTCGTCCGCCCGGAAAATCGACCGGATTTCCAGCGAGGAAATGCTGGAACTGGCCGCCTCCGGAGCCAAGATCCTCCACCTGCGCTGCGTGGAATACGCGCGCCGCTTCGGCGTGCCGCTGCACGTCCGGTCCTCATTCAGCCAGAACGAAGGCACCTGGGTAATGCCCAGTGCCGACGACAAGATCACGACCCAAAAGGGAGTTGCCTTGGAGCAGCCAATCATCTCAGGTGTCGCCCACGACCGTTCCGAAGCGAAGGTCACGGTCGTCGGAGTCCCCGATATCCCCGGCAAGGCTGCGGCGATCTTCCAGGTCATCGCCGATGCGCACTCGAACATCGACATGATCGTGCAGAACGTCTCGACCCACGGCACCGGCCGGACCGACATTTCGTTCACGCTGCCCATCATCGAGGGCGCCGACGCCCTCGCCGCCCTCCGTGCCGCGCAGGCCGAAATCGGCTTCGAGAACGTCGAGTACAACGAGAAGATCGGCAAGCTGTCCCTGATCGGTGCCGGCATGCGCTCCCACCCGGGCGTTTCGGCGCGCTTCTTTGCGGCGCTCTCCGCGGCAGGGATCAACATCAACATGATCTCCACCTCGGAAATCCGCATCTCGGTGGTCACGCACGCGGACCTGCTGGATGACGCCGTCCGCGCCATCCACAAAGCGTTCGACCTGGACACTGAGGATGAGGCGACTGTCTACGGGGGCACCGGCCGCTGAGGCAGGTGCCCCCGAGTTCCCCCGGCCGCTGAGGCAGGTGCCCCCGAGTTCCCCCGGCCGCTGGGGCAGGTGCTTAAAGCCGGCGCCAACAGCCGGACGGAGCGGACAGCAACGCGAGTGGAACAATAAAAGGGAGCGGCACCGGCCGCTCCCTTTTTTTCTGCCCTTGCGGGGCACTATTCAGACTTGCTCTTTCGGGAGGTCTTCCCGGCGGACCGCGTAGTGGTGTCCCTGAGCATCGGTCTCCACTTCAAAACCTGCCAGGTCCGACTCGGAGGCCAGCTCGAAGTCGTCATGCCTGTGAATGACCGGCGCGGCGTAGTCCCCGCGTTGGGCCGGGCCAAAAAGGAAACGAGCCCACGACGACGGGTGCAGGTGCTGCCTCAGCACACCCAGTGCAATTGCCACAATTCCCACCCCCTTTCCACCGTTGGGGTCCGGCAGAAACGGCGCTGGCGCAAAGCTGGTGCCGTTGAGGTCATCTTACGCCCCACCTGCAGGGAAAGGCACGGGATGCCGGCGTCCGAACCGCATGCCGACCGGCCGCCGGAGCTGCCTACCGCAGGGATTTATCGTCGGGGTTTTTGGGCACAACGTAGGTGCTGCCGTCCGGCCGGCGCACCGTTTCCCACTGTTGGGTTTCGGCCTCGCGCTGGGCCAGCAGCTGCCGGTTCTGCTCCGTCATTTCGTGCACGGCGGACGTCCGGCTGGCGGGGCCGAAAATCGCCCGGAGCTTGCCGGTTTTGCGCATGAACCTCTGGGCTGGGCTTTCCTTTTCCATTTATCCACTCCACTCCTCAGGACGAACGACTTCCATCAGTGTACGCTAATCATTAGTGCGTTAACTATCGACCGGAGGCGCCCATGACAAATCTGACCGAAGTCCCAGCCGAAAGCCCCGGCGGGCAAGCTGCAGCTGACGACGACCTTCTGCTGGAGCGGCAACTCTGCTTCGCCCTGACCGTCGCATCCCGCAGCGTGGTGGGCGCCTACAAGCCCGTACTCGACAAGCTCGGCCTGACGCACCCGCAATACCTCGTCATGCTCAGCCTGTGGGAGTCCAGTCCCCGGTCGGTCCGGGACATCAGCGAGGCGCTGGCCCAGGAGCCCGCAACCATTTCGCCGCTGTTGCGCCGTCTGGAAGCCGCGGGCTTCATCACCCGGCAACGCATCCCAGGAAATGAACGCACCCTCGCGGTGGGCCTGACCCCCCTCGGAGCCGCCCTGCGGCAGCAGGCCACCGAGGTCCCGACAACCATGATGGCGCGGCTGAGCCTGACCCGGGAACAGGTCGGCCGGCTCCATGCGTCGATGATGGAGTTGATTGCCGCCACCCGCGCCACTGCCGAAGAAACGCCCCGGCGGTAGAATGTGCGTAAAAAGAGGAGGACTGCTGATGTTCAAGCAACTGAGCCGTGCCGCGTTGGTCCTTACGGCGGTGGCAGGACTTGCCGCCTGCAATCCCGGTGCGGCGCCGTCCCCCTCGCCTTCCGCCCCAGCAAGCGCCAGCCCTTCCGCGTCCTCGGGCACCCTCGCCCCGGACACGGAGACCACTGCCCCGGCGCCTTCGCCGTCGGCAGCGCCGCTGACTGCCGGCCCGGGCCAGGGCAACGCGGAACTCTCCATCATGGTCAAACCCTCCGAAAACGGCGCGCCTTCCAACTTCACGCTCGTCTGCCAGAACGGGGTCCCCGCCGCGGAAAGCCAGCACCCTAATGCCGCCACCGCCTGCACTGCCCTTAAGGGCAACGCGGCCATTGTCAGCCCGGCCACAAAGGCACCGGACCAGACCTGCACGCAGCAGTACGGCGGCCCGCAGCAGGCCACGGTCTCCGGCGTGGTGGACGGCAAGCCTGTCGAAGCGAGCTTCAGCCTGAGTGACGGCTGCCAGATTGCCGCCTGGAATGCCGCGAAGGACGTCCTTGGGTCAACTGCAGGGGCTGTCTGAGCTGGTGCACCTTCCGCAGGAAGACTGGCTGCCGCGCCAGGCCGCGCACCAACAGCGTGTCCGGCACTATTCCGAGCCCTACCTCGCCCGCCGTTCCGCCGGCCGCAAGCACCCCGTGGAGGATTTCCTCTTCACGTACTACACGCAGAAACCCGGGCAGCTGCTGCGCTGGCACGCCGGTGCCGGCGTCGTCCTTTCCGGCCCCGAGGCGGCCGAGCGCAGCGGGTGGAAGTATTACCGCCCTGCCGACGACGGCGAGCGCGCCGCCGCTGGCATCCCGGGCGGCACCGCTGCGGTGACGGTCGACGTCGACTCCTTCCTCCGGGACCGCCGCCCGGCCGTGGAGTTCGCGGCCGTCATCCTGGCCGGCACGGCCGGAAGGCCCGCACAATTCGGTTGTTTCGGCCTGCATGAATGGGCCATGGTCTACCGGCAGGACAAGTTCGAGCTGCGGCACGAATACCTGCAGCTGCGGCTCGGCTCCGAACAGACCGACCAGGTGGTGGAGGACAACCGGATCCGCTGCAGCCATTTCGACGCTTTCCGCTTCTACACGCCGGACGCCGTGCCGCTGAACAGCCTTGCGCCGAGCCGCGAAAACCAGCGGGTCATGGAGCAACCCGGCTGCCTGCACGCCAATATGGATCTCTACAAATGGGCGTACAAGCTCGCTCCCCTGCTTCCCAGCGAACTCGTCATGGACTGCTTCGAATTGTCCTGGCGCATCCGGACGATGGACATGCAGGCGTCCCCCTATGACCTCGGCGAATGGGGTTACCCGCCCATCCGCATCGAAACGCCCGAAGGCAAAGCCGAGTACGTGGAGCAGCAGCGGTCCTTTGCCGCCGAATCGCAGGAGCTGCGGGCGCGGCTGCTGCACGAACTCGCGCCGACTCTCCAGGCGCTGACATTGACCGGCGCCCGCAGCCTGAGCCCGGAGGGAGCACAATGACCATTCCCGATGAGGCACCGAGCAGGCTCGACGTCGACCTGACCATCCGTCTGACCGAGGCACCGGGCGGCCCGCAATACACGTTCCGGCTGGAAGCCAGCGGCGGCACCCCCGGCGCCGGCTGCACGCTGCCGGATCCTGCCGCGGCCCTCAAGGCGGTGCAGCGGTTCGGCGAGGACATCTTCTTTCCGAGGCCAGGGCCGCCGAAGATGTGCACGCAGCAGTATGGCGGCCCCCAGGTGGCAGTGGTGACGGGCTGGTTCATGGCCCGCAAGGTGCACAGCCAGTTCAGCCGTACCGATGGCTGCGAGATCGCGCGCTGGCGGGCCATGGCACCGCTGCTCGGCGGCGTAGCCGGCTCCACGGGCGCGGTTTAGCCGGACCGCGGCCGCACCAACCAGACCGGCACAGTCCGGCCCAAGAAACGGCAATGGCCGGCGGTGGAGACCGCCGGCCATTGCCGTTTAAGGGGCTGCAGTGCGTGCTTAGATGGCGTTGTTGGGAGCGTGCTTGGGATCCTCGTTCTGGATCTTGCCCTTCTCCTTCTTCACCTTCTTGCCCTTGTCCTTCTTGTCCTTCTTGTCCTTCTTGTCCTTGCTTTCGTGCTTGCCGCCGTCGTCGCCGCTGTCACCGGGACCGTCATTGCTGTCCTGGTCCTCGGAGACCGGCGGAACCAGGACGGTGCCCGCCGGTGTCACGAGGACGCTGACGAAGGTCGGATCACTGGCTCCGGCGAATGTTACGCGGCCGATGTAGGAGCCGGCCTCCAGGCCCTTCCAGTTCAACGAAACCGAGCCGGATTTGCCGCTCGCCAGCCGCAGCGGATTCGGCGTGAGCGTCGCGTTGCCCACGTTCGGTACCAGCACTGACGCATCGACGCTTCCCTTGGTGGCCCGCATGTCCGGGCTCGCGAACAGGTTCGCATAGATCGTGTATTCGCCCGGCGTCGGGTCCGGAATGGAAACCGACTCGCTGGCGGACGAGGTAGCAACCGTCAACGGGCCGTCGGGGGTCATCACGTACATGTCGAAGTCCGCGTCCGGGTCCGAGGAAAAGACAGAGAACTTCGCCAGCGGGCTGCCGGCCGGGACCACGACCGTCTTGGTGAAGGTCGAGGCGTCCGTATCGCCGGGAACGAGTTCAATGGGTGTGGAATCGGCCTTGGACAGCCCGTCCAGGGTCATGCTGATGGGGCCGTTGGTGCCGGAGACCACCTTGATGGCCCCGGAACCGGTGCCGCCCTCGGAGGTGAAGGCGACATCCGGCGCGGCCACTGCCGACTGCGGACGGACCGCGACCGGGGATGCCACGGTCTTGTTGGCACCCTGCCAGGTGAGGGAACCCATGGCGAACCGGCCGAGAGCGGCGTTCTGGTTCTCGAAGGAGACCTTGAAGGTCTTCTTCTCGCCCGCTGCACTGAAGTTCAGCACACCCGGGCTCACGTTGACCTTGATACCGGGAACATCAGCACTGACCCGGTAGGTGCCAGGGGTCAGCGCCGTCAGCGTACGGGTGACTTCGACTTTTCCCGTCAGGTTGCCCAACGAGAACGACGGAACGTTCATGTCACGCGGCTTGGTGGTACCCAGGCCCTCCATGCCGAGATCGGTGCCGGTGCCCTGGACGAAGGCAAGGTAGTCGTTCGTGCCGGCGTCGTACACCAGGCCCGGATCCAGCACGCGGGCGGGGTCCACCTGGCCGGCGCCGGTAGCGAGGACGTCCCTATCCTTTGCGCCATTGGCGAGCTTGACGTCGCCTGCCGTGGTCATCATGGCGGACTTCACGACGGCGGGTGACCACTTGGGGTTCTTAGCCAGGATCAGGGCGGCGAACCCCGCAACGTGCGGTGAGGCCATGGACGTGCCGGACAGGAAGCCGAAGTTGTCCCCGCCCGTTCCGATCGGTGACACACCGGCCAGCACCGCAACACCCGGGGCCGCGACATCGGGCTTAAGAAGGTCGGATCCGGCAGCGAGGAGCGGGCCGCGGGAGGAGAAGCCGGCGATCTGCGGCTGCGCCTCGAGCGGCTCCCCCGTGGTGTCCTTGTTGACGAGGGACACGGTCAGCGCCGGGTTGGCGGCAACCAGGTCCTTGATCGCCTCGGTGGCGGGCGGATTCACGTGGACCGTGGGGACGGCGTGCTTGTCCGTGTCCAGCGAGGAGTTGCTCAGGTTCACCAAAATCATGCCGACACCGCCGCCGCGGGCTACCTCAGCGCTTTTGGCCACACGGTCAAACACACCGCGGTCGCAGACGACAACATTGCCGGCCACTTTGGCCGGATCCAGCGTGTCCGGTCCGCAGAGCGCCGCGTTGGAATCCCCTACCGTGGAGGCTGCATCGGCGGAGAGGACGACGCTGGCGTTCGCCACCTCGCGGTTCATGATGCTGGCACCACGGAACTTGCTGCCGTTGGAGAATTCGATGGTTCCCTGCAGTTCCTGCGAGAAGCTGGTGGCGGCAACCGTGGTGACCCACGGTTCGCCGTGGGTGACGGAACTGGCGGCGGGGCCGGAGTTGCCGGCCGATACAGCGACGAAAATACCGGCCGAAGCGGCCGAAAGGAACGCCATCGACACAGGATCCGTCGTCGTGGTCGTCGAGCCGCCGATCGAGTAGTTAAGCACGTCTACGCCGTCGTGGATAGCTTGGTCGACGGCGGCAACGGCGGAGGAGCTGTAGCAGCCTCCGCTGTTGGGGTCGGTGTCCTCCCAGCAGACCTTGTAGATGGACAGCTTGGCCGCCGGGGCCACGCCGCTTGTCTTTCCAAAGCTGCGGCCGTCAACGACGGCTTCAACGTTGGCGTTGCCGGCAGCGGTGCTCGCGGTGTGGGTGCCGTGGCTGTCCACATCGACCGGGGACAGCACTTCCTGGGATGCCCGGCCTTCTTCCGGGACGTACCTGAGGAAGTCGTCGGAGAAGTAGTGGGCGCTGAGGACCTTCGAGTTGCAGGCGGAGCCATCGAAGTCCGCGCCGGTTCCGACGCCCTTCTGGCACTCTCCGACGAATGTGTCGCCGTCGGACTTGAGCATCGCGATTTTGCCGTCGTCGGTGCGGTAGGGCATGCCGACCACGGGGTCTCCTACGAGCGGCTGTACCTGCTCGCCCGCGAAGAACGGGTTGGACGGGGTGTAGCCGGTGTCGATGACGCCGACCACCACCCCCTTACCGGCACCGTCCTGGCCGCCGAACTTGGTGTCCCAGGTGCCGCCGGAACCGCTGAGCTTCAGGAAATCGGAGGTGGAATAGTCCGGAGCGTTTTCCGTGTCCGGAGCAACCACCAGGACGCCAGGATCCTTGGCGAGCTTGACGGCCTGGTTCGCAGTCAGGGTCGCGCTGAACCCGTTGACCGCCGCCGTGAACTGCCGCTGGATCTGGATCTTCTGCTGCCCGGCGACATCCGCCTGCCTCTTGGCGAGGTGCTCCTCGTACTTCCGGACCTCGGCCTTGCCGGCGTCGAGCTTCTTGCCGGGTTCGGGTTTGGTGGACGGCAGGCCGGGGGTGCCGCCGTCATAGGTGGCGGCCGGCTTTTCCGCGAGGACGACGATGTAGCGGCCGTCCCGGTAGCTGTTCGGGTCCAGATTCTTCTGGACCGCGTTCTTCTGAACCGCGCCGGCTTTGGACGGTCCTTCCGAGGGGGCTGCTGTTGCGGGTGCAATTGCAGCCCCTGTCAGAAGGACCGGCAAGCCCAGGGTCAAAGCCGCGGCCCTCCGGAGTCCCCCGCTTCGAAGGAAGCTCTTTCCTGGTGATTTCACGAGCGATTTAAGCCTTTCATAGGTACGGTTCCGGCGTCCTCGCCGGATGCTGCAGACCGGCTGCGCGGTGGGACAGGTGAGACCAATACTTCGCGCAGCCGCGGCGTATACCAGCCGAGTCAAACAGTACAGACTGAGAGCGAGTTATGACATGCTTCACAACCGATAATCGAAATCTGTCACGCAGTGCGACAGGCCGCCGCGGCAGAGTCGCTGCAGAGTACGGCCGGCCGGAGCGCCGAAACGAGGACGCGGATGATGTGCCGAGGGCAGGCAGAGGCGGCCGAACTCCGCTGGGCGGAAGGCCTGGAACGGGCACCAGGAGGGACCGGACCGGCAATGCCGGCCCGGTCCATGCGTGTGATGAGGGTGGCCGGAAAAGGCCCAGGAGTTACCCGGAGATTACCGCCGGGGGCCGTAGCACGGGGCCGTAGTAGAGGAAGCGCGGGCGACGGCCGGGCGCTAGCAGGAAGCTACTGCCGGGGCGTCCGGACAACCTCGCTGATCCATTCACGTGTCTTTTCATCAAGGGGACCGGCCACGTTGGTAGCCCGGGCCGCCCGGTCCGCCTTGATCTTCTGGAGGACCATCCGGCCGAGGCCCGCGAAAACGGCTGCGGCGAGGACGGGCAACAGGACGGATTTTGATTTCTCAGACATGCGGCCAATCCTACTGACCGGCTCCGACACAGGCCAGAGGCACTGCGGCCGCAGCCGTCGAGTGGCCCGGCCGGCCGCCCCTCCGCACCGGCCGTGGAGCCCTGAATGCGGCCGCAGGCACCGCGGCCGGTAGAATAGGTATGCAAGCTCGCGGAGCGCCCGATCCCGTCTGTTATTGACAGGTCGATTGACAAAGTTTGACGGACCGTCCCAGTGATGACCCCCGTCCGAGGTTCATATCGACACCGACCGGCGTGAGACGGCATCACTCCGCTGCGCCCTTACCCAACGCTCACGCACAGGAGTTACCGGATGCCCCGGATCGTTGTCGACGTCATGCCCAAGCCCGAGATTCTGGACCCCCAGGGGAAGGCCATCGTGGGTGCACTCCCCCGGCTGGGTTTCACCTCCTTCAGCTCTGTCCGCCAGGGCAAGCGTTTTGAACTGACGGTCGACGGCGAGGTGACCGAGGAGATCCTTGCCCAGGCCCGCGACGCCGCGGAGACGCTGCTGTCCAACCCCGTCATCGAGGACGTCGTCAACGTCGAGGTCGTCGAGGCCTGACATGACTGAACTCCCCCTGATCGGCGAGGCCATCGCTGTGGCCGCGGAGCCCAGCCTCGCGGGCGCCCGGATCGGCGTCGTCACCTTCCCCGGAACCCTTGATGACCGGGACGCCGCGCGTGCCGTCCGCCTTGCCGGCGGCACCCCGGTTTCCCTCTGGCATGCCGACACGACGCTGGGCGACGTCGACGCCGTCGTCATCCCCGGAGGCTTTTCCTACGGCGACTATCTCCGTGCCGGCGCGATCGCACGGTTCGCGCCCCTGATGTCCAAGGTCATCGACGCCGCCAATTCGGACGCCAAACTGCCCGTACTCGGTATCTGCAACGGCTTCCAGATCCTCACGGAATCGCACCTGCTGCCCGGCTCCATGATCAAGAACGACCACCTGAAGTTCATGTGCCGCGACCAGACCCTCCGGGTGGAGAACAACACCACGGACTGGACCGGCGATTATGCCGCCGGCCAGGAAATTGTCGTGCCGCTGAAGAACCAGGACGGCCAGTACCTCGCGGACGAGAAAACCCTCGATGCCCTGGAGGCTGAAGGCCGCGTCGTGTTCCGCTACGTCGGCTTCAACCCGAACGGCTCCCGCCGCGACATCGCCGGCATCTCCAACGCCGCCGGCAACGTGGTGGGCCTCATGCCGCACCCGGAACACGCGGTCGAGGTAGGCTTCGGACCCGAATCGCTCGACGGCATCGGCGGCTCCGACACCCACGGCCTCGGTTTCTTCACCTCCGTCCTGAACAAGATTGTGGGAGGCGCCAAATGAGCATCGACACCACCAAGAAATTCAACATCGACACCGTTGAAAACGCCGCCAAAACCCCGGACACCGAGCTTCCTTGGGCAGAACTGGGCCTGAAGCAGAACGAGTTCGAGGAGGTCGTGAAGGTCCTGGGCCGCCGTCCGACCGGCGCCGAGCTCGCCATGTACTCCGTGATGTGGAGCGAGCACTGCTCCTACAAGTCCTCCAAGAACCACCTGCGCCAGTTCGGCGAGAAGGTGACCGAGGAGATGAAGAAGGACATGCTGGTCGGGATCGGCGAAAACGCCGGTGTCACCAACCTCGGTGACGGCTGGGCCGTGACGTTCAAGATCGAGTCCCACAACTCGCCGTCGTTCGTGGAGCCCTACCAGGGTGCCGCAACCGGCATCGGCGGCATTGTCCGCGACATTATCTCCATGGGTGCCCGCCCGGTGGCCGTGATGGATCCGCTGCGCTTCGGCGCCATCGACCATCCGGACACGGCCCGCGTCATGCACGGCGCCGTGGCCGGTATCGGCGGCTACGGGAACTCCCTGGGGTTGCCGAACATCGGCGGCGAGATGGTCTTCGACTCCGTGTACCAGGGGAACCCGCTGGTCAACGCCCTGGCAGTCGGCGTGATGCGCCACGAGGACATCCGCCTCGCCAACGCCTCCGGCAAGGGCAACAAGGTGGTGCTGTTCGGCGCCCGCACCGGCGGTGACGGCATCGGCGGCGCCTCCGTGCTGGCCTCGGAGTCCTTCGACGACACCAAGCCCTCCAAGCGTCCCGCGGTGCAGGTGGGTGACCCCTTCGCCGAGAAGGTCCTGATCGAGTGCTGCCTTGAGCTGTTCAAGGGTTCGCTGGTTGAAGGTATCCAGGACCTCGGCGCCGCGGGCATTTCCTGCGCCACGTCCGAGCTCGCCTCCAACGGCGACGGCGGCATGGAAGTCGAGCTGACTTCCGTGCTGCTGCGCGACCCGACGCTGACCCCGGGCGAAATCCTGATGTCTGAGTCGCAGGAACGCATGATGGCCGTGGTCACCCCCGAGAACGTCGCCGCCTTCGAGGCGGTCATGGACAAGTGGGCCGTCGAGTACTCCTGGCTGGGCCACGTCACCGACACGGGCCGCCTCATCATCACCTGGGACGGCGAGGTCATCGTCGACGTCGACCCGCGGACCGTGGCGCATGACGGACCGGTCTACGACCGCCCGTACGCCCGCCCCAAGTGGCAGGACTCCGTGCAGTCCGACGTCTTCACCGGATCCGTGCAGGACGCCGGCCGGCCTTCCACCGCGGAGGAGCTGGCCGCAGCCGTCACCGAGCTCATTGCCTCGCCGAACATGTGCGACAAGTCCTGGATCACCAACCAGTACGACCGGTACGTCGGCGGCAACACCTCGATGGCCATGCCGGACGACGCCGGCGTGGTCCGGGTGGACGAGGAAACCGGCCTGGGCGTGGCCCTGGCCACCGACGCCAACGGCCGCTACACCTTCCTCGACCCGTACCACGGTGCGCAGCTGGCCTTGGCCGAGGCGTACCGCAACGTTGCCACCGCCGGCGCCGTGCCGATGGCCGTCAGCGACTGCCTGAACTTCGGCTCCCCCGAGGACCCCGACGTGATGTGGCAGCTGGCGGAGGCCATCCGCGGCCTCTCCGACGCCTGCATGGAGCTGGGCATCCCGGTCACGGGCGGCAACGTCTCGCTGTACAACCAGACCGGAACTGTCCCGATCCACCCCTCCCCGGTGGTCGCGGTGCTCGGCAAGCTCGACGACGTCGCCCGGCGCACGCCGTCGGGCTGGCGCGAGGACGGCCAGGCCATATACCTGCTCGGCACGACGGCGGCAGAGCTGGACGGTTCGGAGTGGTCGAACCTCCGGGGCCACCTGGGCGGGCTGCCGCCGAAGGTTGATCTCGGCGCTGAACGGGCGCTGGGCGAAATCCTGATCAACGCCTCGCGCGACGGCATGATCGATTCCGCCCACGACCTCTCCGAAGGCGGCCTCGCGGCAGCCCTCGTGGAGTCCTCGCTGCGCTACGGCGTGGGAGCGCGGATCGCCCTCCAGGATGTCCTGGACCGCGACGGCGTGGACCTGTTCACGGCGCTGTTCTCCGAGACCCAGGGCCGCGCCGTCGTGGCCGTGCCCCGCTCAGAGGAGATCCGGTTCACGGACATGTGCACCGCCCGCGGCTTCGCCCACGTCCGGATCGGTGTTGTGGACGCCGAGAGCGGCAAGCTGGAGATCAACGGCGTCGAGAGCCTGTCGCTCGAGTCGCTCCGCGAAGCCCACGAGGCGACCCTGCCGAAGTACTTCGACTGAGTTTCATCGATTGCTCCGTAACCGCCGTTTTGAACCCTCAAAATGGCAGTTGCGGAGCAATCGTTGGTTAACGGCCGGGCCGCCAGCCGGCCTGAAGGAGTGCGGCGCGCACCTTGGCCACCGCGGCTTTGGCGTCATTGAGCATGTGCTGCTTGGAAATACGGACCTCGGTCCAGCCCAGGGCCGCGTACCGCTCGGACCGGGCAATGTCCCGGACGATCTGCTCGTTGTCACCGTGGTGTTCGCCCTCGTACTCGATGCCGATCCTGTACCGGCGGTACGCGAGGTCGGGCTCGTGGTGGCGGACGCCGTCGTCCGTAATGATGGGCTTGTTCAGCTCCGGCTCGGGCAGGCCTGCCCGCACAATCGCCAGCCGGAGCATCGTCTCCTGCGGAGAATCAGACCCCACCCGGATGAGCTCGATCGCTTCCTTGGCCTTGCGGATGCCTGGCTTCCCCTTGTGCCTGTAGATCATCCGCTGCAGGTCAGAAACGTCGCAGTGCGGGCTGTCCCGGCCCTCAAGGTCGGCCCGCGGCACGCGAACACAGCTATCCCCCAGAGCCACAACCTCATCCACGGACAGCGTTTCCGCCATGTCCAGCCAGGTGCGCTCAGGAGTGGTTACAGAAATGCCTCGCACCGTGGTGATTTCGTCGTCGTACAGTTTCATCCGGTGCACGACGACGTATGGCCGGTTGAGATGGGCCGCGCCCTCCGGCCTGATGATGTGAAAGGTCTCGGGAGTTTCTTTCCGCCGTCGTCGCGGCAGCAACAGGAGCTCCGCCGCGGTGACGTGCGACGCGGCGCACCGCTCGTTGACTTCAATAAAGGGGCGCACTCTGATGCCCAGGGGGAGCTCGGCCGTCGTCGCGGGACCCCTGATTCCCTTACCGAGGGCGTGCAGCGAACCATGCCGCAGCCGCTTCGGCGACACTCCGGCGTGTGCAGCCTCAGCAACGGTGAAAGGGCGGTCCTGGAGCTCCCCCGGCAATTGCCTTGCGGTCTTCATCGACCCATCGGACCAGAATCCGGCCGGCCGTGCAGAAGTTATCCACACGGCCCATCGATTGCTCCGCAACGGCCCTTTTGAGCCTTCAAAACGGCCGTTGCGGAGCAATCGTTGGGGGTTAGCAGTCGATGGGTGTTAGTCGTCGCTGCGGAGTTCGCGCTGGCGGGCGCTGAGCAGCTCGAGTTCCGGGCGTGCTGCCATGAAGCGTTCGACGGCGGTCAGCACCTCCACGAGGTGCGCCCGGTCCGCAGCCACCAGTCCGACGCCGATCACGGTGCGCCGGTACTGGTCCTGCAGCCCCGCTTCGGTGACGGAAACGTCGAACCGGCGCTTGAGCTCGGCGAGCACGGGACGCACCACCGAGCGCTTCTCCTTGAGACTGTGGACGTCGCCAAGCAGCAGGTCGAATTCAATCCAGCCAATCCACATGTCCTAAGCCTATCCATTGCTCCGTAACCGCCCTTCTGAGGCTTCAAAACGGCGGTTACGGAGCAATCGATGGGGTTAGATGGTGAGTTCGCCCATCTGGTCCCAGCCCTCGCCGTCGAGCTGGCGGCTGATGATCCGGGGTGTCTCCGCGAGGGCCTGTGGCATGTCCGCCATGGCCTTCTGGAAGTGGGCACTGTTAACGTGGTCCCCGGCGGCGTCGTCCTTGAAGGCCTCGACCAGGACGAACTCGTTAGGGTCCTCGATGCTCCGGGACCAGTCGAACCACAGGTTCCCCGGCTCCCGGCGGGTTGCCTGCGTGAAGTCCTCCACAAGGCCGAGCCAACGCTCGGACCATTCGGGCTTGACCTTGAACTTGACGACAATGAAAATCACTGGCTGATCCCTTTCCTGGGGTTTTCGAAGTTTCCGAAGCTTCCATTCTGCAGCACCTCAACAGGCACCGATGGCCTCCCGTGCCAGCTGCTGCTGCTGCGGGGTTCCCACCCTGACGGCCCACTGTTCGGCGAGCTGGAACTCCACCATCGCCTCGGTGCAACGCCCGGCGTGGTGCAGGATCCAGCCCAGCTTGATGTGCAGCGCCGCGAGCCACCGCCTGGTCCGGTCGTCGTGTACCGTCGACGCGTACTCCAGGGCGCTGCGGGTCCACGTCTCGGCGTGGGCTGTGTCCGCGGCCGCCAGCATCTGGAGCGCATCGACGGCCAGGTATTCCTCGCTCAGATGGTCAGCGAGCTCGGCGGCCTGTTCGAGCAGCGGCACGGCCATTTCCGCGTGGCCGCTCGAGTTCAGCACCCTCCCGCGCTCCAGCAGCACCCGGACCGCCACGGTCGGCTCGTCGCCATCGATGGCGTCTAGCACCGCGTCCGCCTCCTCGAAACGGCCTTGCAGCCCGATCGCCCGGCCCAGCTGGGTTCCAAGTTCGGCGCGTTCGTCCGGGTCAAACCGGTCCTCGGACATCGCGGCGCGGAAGCGGGCTTCCGAGATCTCCGGGTGCTCGAAGTCCCAGAGTTGGTCAAGGGTCTGTTGGGTCAGCATGTGCGTGCTCCTGATCAGCTCTCACCGGCGGCCAGTTGACGTGCACTTTCAATGTAGCGGGAAGTGACCCGGCTCCGCGCCCACTTCGTCAGGGCGCCGCCCGCGGCGTAAAACCAGTTGGAGGGCGTGCCGAAGGCGGTAATGGCGATGCTGACGCGGCCTTCCCCGTCGATCTCGACCTCGAAGGCTTCCTCGCCGCGGACGGGATGTCCGGGCAGCGTCCCGTATCCGAATCCTGCGGATTGCGGCCCGTCGCCGGGCAGCGGCCGCCGGACCCAGACCACCTCGCAGGGGGCGTTGATGCGGAACGGGCCGAGACCGAATCCGCTGACCACCCGCGTGCCAGGGACCACCGCGTCGGACTCCGCGCGCACACGCAACCCGGCGCCCTTCTGCAGCCGCCAGGTCAGAATGCCGTCGGCCACGCGCCGGTACGTCGCATGGCCTTCTCCCAAGTAGGCCCGGGTGATGACGGATTCCAGGTGCGCGGGGAGAGGCCCATGCTCTGTGAGGCCAATCCCGTCGTAGTTCAGCTCACCCGCGGCGAGCCGAGGACCGGTCACCGCCGTCCCTGCGGGCCAGTCCCCCGCGGACCGGCATCCTCCGGACCAGGACCCTGCGGACCGGCATCCTCCGGGCCAGGACCCTGCGCCAGCCGGGACCAGCCCAGCTGCTCCTGCTGGCGCCGGCTCAGGGTGGCTACGACCAGGTCGTAGGAGTCCTCAACCATGTCCCTGATCATCGAGTCCGGCAACGTGCCGTCCAACCGGACGCCGTTCCAGTGGGTCTTGTTCAGGTGCCAGGCTCCGGTGATCTCCGGGTGTGCGGAGCGCAGCTGCTCGGCCAGCGCCGGCTCACACTTCAGGCTCACGGAAAAGTCGTCCTCGTCCATGGCGGACAGTGCGAACATCTTGGCTTCGTGGCGGCCGCCGTCCGCAACCGCCGCGCGTACCTTGAAGACGGACGTCTCAGGCCCGAACGGAAAATCCTCGAAGGCGCCGGGAAAGTCCAGGCAGAATTTCCGGAGCGCAGCTGGATCCATGCCTAGAGCCTACTTCGCTTGCCGTTCATTCGGCGGCGGTCCCGCGGCTTAAAGCCCGAAACGCCGGGCGTCCTGGGCCGGGCAGGCGTTCATGATGACATCGAGACCGGCCGCCTTTGCTCGTGCGGCGGCCTCTTCGTCGATGACTCCCAGCTGCATCCACACGGCTTTGGCCCCGACGGCGATCGCCTGGTCCACGACTGCCCCTACTTTTTGGGAGTTCACAAAACAGTCGACGACGTCGATGGGGCGCTTTTCCGCGGGGATGTCGGCAAGCCGTTCGTAGCCTGGCTCGTTGTGGACGGGGTCGCCGGGAAGATTGACCGGGATGATCTCCATGCCGAGCCGGTCCCGGATGAACAGCGAGGTGTCGTAGGCCGCCCGCCACTGATTGGTGGTCAGGCCGACGATGGCCCATCGTCCCTTGGTGCGCAGGAGCCGTTCGAGGACGGCAGGATCGTTGACGTGAGGCATGAGCACAGCCTAGCCCCCGCGGCAGCACTGGCACCTGCTGCGGCGGCGCGCACAAGGGATGTCCCCGAAGATGTGAATGACCGGCCAGTGCCGGGACGCCACGTGACCGAATATTACGCGGCGCCACAAAGAAATTAGGCAAATCTGGTCGGCTCCGTTTTAGTAGGAAGTGACCATCCCGAGCGGCCGAGAGACCTGGATCGATGAAGCCGCAGCAACCCTGGTCGCCGGAAGTCCTCCCTGGGCTTCGGCGATAGCAAGGATTTGAGCCACGGGAACCATCGGACTGACCACCCGATACAACGGCTCATTCCGTAGGGTGCTACTGCCAGGACCGATGGAGTATTCCTATGTCTGCTGTCCTGTCCTCTTCCGCGACCGAAACACCCGCCGCGGGCACTTCCAGCGGAACGCCCGCGCTGCCGGTTTCCTTCCGCGGGCTGCGCCGCACCTTCGGTAAGGGCTCCGGCGCCCGCACCGTCCTCCGGGACCTTGACTTCGACGTCCATGCCGGCGAGGTCCTGGCGATCCTCGGCACGTCAGGCTGCGGCAAGTCCACCCTGCTCCGGGCTACGGCCGGGCTCGACTCCCCCACCTCGGGAAGCGTCGACATCGACGGCACCCCGGTCCAAGGCATCGACGCCCGCTGCGCCTTCGCCTTCCAGGAACCCCGCCTGCTTCCGTGGCACACCCTGCAGGCCAACATCGCGATTGGCCTGCCCACCGGGGTCAGCGCCCGGGACGGCAAGGCCAGAGTGTCCCGCCTGCTCGAACTTGTCGGCCTCCAGGACTTCGCCAAGCACCGCCCGCGCGAGATCTCCGGCGGCATGGCCCAGCGCGCCTCCCTGGCCCGCGCCCTCGCCCGCAACCCGGGCGTCCTGCTGCTCGATGAGCCGTTCGGCGCACTCGATGCCCTCACCCGGATCAAGATGCAGGACCTGTTGCTGGACATCCACCGCGCGGCGCCCACCACGGTGCTGCTGGTAACCCACGACGTCGACGAGGCCCTCCAGCTTGCCGACCGCATCATCATCCTCGGCAAGGAACCGGCCGGGGACGGCTCTTCCGCCGCCGCGCCGGGGGCCACGATCGTCCGCACGGTCACGGTGCCGGGCAAACGGCCCCGGGACCGCGGCTCCGTGGAACTGGCCCGAATGCGGGCCTCGCTGCTCGAAAGCCTCGGCGTCGACGGCCACTAGCCCTACTGGTGCCCGTGCCCGGCCGGCCGGACGCCTCACCCGCCCGGCTGCCCCGGGACACCGCAAACCTCCCCCGCAAACCCCGCCCCGATCTTCTCCTCCTCCGCTCGCCTCATCCGATCTCTGTCCCGAAGGATCTCCATGTCATTCGCCCGCAAAGCCACCCGCAACTCAGTACCGCGCCGTTCAGTGCTTGGTGCGGCCGCCGTTTCGGCCGCCCTCCTGCTGAGCGGCTGCGTCGCCGGTGAGGGTTCCGGCGGGGCGCCGGCAGCGAGCGGCGCCGTCGAAGGCGGCACCCTCAACATCGACTTCGCCACCTACAACCCGCTGAGCCTGGTCATCAAGAAGAAGGGCTGGCTGGAAGCCTCGCTCAAGGACCAGGGCGTGACCGTCAACTGGGTGCAGTCCGCAGGATCCAACAAGGCCAACGAGGCACTGCGCTCCGGCGCCGTCGACGTCGGCTCCACCGCGGGATCCGCCGCGCTGCTGGCCCGGGCCAACGGCTCACCGATCAAGACCATCGACATCTACTCCCAGCCGGAGTGGGCAGCGCTGGTGGCCGGCCCCGCGTCCACCATCACCAAGGTCGCGGATCTCAAGGGCAAGTCCGTGGCTGCGACGAAGGGCACGGACCCGTACTTCTTCCTGGTGCAGTCCCTTGCCGAGGCCGGGCTCTCCGCCAAGGACGTCACGGTGCAAAACCTCCAGCACGCGGACGGGCGGACCGCGCTGGAAAACGGGTCGGTGGATGCGTGGTCCGGCCTGGACCCGATCATGGCAGGGGCCGAGCAGAAGGGCGCCAAACTCTTCTACCGGAACCTGTCGTTCAACACCTATGGCTTCCTCAACGCGACCGAAACGTTCCTGAAGAACAAGCCCAAGCAGGCGCAGGCTGTGGTCAACGCCTATGAGAAAGCCCGGGCCTGGGCCGCTGCCAACCCGGACGAAACCGCACAGATCCTCGCCGACGTCGCGGGCTTGGACCTCGCCGTTGCTAAGACTGTGGTGCTGGAACGCAGCAACCTCGACGTCGACCCGGTGCCGGGCGAAGCGCAGCGGAAGGTCCTGGCGAAGATCGGTCCCACCTTCGTGGAGACCGGAGATGTCGCCAGCCAGAAGCAGGTCGACGACGCCGTTGCCTCCATTCTTGATGACTCGCTGGTGAAGAAGGCGGACGCGTCCGCCATCAAGGATTCCTGATGTCCCGCCTCGGAAATCCCTTCCTCACCGGCAACAGTGTTGCGGGCGGACGCGCTGCAGCCGTCCCCGCAACTCCAGCAGACGCTGCCCAGCCGGGCTCGCCCGAAACAGGTGCGAGCGGCTCCCCGGCGAACGGATGGTCCCCCGCCGGGATCCTGGCCAACGGCTGGGCGCGTCTGCTCCTTGGACTGATTCTGCCGGCGGCGGTGCTGGCGGCCTGGCAGCTGTCCACCGCTGCCGGGATCTTCAGCGTCGTACAGCTCCCGCCGCCCGCCATGGTGCTGGAGGCCGGGCTCGATCTGCTCCAGCGCGGGCAGCTGGGCCAGCACATTGCCATCTCCACCCAGCGCGTGCTGGTCGGCTTCGCCGCCGGGGCTGCCCTCGGGCTCGTGCTCGGCTCGCTCGTGGGACTGTCCCGGTTGGCCGACGTCCTGCTGGCCCCGACCATCGGGGCGCTGCGGGCTGTACCGTCCCTGGCATGGGTGCCGCTCCTCATCCTCTGGATGCGCATTGGCGAGGACTCCAAAATCACCCTGATCCTGATCGGCGCTTTCTTCCCGGTCTTCACCACGGTCTCCCTGGCCCTGCGCCACGTTGACCGGAACCTCGTCGAAGCGGCGCGGGCCTTCGGGCTCAAGGGCGTCAGGCTCCTGACCACCGTCCAGCTCCCCGCGGTCGTCCCCGCGGTCTTCTCCGGACTCCGGCTGGCCCTGGCGCAGGCATGGTTGTTCCTGGTGGCTGCCGAACTCATCGCATCCTCGATGGGGCTTGGCTTCCTGCTGACGGATTCCCAGAACAACGGCCGCACCGACCGGCTGCTGCTGGCAATCGTGTTGCTCGCGGTGATTGGAAAAATAACGGATGGCCTGCTGGGCCTGGCAGAGAAATGGGCGGTGAAACGATGGGCCTGAACACCACAGGAACCACGCTGGCCGAACGCGGCGCCACTGCAACCGCCACGGATTCCTTCCCCTCAACGGAGGCGGAACGCATCGCGTTCTGGGAGCAGGCGGCCCTGCGCCTCGACTGGGAGCCGGCGCCCGGCAGCCAGTCCCCCGCGCAGGACAGAGTGCAGGACAGAGTGCAGGACAGGCCGTGGCACACGGCGCACCGCTTCGTCCCCGCCGACGTCGACGCCGGTACCGGCCCGGCCATCACCTGGTTCGAGGGCGGCAAACTCAACGTCGCGTACAACTGCGTGGACCGCCATGTCGCGGCCGGCCGCGGCGACAAAGTGGCCCTCCATTTCGAGGGCGAACCCGGCGACCGCCGCACCGTCACCTACGCCGACCTCCAGCGGGAGGTGTCCAAGGCCGCGAACGCCCTCCTCGGCCTCGGCATCACCAAGGGCGACCGGGTGGTCATCTACCTCCCCGTCATCCCCGAAACCGTGATCGTCACCCTCGCTGTGGCCCGCATCGGTGCCATCCACTCACTGGTCTTCGGCGGCTTCTCCGCGGAGGCGCTCAAGTTCCGTGTGGAGGACACCGGCGCCAAGCTGCTCGTCACCACCGACGGCCAGTTCCGCCGCGGAAACGCCGTGCCGGTCAAGGACAACGCTGACGCCGCCGTCTCCGGCGACAACTCCATCGAACACGTCCTCGTGGTCAACCGCACCACGGCACCGGAACTGCTGGATACCGTGCCGATGACCGAAGGCCGCGACGTCTGGTGGCACGACGCCGTCGGGCAGGCCTCCGACGTCCACGTCCCGGAGGCGTTCGACGCCGAGACGCCGCTGTTCATCATGTACACCTCCGGAACCACGGGCAAGCCCAAAGGCCTCGTGCACACCTCCGGCGGGTACCTCACCCAGGCGTCCTGGAGCTTCGAGCACCTGTTCAGCAACCCGGACCCCGCCCTCCGCGACCGGGACGTCCACTGGTGCACCGCCGACCTCGCCTGGGTCACGGCCCACACCTACGAGCTCTACGGCCCGCTCTCCAACGGCGTCACCCAGGTGATCTTCGAGGGCACTCCCAACACCCCGCACCCGGGCCGCCACTTCGAAATCATCGAACGGTACGGCGTCACGCAGTACTACACCGCCCCCACGCTGGTCCGCTCCCTGATGGGGTGGTTCCCGGACGGCGTCCCGGACACCTACGACCTCTCGTCGATCCGGATGCTTGGAACCGTCGGGGAAGCCGTCAATCCGGAAGCCTGGCGCTGGTTCCGGGCCAACGTCGGCGCCGGTACCGCACCGGTGGTGGACACCTGGTGGCAGTCCGAAACCGGCGCCACCATCCTCTCCCCCGCTCCGACCGACACGGAGTTCAAGCCCGGCTGCGCGGCCCGGCCGTTGCCCGGCGTCAGCACCCGGATCGTGGACGACGCCGGCAGGACGGTACCGCCGGGCGTCCATGGCTTCATCGTGGTGGACGCCCCCGGCCCCGCCATTGCCCGCACGGTGTGGGGCAACCCGCGGCGGTACTTCGATTCGTACTGGCGCCAGTACGCCGACCAGGGCTGGTTCCTGGCCGGTGACGGCGCCAAGTATGACGACGACGGCGACATCTGGATCCTTGGCAGGGTGGACGACACGCTCAATGTCTCCGGGCACCTGCTCTCCACCATCGAAATCGAATCGGCCCTGGTGTCCCACCCGGCCGTCGTGGAAGCGGGCGTCTGCCCGGTCGAGGATCGGAAGACCGGCCACGCGATCGTCGCCTTCGTCGTATTGAAATCCCCGCACGCAGACGGGGAGATCACCTCCGAGCTGAAGGCGCATGTGGCGAAGCAGATCGGGCCGATCGCCAAACCGCGCGACGTCGTCGTCGTCCACGATGTGCCCAAGACGCGCAGCGGCAAGATCATGCGCCGGCTGCTCACCCAGCTGTTCGAGGGAACCACGCTCGGGGACACGACATCCCTGCAGAACGAACCATCGATCGCCGGCATCCAGCGCGTCCTGCACGAGCGCTCCAACCCAGCAGTAAATTCCCGGAAGTAAGGAACACCATGACCGAGATCAGCAACGTCGCACGCCTCTCCGAACCACTCAAATTCGCCTACTGGGTTCCGAACGTCTCCGGCGGCCTGGTGGTGTCCACGATTGAACAACGCACCAGCTGGGACTTCGACTACAACAAGAAGCTCGCCCGCATCGCAGAAAACTCGGGCTTCGAATACGCGTTGTCCCAGACGCGCTACGCCGCCTCCTACGGCGCGGACAAGCAGCACGAGGCGACCTCGTTCAGCCTGGCCCTGCTCGCGGCAACCGAGCGGCTGAAGGTCATCGCGGCCGTCCACCCGGGCATGTGGCACCCCGGTGTCCTGGCGAAGTACATCATCACCGCCGACCACATCTCCAACGGCCGCGCGGCCGTGAACATCGTCTCGGGCTGGCTGAAAAGCGAGTTCACCAACTTCGGCCTCGAATGGCTGGAACATGACGAACGCTACGTCCGCACCGAGGAATTCATCCGCGTGCTCCGCGGACTGCTGACCGAAAAGAACTTCAGCCAGTCCGGCAAGTACTACAACATCACCGACTTCACCCTGCAGCCGGCCCCCGTGGATGTGCCGGGACGTGCGCACCCGGAGATTTTCTTCGGCGGCAACTCCACGGCAGCCCAGGCCACGGCCGGCCGCGTGGCGGACTGGTACTTCTCCAACGGCAAGGACCTCGAGGGCTTCAAGGAGAACATCGCCGGCGTCTTGGCTTCCGCAGGAGAAAGCAAGCGCGGCACGGAGGGTGCCCTGGCGGCCCCGAAGTTTGGCCTCAACGGCTTCGTGATTGCCCGCGATTCCGAAAAAGAAGCGCGCGAAACCCTGCGCGAGATTGTGGCGAAGGCGCACAAGCCTGCCGTCGAGGGCTTCCGCGACGCCGTGCAGGAAGCCGGCGCCTCCACCAAGGACGGCAAGGGCATGTGGGCCGATTCCTCCTTCGAGGACCTGATCCAGTACAACGACGGCTTCAAGACCCAGCTGATCGGCACCCCGGAGCAGATCGCCGAACGGATTGTGGAGTACAAGAAGATCGGCGTGAACCTGCTCCTGACCTGCTACCTGCATTTCCAGGAGGAGGTGGCCGCGTTCGGCAAGGACATCCTGCCGATTGTCCGGGAGCTTGAGGCGGACCTGGCCCGCAAGCACGGCACCGAGCTTGACCTCTCGCAGACGCCCGCCACGAAAATTGAGGTAAACGCATAATGGCTGACCGCACCTTTGGATTCCGCACCCGCGCCCTGCACGCCGGCGGCACCCCCGACGCCGAACACGGTGCCCGCGCGGTGCCGATCTACCAGACCACGTCCTTCGTGTTCAAGGACACCCAGGACGCCGCGAACCTGTTCGCGCTGCAGAAGTACGGCAACATCTACTCCCGGATCGGCAACCCCACGGTCGCCGCGTTCGAGGAGCGCATCGCCTCGCTTGAGGGCGGCATCGGTGCCGTGGCCACGTCCTCGGGCATGGCCGCGGAGTTCATCACCTTCGCCGCGCTGACCCAGGCCGGAGACCACATCGTGGCGGCGTCCCAGCTTTACGGCGGCACCGTGACCCAGCTGGACGTCACGCTGCGGCGCTTCGGGGTCGACACCACCTTTGTCCCGGGGACGGACCCGGCGGACTACGCCGCCGCCGTGCGGGAGAACACGAAGGCGATTTTCGTCGAGGTGGTGGCCAACCCCTCCTCGGAAGTCCAGGACCTTGCCGGCCTCGCGAAGGTTGCGAACGACGCCGGCATCCCCCTCGTCGTCGACGCCACCTTGAGCACGCCCTACCTCGTGCGGCCGCTCGAACACGGTGCGGACATCGTGATCCACTCCGCCACGAAGTTCCTCGGCGGCCACGGCACCACCCTCGGCGGCGTGATTGTCGAAAGCGGCCGCTTCAACTGGGGCAACGGCAAGTTTCCCACCATGACCGAACCCGTCCCCTCCTACGGCAACGTCTCCTGGTGGGGCAACTTCGGCGAATACGGCTTCCTGACCAAGCTCCGCTGCGAGCAGCTGCGCGACATCGGACCCGCGCTGTCCCCGCAGTCGGCCTTCCAGCTGCTGCAGGGCGTCGAAACGCTCCCGCAGCGCCTGGACGAGCACCTGAAAAACGCCCAGGCCGTTGCGGAATGGCTCGAGGCCGACGACCGGGTGGCCTACGTGAACTTCTCCGGGCTGCCCTCGCATCCGCACTTCGAGCGGGCCAGGAAGTACCTGCCGCTGGGACCGGGCTCGGTGTTCTCCTTCGGTGTGAAGGGCGGCCGCGCCGCGGGCCAGAAGTTCATCGAGGCTTTGCAGCTGGCCTCGCACCTGGCCAACGTGGGCGACTCCCGGACCCTGGTGATCCACCCCGGTTCCACCACACCCACCAGCAGCTGAGCCCGGAACAGCTCGAATCCGCCGGCGTTCCGGAGGACCTGGTCCGGATCTCGGTGGGGCTCGAAGACATCGAAGACATCCTCTGGGACCTGGACCAGGCCCTGGACGCCGCATCTGCCGTAGAAGCGGACACCGAGTCCTCCACGGCGCTTGAGCCCACCGCGGAGACCTGCACGATTGGAGCACTGTCATGAGCACCGAAGACCGCACCTGGACGGGCCCTTCCGCTCCGGAACGGCTGAACCTGCTGCGGCAGGCAAAGTCGATCGCGATTGTGGGGGCCTCGGACAAGCCCTCGCGTGCCAGCTACTTCGTGGCGACCTACCTGCAGTCCTCCACCCGGTACAAGGTGTACTTCGTGAACCCCGTGGTGAAGGAGATCCTGGGTGAACCGACGTACGCCTCGCTGGCCGACCTGCCGGAGAGCCCGGACATCGTGGACGTCTTCCGCAAGCACGACGACCTGCCCGGGGTCCTCGACGAGGCCATTGCGGCGGGCGCCAAGACCCTCTGGCTGCAGCTCGGTTCGTGGCATGAGGAGGTGGCCAAGGAAGCGGAAGCGGCCGGCCTCGACGTCGTGATGGACCGCTGCGTGAAGATTGAGCATGCCCGCTTCCACGGCGGCCTGCACCTGGCCGGCTTCGACACCGGCGTCATCTCCTCGAAGCGCCAGGTCCTGGCCTAGCTGTATCACCTGGCCCAGCTGTACTACCTGACCCAGCTGTACTAAACAGTCCCGTCCCCCTGCCGGCGTGCCGGCAGGGGGACAACCATCGGGACATCAGGGCTTCGCGGTGCCGGCGTCCTCCCGCAGAACCACCTTGTACGCCTCCACCCTCCGGTCCGTGACCGTCGTCGGCGACTCCAGGTGCACGGCCCCTGAGGGCAGGATGCCGGCCCCGCCGAACTTCTCCATCACCCGCCACTGCGCAACGACATCCTCGCCGGCGTGCTCCGGGGGCAGGAGGTCCCAGAAGCGGAAGCCGCCGGTGTCCTCCAGCGCCTGGCGGTTGTACAGGGCGCAGCCGCCCAGCCAGGCCACCCGGTAAGGAACCCACTCCCCCGGCTGCAGCTCGAGGTCCGCACTGAGGTGGCTGAGGTTGGCGGCGTTGTGCAGCGGCCACCGTTCGAAGCCCGGGCTCTCCGGCCGGACCCTTTCCGGTGTGACGGCTCCGTCCCACCGTTCGAAGGTCACTACCTCCTGGGGTCGCCGGTCAGTGAGGTAAGACAGTCCCTGCGGCGCCATGCCCACAAAGCCGCAGCCTAACTCCAGCAGTGCCTTGTCCATCCGTTGCAGCGCGCCCGGTTCCAGCCAGATGTCGTCGTCCAGAAACAGGCAGTGCCGCGTTCGGGCCTGCTCCAGCAGAAAATGCCGGTGTTCGGCCAGGCCCAGCCGGGGTACATGGCGCAACACCACTACTTCGCGGCCCTGGGCCTGCAGGACACGGATCATCGCGGCAGGGGCAGGGTGCTGCCACGCCGGCTGTTCGCGGGACTGGTCGCTGATCACCACCCGGAAGGACGGGTCGCGCTGGGCCGCCAGGCCGGCCAGCGTGACAGCGAGCTCCGCGGGTCGGTCGCACGTCGGTATCAGGACATCCACGCTGGGAGGCTCGGCGGAGGCATCGGGTTCACGCGCCCACGATTCCGATGTCCTGTGGCTCATGACCTTCTCCCGTCCCCGGATCAATCCTCGGTGTCGGGGCCTTCGGCAGGATCCTGCGTGTGGACCCGGATCTCCGATGCATCGGCGTCCGGATCCCCTTCAGCGGGCACCTCGCTGTGGCGGCGCTCGCCTGCCTCTGGCGTTTCGCTCATGTCGAATCCTTTCCTGTACCTCCCCCAACGGCCGGTCTGCGGCCGCTCCTTGGCACTGGCCGGGAATCCCTGGCAGTGCCGGAAGGCTTTTTTCTCATGGTGTCTTGGACGCGAACCGCGGTCAAGGCCTTGTTCAACGCCGACGGCGGACCGCCCAAACACCTGAGTAACAATGCATTGGAATGCATCATTTGGAGGGCTAGCGTTGTCCCTTAGGGCGCACTGGCCCGTTTGACCGCTTTTTTGGCAAAGGAGCTGCAATGAGCAGGATCACCGTCCAGGCAGCCAGCTTGGCGCAGGACCTTACAGGTTTGGTGCCGGGGGGCAGGGTGCTGACCGACACGGAGTCCCTCCTCCGCTACAGCCATGACGACGCCGAGTGGGCACCCTACGAGACCCCGCTCGCCGTCGTGCTGGCATCGGCAACGGAAGAAGTCGCGAATGTCGTCCGCTACGCGGCACAACGGGGACTCCATGTCGTACCCAGAGGCGCGGGAACGGGATTGTCCGGCGGTGCAAACAGCGTGGCCAACTGCATCGTGCTGTCCTTGGAGCTCATGACTGCGATCCTTGAGATCGATACCGACGAGCGTCTGGCCGTTGCCCAGGCCGGCGTCATCAATGACGTCCTCCGCCAGGCGGTGGGGCGGGTGGGGCTCTGGTACCCGCCGGACCCGGCCAGTTCCGCCATCTCGACCATCGGCGGCAATGCAGCCACCAATGCCGGCGGGATCTGCTGCGTGAAGTATGGCGTCACCCGGGATTACGTGCTGGGTATGACAGTGGTGCTTGCCGACGGTGAAATCGTCCACCTTGGGCACCGGACTGCAAAGGGCGTGACCGGCTACGACCTGACCGGGCTGATGGTCGGTTCAGAGGGCACGCTGGGGATCATCACGGAGGTCACCGTGAAGCTCCTGCCGTTGTCCGGCCGGGAAGAAAAGGGCATCATCGGGTACTTCCCCTCACTGCGCGCCGCGGGGGATGCCGTGGCCGCCGTATCCGCAGCAGGCGTGGTGCCTGCCGCCCTGGAACTCATCGACCATACCTGCCTGCGGGCGGTCGACGAGTGGCTGGGCCTTGGCCTGCCCGGGGACGTTGAAGTTCTCCTCCTTGCCAAGATCGATGAACCCGGAACTACCGGTGCTGATCTCGCCGACCGTCTGGCGGGCATCTTCACCGATTCCGGCGGCACCAATATCGAACAGGCCACGGACCCGGAGGAGATAGACCGGCTCTTCCTTGCCCGGCGGATGGCATATCCCGCCCTTGAACGGCTTGGCCCGGTCCTAACCGAGGATGTGTGCGTGCCCCGGTCCGCCGTTCCGGAAATGCTCTCCCGCATCCAGTCATCAGCGGTTAAACACAATGTGGTCATCGCGAACATCGCCCATGCCGGTGACGGAAACCTCCACCCGCTCATCATCGCACCTGTCGGCGCCCTGGCAGCGGTGGCCCGGGCCAAGACAGCCTTCGACGAGATCGTCGACGACTGCCGTGAGCTGGGCGGCACCGTGACGGGTGAACACGGAGTCGGCCTGCTCAAACTGCCCGGGGCGGCCGAGGAACTGGAGCAACGAGTCATCAGCCTCCACGGCAGCATCAAAAGTGCCCTCGACCCCCTCGGCACCCTTAACCCAGGCAAGGCATTCCCCCAGCAAACCCAGCCATAGACGCCGGCTAGCTCTTACGGCCGAGCTCCTAGCACCGAGGACCACAATGACCTCTTCCACTCAGCTGTCCGCCGCCGATGCAGCCATGCGCAAACTGGTTGTGCGCAAAGTGTCCCGTCGGCTGCTTCCGTTTCTCGGCCTCCTGTACCTGATCAACTATCTGGACCGAACGAACCTGGCCTTTGCAGCGCCTCACGGCATGAACGAGGCGCTCGGGCTGACGGCGACCACGTTCGGGTTGGCCTCAGGCTTGTTCTTCATCGGCTACCTGATCCTCGAGGTGCCCAGCAACCTGGCCCTGCACAAGTTCGGCGCCAGACGTTGGATGGCCCGGATCATGGTCAGCTGGGGGATCATCGCCACGCTGATGACTTTCGTCCCGAACGCAGAGACCCTGTACGTCCTTCGCTTCCTGCTCGGGGTGGCGGAGGCCGGGTTCTTCCCGGGCATCATCTTCTACATGACCTTCTGGTTCCCGAAGCAGCAACGGGCCAAAGCCCTCGCCCTGTTCATCCTGGCCGTTCCCCTGTCCTCGGCCGTCGGAAGTCCGCTGTCCTCGATGCTCATCACGGCAGGCCACCAGGTATTCTTCGGGCTGGACGGCTGGCGGTTCATGTTCCTGGTTGAAGGTATTCCTGCCATCGTCTTTGGCGTCATCTGCTGGTTTTACCTGACGGACAGGCCGGCGAAGGCCACCTGGCTGAACCCGAACGAACGTGAGTGGCTCCAGCGTGAGATCGACTCCGAGGCCGAGGACACCGCCAGCCGCCACCACCTGTCCATCAAGGACGCACTGACCAAGGGCCGCGTCTGGGCCCTAGCGTTCGTCTACTTCGGCATCGTTTACGGCCTCTACGCCATCAGCTTCTTCCTGCCCACGATCGTTGCCGGCTTCAAGAAGGAGTTCAACACCGATTTCACGGTGTTGCAGCAGGGATTCATCGTCGCAATTCCCTTCGCCTTCGGGTGCCTGTCCATGTACTTCTGGGCCATGCACGGCGACAAGACCGGCGAGCGGATCTGGCACGTCGCGGCACCCACAGCAATTGGTGGGATAGCCATTCCCATCGCCCTGTACCTGAACTCTCCCCTGGCCGCCATGGCAGCCATTACGGTGTGCACCATGGGCATCTGCGCCGCACTGCCCACATTCTGGCCGCTGCCCAGCCTGTTCCTGACCGGCGCTTCCGCGGCCGCCGGCATTGCTCTCATCAATTCCTTCGGCAACCTGTCCGGCTTCATCGGGCCGCTGGTGACAGGCAAGCTGGCCGAGGTCACAGGCTCCCAGCAGGCCGGGATGTGGGTCGTGGGCGCGGTCATGGTCCTGGCGGCCGTCGTCGTGGTGGCCCTGAAGTCCACCCTCGCGCCGGACCTCCGAGGCGCGACCGCAGCCGAAGCGGACAAGGCGGCCTAGTAAAACCCGGCACGGTCACTTTAACGCGATACGGTCGTTGCACCTCCCGATGAAGGGTGGTGCAACGACCGTCAGAACCCAGGCTTTCCCGCGAAGGCGACCCTCCGCCGTCGTACTCTCCCCGTAAGTGGGTCCGCCGTAGGCGGGGCAGGCGACGTCAGTCAGTCAGGGTCAGTCAAGGATCAGGTCGTTGATCACGATCGTCTGGTCGCGGTCCGGGCCCACACCGATGGCCGAGAACCGCGTTCCAGAAAGCTTTTCCAGGGCCAGCACGTAGTTCTTGGCGTTTTCCGGGAGGTCCTCCAAGGTGCGGGCCCCGGTGATGTCTTCCGTCCAGCCCTCGAAGTACTCGAAGATCGGCTTGGCGTGGTGGAACTCGGTCTGGGTCATCGGCATTTCGTCGTGCCGGACACCATCAACGTCGTAGGCCACGCAGACCGGGATCTGCTCGATGCCGGTGAGCACATCGAGTTTGGTGACGAAGTAGTCCGTGAAGCCGTTGACCCGGGAGGCGTGGCGCGCCAGCACGGCGTCGTACCATCCGCAGCGGCGCGGACGGCCGGTGTTGACGCCGAACTCGCCGCCGGTCTTCTGCAGGTACATGCCCATCTCGTCGAACAATTCTGTGGGGAACGGCCCGGCGCCGACGCGGGTGGTGTACGCCTTGATGATGCCGATGGAACGCGAGATCCGGGTGGGGCCGATGCCCGACCCGACGGAGGCGCCGCCGGCCGTCGGGTTGGAGGACGTCACGAACGGGTACGTGCCGTGGTCGACGTCCAGGAACGTGGCCTGGCCGCCTTCCATCAGGACAACTTTGCCCTCGTCAAGGGCGGTGTTCAGGACGAAGGTGCTGTCGATAACCAGCGGGCGGAGGCGCTCTGCGAAGGACAGGAAGTAGTTCACGATCTCGTCCACCTCGATGCTGCGGCGGTTGTAGACCTTGACCAGCAGACCGTTCTTCTGGCGGAGCGAGCCCTCGACCTTCTGGCGCAGGATGGAGGCGTCAAAGACGTCCTGCACCCGGATGCCGAGGCGGGCCACCTTGTCCATGTAGGCCGGGCCGATGCCGCGGCCGGTGGTGCCGATGGCCCGGCTGCCGAGGAAGCGCTCGGTGACCTTGTCCAGCACCTGGTGGTAGGGGGCCACGAGGTGGGCGTTGGCGGAGACGCGCAGCTTCGACGTGTCCGCGCCGCGGGCTTCCAGTCCGTCAATTTCCTGGAACAGGGCCTCCAGGTTCACCACGCAGCCGTTGCCGATGATCGGAACCGCGTTCGGGCTCAGGATGCCGGCCGGAAGGAGCTTGAGCTCATACTTCTCACCGCCCACGACGACGGTGTGGCCCGCGTTGTTGCCGCCGTTGGGCTTGACGACATAGTCAACCCGGCCGCCAAGCAGGTCAGTGGCTTTACCTTTACCTTCGTCGCCCCACTGGGCTCCGACGATCACGATTGCTGGCATGGGATCCTCCCCCATTCGTTCGGGCTGACCTTCGGTGATCCACCAGGGAGCCATGGGATGCTCCGAGGTGCTTCGCCTGGGGTCAGCGCCGTTCATGAGAATGCCCCGAATCTACCGCTGTGCTCTTCCATCAACGCCAGAGTCCGGGGCTCTTACCACCCAAGTTTAGCGGATAGGGGCCCGTAGCCCGTAGCGGGTGTTGACGCAATATGCGCCAGCCGGGCCTGCAGGCGACATACTGCAACCCCGACTTGCGGAACATCCGGCAGTGCAATTGAGTGGGAGTTGACCATCCCGAGCGGCCGAGGGACCTGGACCTTTGACGCCGCAGCAACCCTGACCGGCACCCGCATGTGACCGGCAAAGGTGCTACCGCCAGGACCGATGGAAGGAACCGCTATGCTCCCGAACACAGACCACATCCGGGTAACCCACGCCGGCTCCCTGCCCCGCACCCCCGAATTGATCGCCGCCAACAAGGCCAAGGAAGCGGAGGGCATAACGCCCGAATTCCTCGACCTGCTGGAGACCTCCGTTGTGGACGTGGTGCAGCGCCAGAAGGACCTCGGCATCGACATTGCCAACGACGGCGAATACGGGCACACCATGTCCAGTTCCGTTGACTACGGGGCCTGGTGGAACTACTCCTTTTCCCGCCTCGGAGGCCTGGTGCCGACGGACGTCGACCGCTGGGCCGACGCAAAAGTGCACCGCTCCAGCCCCGGAAACATCGTCCTGACCTCCTTCCCGGACCGGCGCGACCGGCAGAAGTTCGACGAGGCGTACAGCGACCCCTCATCCGGAATCCTGGCGCACCGCCGGAGCGTCACCCAGCCGAAGATCGCCGGGCCCCTGACTTACACCGGACAGGCACTCGTGGCTTCGGACATCGCCAATCTCAAGACCGGGCTGGCCGCGGCAGGGCTTACCGAGGGCTTCGTTGCGTCCTTGTCCCCCGGGTCCTGCGCCCGCGTCGCCAACGAGTACTACGCAAGCGATGAGGAACTGCTCTACGCCTGCGCCGACGCCATGCGCGAGGAGTACAAGGCCATCATCGACGCCGGGCTCACGGTACAGCTCGACGACCCCTCACTGGCCGAAAGCTGGGACCAGATCAACCCCGAGCCAAGCCTGCCGGACTACCTCAAGTTCATTCAGCTCCGCGTCGAGGCCACGAACTGGGCCCTGCGCGATCTGCCGCAGGAGCGGATCCGGCTGCACGTCTGCTGGGGCTCCTGGCACGGGCCCCACACCACGGACATCCCCTTCGCGGACATCATCGATTCCGTCCTGCAGATCAATGCCGGCGGCTACTCCTTCGAGGCCGCGAACGTCCGGCACGAACACGAATGGCGGGTCTGGGAGAACACAAGGCTTCCCGAGGGCAAGGTCATCATCCCCGGCGTCGTCTCGCACGCCACCAACGTCGTGGAACACCCGGACCTCGTGGCGGACCGGATCGTGCGGTTTGCGCAGCTTGTTGGCCGGGAAAACGTGATTGCGTCCACGGACTGCGGCCTCGGCGGCCGGGTGCATCCGCAGATTGCTTTCGCCAAGCTGGAAGCACTCGGCGAGGGCGCACGCCGTGCCAGCCGGAGACTCTGGTGACCGGCTGGAGCCCTCGGGGGTTTCCTGGCCGGTCCAGCACGTCGCGGGGCTTGATAGACTGATAAGGATCGACTCGGAATCGGTCCACCTCACCTTTTCAATCCACACCATGTTTTGGCGTGCCCGTACAACGGCGAGCCGTGCACGGCCTGGCAGCTTGACCAATCCCGCAGGAGACTCAGCAATATATGACAGCCTTGGCTACTGAAAATTTTCGCGAACAGCTACTGAGCCGCCGCTACGAACCTAGCGTCGCAGCCGTAAACGAGCTGTGCGACACGCTCCAGTCCGCCAAGCCCGGTACGAATGTCGCGTACGTGGACCCCATCCATGACGTCGACGAGTGCCGCATCATCAGCCTCTACTCCAACATCGGCACCGCCGACCCGTCCGGCTTCATCACCGCCGGTGAGGACGAAGCGGCCACCCGCATGCTGGGCATCCAGTGGAAGCTGGGCCTGCGGCCGGAGTTCGTCATGCCCTGGAACGTCCACCCGTGGAACGTGGCAGGCCAGCCCAACGGCAAATTCACCCCCGACCAGATCTCGGCCGGCCTGAAGCCGCTGCTGAAGTTCCTGGCCCTCGTGCCGCGCGCGTCCGTGATCGTCGCGCACGGGACCGAGGCCAACCGCCTGGCGAACATGCTGCTCAAGACCGAAGTGCCCATGATCTGGCGCCGCGGCCTCAAGACCTACAAGGTCCGTTCACTCAGCGGCCGCGCCTTCGCCGGAACCCCTGCCCGCCAGGAACAGTATCTCGAGGAGATGCACGCGGCCTACGCCGATGCCATGGCCCGCACCGGGTTGACCAAGGCCAGCTGATCCCCACCCGCCCCCTGACCTCGCACGCTCGGCCAGGGAACCCGGCGGGCGTGGGCCCAAACCGGCTTAACGACGGCGGGCGCCCACCGAAAGGTGGGCGCCCGCCGTCGTCGTTAATGCAGTTGCAGCTACCCGGCTTCGATCGCGGCCTTGGCGTTGGGAGCGGAGTCCTTGAGGAACTTCTCGATCCGCTCCGGTTCCTCGGCTTCGCCGATCGCCGCGGAGGCCCGTCCCAGCGAGTACAGGGCACGCAGGAAACCGCGGTTGGGCTCGTGCTCCCACGGGATCGGCCCGACGCCGCGCCAGCCGTTACGGCGCAGCGAGTCGAGCCCGCGGTGGTAGCCGACGCGGGAGTAGGCGTAGGAATCGATGGTCCGGCCCTCGTTCCACGCTTCCTCGGCCAGCACGGCCCAGAGCAGCGAGGAGGTCGGGTGCTTCTCCACCAGGTCCAGCGCTTCCTGGCCCGCATCCAGCGCCGCGTAAACCTCCGTCTCGGCCGGCAGCAGCGTCGGCTCGGGGTCCATCAGGTTCTTGCGGAACTCGTCGGACATTACTTGAGGGACTTGCCGGTGGAGCCGAGCTGCTGGGCAGCCTCCACGACGCGGGCCGCGAGGCCGGCTTCGGCGGATGCACCCCAGACACGGGGATCGTAGAGCTTCTTGTTGCCCACTTCGCCGTCGACCTTCAGCACGCCGTCGTAGTTGCGGAACATGTGGTCCACCACCGGGCGGGTGTAGGCGTACTGCGTGTCGGTGTCGATGTTCATCTTGATCACGCCGAAGGAGACGGCGTCGGCGATCTCCTTGTCGGAGGAGCCGGAGCCGCCGTGGAAGACGAGGTCGAACGGGTTGTTCTGGCCGATCTTGGCGCCCACCTGCTCCTGGATGTCCTTGAGGATCTCCGGGCGGAGCTTGACGCCGCCGGGCTTGTAGACGCCGTGAACGTTGCCGAACGTCAGCGCGGTGATGTAGCGGCCGTTCTCGCCGGCGCCAAGGGCGTCGATGGTGGCCAGGGCGTCCTCGACCGTGGTGTAGAGCTTCTCGTTGATGGCGTTCTCCACGCCGTCTTCCTCGCCGCCGACGGTGCCGATTTCGACCTCGAGGATGATCTTGGCGGCGGCGGTGCGCTCGAGGAGTTCACGGCCGATGCGCAGGTTTTCCTGCAGAGTCTCTGCGGAGCCGTCCCACATGTGGGAGTTGAACAGCGGGTTGCGGCCGGCCTTGACCTCGGCCTCGGAGGCGGCGAGCAGCGGAAGAACGAAGCCGTCCAGCTTGTCCTTCGGGCAGTGGTCGGTGTGCAGCGCGACGTTGACGCCGTAGTTCTTGGCGACTTCGCGGGCAAACGCGGCGAAGCCCAGCGAACCGGCCACCATGTCCTTGGTGGAAGCGCCGGACCAGTAGGCGGCGCCGCCGGTGGACACCTGGACGATGCCGTCGGACTCCGCTTCGGCGAAGCCGCGGAGGGCCGCGTTGAGGGTCTGGGAGGACGTGACGTTCACGGCCGGGAACGCGAAGCCGTCCGCCTTCGCGCGGTCGATCATCTCGGAGTAAATCTCTGGGGTTGCAATGGGCATGCTGACTCCTAAAGTGAATTTCGTCTGCTGGCTGGGTTGACCCTGAAGTGAACCTCCTCGGCTAGGAACCATCCTAGCCATTCCTGCCCGCGGGCAGTGTTTCTCCTCACTCGGGCCCTGTAACACTGGGGTGCAGACGGCTCCCCGTTCCTCCATCGAGTTGGCACTTCGCAGCAGTGCCGGCGCGAAACACTGCGGCGAACTGTCAACTCGTGCTCCAGCCACGGGCCGCCAAGGCATTGCAGACCTTCGGGACGGCGGCAGGACGCTCACCCAAGAGGTCGAGCCGGGAGATACGTACCTCATGCCAGCCGGACCGCGCCGTCGTATCTGCCCTGCGGATGTCGCGCAAGTACTGGTCCTCACCGTTGTGGTGGGCCCCTTCGTACTGCAGCGAAACCCGCCATGGTGGGAACGCAGCGTCGGGCCACAGGACAGGCCAGCCCCTGCCGCCCCAGGGATCCTCGCTCCAAACAACGTGGTTGAGTACCGGTTCCGGCAGGCCGCCCCGGATAAGGACCAGGCGCAGGCGCGTTTCCGGCGGCGAGTCGGCGCCCACCCTGATGAGCTCGACGGCGGCCCGGGCTTTGCGTATCCCGCGGCTGCCGGGGTGCCGCTCCAGCACGGACCGCAACTCCTCGATGCTGCACAGGGCCTCGCGAGGGCGCGGGAATTCCGGTCCGTGCTCGTACACCATGGAATCACCAACGATGACAAGCTCATCAGCGCTGAGGACCGAGGCGAGGTCCAGCCAGGTCCGGGCAGGCGAGGTGAGCCGGACGCCGTCGAGCTCCACCACCTCATGCGGGAGCAATGCGAGCTGGTGTCCTACAACGTTGACCCGTCGTGGAGTGCTTTGTCCCCGCCGCCGGGCGAGGTGGATGCGCCAGTCGTCCTCGAGCCGGCCGGGCAGCGGAGCGTTCCAGAGCCGCGCGGCCGAGCCGAGGCTAAGGTGGTCAGGTGAGGCGGAAGCGGTGCCCTGCGCATGGCCCATTGTGGCCCGCATTTCCAAGGCGCACCGGCGATATCCACAGGCCCGGCCCGCCCGGCACATCGAGTGGGCACTTCGCGGGGGTGTTTGCGCAAAACACTGCCGTGAAGTGCCAACTCGATGGGGGTGCGTGCGGGGGAACCTAGCCCGGGAGCTGGTTGAAAACGTGGCGCCGGATCCAGGCGTGCATCGCGATGGCCGCGGCGGAGGCGGCGTTGATGGACCGGGTGGAGCCGAACTGCTCGATGGACAGCGTGTCCACCGCGGCCTCGTGCACCTCCGGGGTCAGCCCGGGCCCTTCCTGGCCGAACACCAGCACGCAGTCCTTGGGCAGTTCGTAGGTCTCCAGCGGCACGGAGTCCGGGAAGATGTCGATTCCGATGATGGCCAGCCCCTCCCCCTTTGCCCAGGCCACGAATTCCTCGACTGTGGCGTGGTGGCGGACATGCTGGTAGCGGTCGGTGACCATTGCCCCGCGGCGGTTCCACCGGCGTCGGCCGATGATGTGGACCTCCTTGGCGAGGAAGGCGTTGGCGGTGCGGACGACGGTGCCGATGTTCATGTCGTGCTGCCAGTTTTCAATCGCGATGTGGAAATTGTGCCGCTTCGCGTCGAGGTCGGCCACGATCGCTTCGTGCTTCCAGTAGCGGTATTTGTCCACGACGTTCCGCCGGTCGCCGTCGGCCAGGAGGTCCGGATCCCAGTGCCCGCCGGCGGGCAGTTCGCCTACCCAGGGGCCGACGCCGACCTCCGCCTTGGTTTCCGCTTCTTCCGGAACAGCAGAGTTGGCGGCGGGTTCACTGGGCGTCTCCGGTTCGGTCACTCCTCAACACTAGACTGGGACGGTTAGCGGCACACTATCGGCGGAGGGCACCATGGCGGAGCAGCGCAGACACGAAGGAAGAGACCCGGACCAGGTACGTTCCTCGGCATCGGTGTACCGCAGCGGACAGGACATCGAGTGCTGGCTGACCGACATGGACGGCGTGCTGGTGCATGAGAACCAGCCCATTCCCGGCGCCGCGGAACTGATCCAGCGGTGGGTGGACACCTCGAAGCGTTTCCTCGTGCTGACCAACAATTCGATCTTTACGCCGCGGGACCTCGCCGCCCGCCTCAAGAGCTCGGGCCTGGAAATCCCGGAGGAGAACATCTGGACCTCCGCGCTGGCCACGGCCCAGTTCCTGAAGGACCAGGTGAGGGGCTCGGACTCGGGCAACCGTGCGTACACCATCGGTGAGGCGGGACTCACGACGGCGCTGCACGAGGCCGGCTTCATCCTCACCGACCAGGACCCGGACTTCGTGGTGCTCGGCGAAACCCGTACGTACTCCTTTGAGGCCATCACCATGGCGATCCGGCTGATCCTCGGCGGCGCACGCTTCATCGCCACCAACCCGGACGCCACCGGACCCTCCAAGGACGGCCCGATGCCCGCCACCGGCGCCATCGCGGCGCTCATCACCAAAGCCACCGGCCGCGAGCCATACATCGTCGGCAAGCCGAACCCGATGATGTTCCGCTCGGCCATGAACCAGATCGACGCCCATTCCGAGACCACCGCCATGATCGGCGACCGGATGGACACCGACATCATCGCCGGGATGGAGGCGGGCCTGCACACCGTCCTGGTGCTCAGCGGCATCACGCACAAGGACGATATCGCTGCCTACCCGTTCCGGCCCAACCAGATCCTGGACTCCGTGGCCGACTTGAAGAACCAGATCTGAGCTGCCCCGAAAGGGGGACCCCGCTTAGGATCCCTGGACCGCCTAGAACGCGGTTCTCTTGCCGCCGCCGGAAGGCAGTGGGAAAAGGCCGTCCTGCAGGGTGTCGATGATCGGCCGGTACACCGACGGGCTCCAGCCCGGGCTGGCGTGCGCCGGACGTGCGCCGTCGGTGCGGAGCGTTTCCGGGTCCATGTTGTCCTTGAACGTCAGCGTCCAGGAGTCCCGCGCTGTCTCGTAGTCCACGGTCTGGTCCCTGGGGTTGCCGATGAAAGCCATCCGCGTACCGCCGAGGTGTCCGGCGAAACGGCGGGCATCAAAGTGATAGATGTAGGCGGACTCGGACTGGATCAGCACGTTTGAGGGGGCGATGGGTGCCAGTTGCTCCAGCGTCTGGTCCAGGATCTGCCCCCAGCTGCGCTCATCCTTGTGCAGCATCCGCTCACCGAGTTCGTAACCGCCGCGCAGCACCGTAGGGAAACGGAATCCGCTCTCATAGAGGAGCACAACACCTTCAAACCAGCTCTGGTCCAGAACGTCGTATCTGCTGTACGGGCTGGAGTCGAGCAGGATGAAGGCAACCTCCAGGCCGTGCAGCTCTCGGAGCCGGGCTGCAACCTGGGTGGCCACCATGCCGCCGAAGCTGTGGCCGTAGAAGTACAGCCGGGTCAGTTTGAGCGCCCGCACATGCTCGACGACGGCGATGACGATCTGGTCGATGTCCAGGCCCATGTTGGAGTATCCGACGGCGGCGAGCTGGCCGCGCTGGTTCAGCGACCCGCGCAGGGCGTTGAGGATCCAGAGGGCTTCTTCCCAGCTGGTCTTGTAGCCCGGGAACAGGAACCAGCTTGCATTGGGGAAGTACTTCTCGGCCGTCTCGTCCGGGACCGTCAGGATCTTGTGGACGCGGCGTTCAGCCTGGACCCGCCGGGTGAACAGCATGTCCGCCGCCAGCAACGAAGCAGACCCGGCGCCGAAGAGGAAGTTCCGGCGCGAAAACCGCTTCAGCTCGGCGGCATGCCGAAGGACACGGGCCTCGGCGGCGCCGGGACCCCGGGGATCGTTGTCTTCCGTCGTACCCGGCACACCCCTACCGTATCCAGTGCCGAACTGGGATCAGAAGTCGGAGCGGATCACGGCTCGGCAACGGGTCGGGCCCAGGGCGGAATCCGGCTACACGGGTTCCGGCTGGCGTCCGTCCTCGCGCCTGCTGATCTCCAGGCTGATGGCATCGTAGGAGGCCAGGAGTTCGGAACCCGCCATGTCCGAGGGGTCGTCCAACATGCCGAACACGGAGTCGCTGGCGGCCAGGAGTTCATCGTCGGTGAACCGGGTCAGCGGACCTGCTTCGGAAGAACCGGCCGGGTCCGTGATTCCGGCGGTGAGGTCCAGGGACTTCAGCACCGCCTTCGGATCATCCGCGTGCGGGTTCAACTCGAGGGAAACACCGCTCACCAGTGGCTCCGCGCCTGCTGCGTCCGGCCGGGCAACACCGGAATCCGTGGCGTTGAGGTCGTTGCGGAGTCCGGCAAGGGCCGCGGACTCGACAAACCTGGCGTGGCCGAGGTCAACGCGGATGTGGGAGTTGATGCCCATCTGGCGCACACGGCGGATGGTTTCCAAAAGGGAAGGGCGGGAGGCCTGCGAAAGGCTTCCCCGGACGTCTATCCAGACGACGTCGGAGGCGGTGTCGAGTTTAACGTCGGCATTAAGGCTGGTGTCCATAGGTACTCCAAAAAAGGGTGTCCATGGCCGGCGGCTCAACCGCTTTCAGCCTAACGGGGCCGCCGCTCACGGCACAAGTCAGGCCGCTCGCCGAAATCCAGGGGCGCGGGCTTACACCGCTTCTTTTCGTTCTGGCTCTTCGAAGTGCGTGCGCGTTGCACTTCCTCCCACGGACTGCACAAGGGAGGCGGCGATGTCGCGAAGCTTCACGTTGCCGTTGCTGGACGCATCGGTGAGGATCCGGACGGCTGTCTGCTGGTCGCACCGGTTTTGCGCCATGACGATGCCAATGGCCATGTCGATGACGGTGCGCGATTCGAGGGTTGCCCGGAGGTTCGTTGCGCTGTCCGACTGCAGCGAGAAGCGGACGGCGAGCCGCAGCGCCTGGGAGATCTCCCGGGTGTAGCCGCGAGCGCGGGCGGCGAGGTCGCCGTCGAATTTTCGGGGAACGTCCGAGTACAGGTTGAGGGCCGCCTGGGCTTCTCCCTGCAGGTGGAACGGCACTGACAGCACCGAGCGCAGCCCGTGCGAGGCGACCGCTCGGGCGTAGTCGGGGCCCCAGCGGTCCTCGTCATGAAGGTCCGGGACGTAGACCTCCCGTTCCTCCTTCGCCGCCGTGAGGCACGGCCCCTGGGAAAGCGAGTACTGGATCTGGTCCACCTCGCGGGCGGAGTCGCTGCTCCAGCCGATGGTCGCGGCCTTCCGGTCCCGCAGGAGCGTGATGCCGCACAGGGCGTCCTCGCCCGAGCCCGCCATCTGGTGCGCGGAAAACCGGGCCAGTTCGTTCAGGAACGCCTCGAAGTCCGCGCTGTCGAGGATCAGGTTCTGGATCTGCTCGACTGTGGTCAGCGGCAACGCGGAAAGCGGCGAAGGATCCGTGCTCGGGAACTGTTCGGGCGGGACCATGGGCGCGTGTTCTCCAAGGGCGAGTACTGACGGGTAATTAGGACATGATAGGGCAGCCCGGCACACCGGTCCACAGGCGGCGGGCGGGTGACGCGGCAGGCTCAGGCCAGGCCGAGCTCGTCTTTGCCGAAGGCGAACAGGTAGGGAACGCCTGCCTCGGCTTCGATCTTTTCCTTGGCGCCGGTATCGCGGTCCACGATCACGGCCACGGCCACCACGTTCCCGCCGGCTTTGCGGACGCCCTCGACGGCGGTCAGTGCGGAGCCGCCGGTGGTGGAGGTGTCCTCCAGGACCAGCACCTTGCGCCCCTCAACGGACGGGCCTTCCACCTGCCGGCCCATGCCGTAGGACTTTTGCGCCTTCCGGACGACGAAGGCATCGACCGGGCGGCCGGCGTCGACGGCGGCGTGCATTACCGCCGTGCCGACGGGATCCGCTCCCATGGTGAGGCCGCCGGCGCACTCAAAATCGATCCCGGCGTCGTCCAGCAGCGAAAGCATCACCTGGCCGACCAGCTTGGACGCCTCATGGTGCAGGGTGATCCGGCGCAGGTCGATGTAGTAGTCCGCCTCCGCGCCGCTGGAAAGGATGACCTTGCCGCGCACGACGGCCAGTTCCTTGGTCAGTTCCAGCAGGCGGGCACGGGCGGAGGCAGCATCAGCCGCAAAATTACTGGAAGCAGTCATGGGTTCCAGTTTAGTGGGAGCCCGACGGCGAAAATCCAGCCGCGGGGTCCGGATTCCCGGCGCCCGCATCCCAGGCGGTGTGCGCGGGAACCCCGTTACCCTGCGGTGTTGCCCGCGCATCCCGGTCAGGCGCGCTCAGGGCAATGACTGCACGCGCCGCGCAAACTCCGGTGCATGCTCCGGCCGCGGCCCGAAGCCGATGAGCCTGGGCATAATGCGGCGGACCGCCGGGGCGTGCCGGGCCACGAAGAGCGCGGCGGCCGGAAACCTCGTCCGCTTCCCGGCCATAATCGGGCCGAAGACGGCCCGGTGCATGAGCCGCTGAGCGGTCTGCACGATGACGGTGGGTGGCCGCCGTCGTCGTTCGACGCGTCGGAGGTCGGCCGTGGTGACCCTGCCCCGGAGCAGGGCCGGGGCAAGAAGCTCCGCCGCCGCGACGGCGTCCTGAATGGCCAGGTTGATGCCGACGCCGCCGGCCGGTGACATCGCATGCGCGGCGTCACCGATGCAGAGCAGTCCGTTGATGTGCCACGAATGCAGTCGGTTTAGGCGCACATCGAGCCAGTGCAGGTCATCGAGCGAACGGATGGCGTCAACGCGGTCGGCGAGGTCCGGGCGGAGCCCGGCTATCCTCCGCCGGAAACCTTCGACGCCCTCCGCCCTGATCCTGGCATCCGCACCCTTGGGGGCGAGGTAGCCCATCTGGTAGTAGTCGCTGCGGGTGAGGGCCACCATCGCTTCCCCCGGGCCGAACGCCGGTACCAGGCCGGCCACCTCACCGGCTTCGGCGGCATGCCGGGGCAGCCGGAACCACCAGGTGTCGAAAGGCACCGGAAACTCCTTCGGCGCCAGCCCCGCCGCGGCGCGGAGCGCGGAATGCCTGCCGTCCGTGGCGACCACCAGGTCCGCCAGCAGTTCGTCCTGAGCGCCGTCCGGGCCACGGAATCGCACTCCGCGGACACGGCCCCCGCTGCGGACTAGGCCGGTGGCGGTGTGGCTCATGAGCAGCGTGAACCCGGGTTCCTCGGCGGCGGCCGCGGCGAGGAAGTTCAGGAAGTCCCACTGCGGCATCATGGCGATGTAGTTGTAGGGCGGCGGCAGGGCATCAAAGTCGCCCATCGTCACCGGCGGGCCGCCCGCGACCGGGAGGACGACACTCTTCAGGCGGCTCTGCGGCAGCTGGCGGAACTCCTCGCCGAGGCCGAGTTCGTCGATCAGCCGGATCGTGGAGGGATGCACCGTGTCTCCGCGGAAGTCGCGCAGGAAGTCTGCGTGTTTCTCCAGGACCGTCACCTGCACCCCGGCCCGGGCCAGCAGCAGGCCGAGCATCATGCCTGCCGGGCCGCCGCCCGCCACCACGCATCCGGTCTTCTCCATGGCCATACGCTACGCCGCTGCGGCCGCGAGCGGCAGGATTTTCGGGGCGGATTCTGCCGGACACAGTTGAGCGTTGTTGACACTGCTGGCTAGGCTTTGAGGCATGCGTGAACTCCAGGCGAAGATCATTGAAGAAATGGGCGTGCAGCCCCGGATCGACCCCGCCGAGGAGGTGCGCAAACGCGTCACGTTTTTGAAGGAGTACCTCAAGGCGACCCACACCAAGGGCTTCGTCCTGGGCATCTCGGGCGGACTGGATTCCTCCCTGGCAGGGCGCCTGGCCCAGCTCGCGGTGGAGGAGTTGGCATCGGAAGGCGTGGAGGCGAACTTCGTGGCGGTCCGCCTTCCCTATGGCGTGCAGCATGACGAGGACGACGCCCAGGCGGCCCTGGACTTTGTGCGGGCCAAGACGGAGTGGACTTTCAACATCTCGGCCGCGGTGGACGGCTTCGAGGATGAATTCGAAAAGACCGTAGGAAACGGCATTTCCGACTTCCACAAGGGCAACACCAAGGCCCGCACGCGCATGATCGCGCAGTACGCCTTGGCCGGGGAGCACAACTACCTCGTGATCGGCACCGACCATGGCGCAGAGTCCGTGACCGGGTTCTTCACCAAGTACGGCGACGGCGGCGCGGACATCCTTCCGTTGTTCGGCCTCAACAAGCGCCAGAACCGGGCCTTGCTCGCGGAGCTGGGTGCCCCGGCGCGAATCTGGGACAAGGTGCCCACAGCAGACCTCCTCGACGGGAAACCCGGCCGCACCGACGAGGACGAACTGGGCCTGAAGTATGACCAGATCGATGACTACCTCGAGGGCCGCGAGGTCCCGGACGAGGTGGCCGACCGCATCGAGCAGATGTATCTCCGGACCCGGCACAAGCGAACCGTTCCGGTCAGCCTTTTCGATACCTGGTGGAAGCACGAGGGCCCCGAGGAAGCGCGCGCCGGTCTCTAAGCCGGGCCCCCCGACGGCGGGGGCACCTTCCAAAGGGCACTTTGAGCCGCGTTTGGGCTATTTCAGCCTCCTGAAGCGGCGTGTCCGTGTCAATATGCCCCCGGAAGGTCCGCAACCCGATCCGCTGGAACCGGGGCCTGCTACCCGGCACCCTGCAGCAGGGTGGAGATCCGGTGGGCCTCGTCCATCAGCAGCCGGCCCAGGTGCGCCCGGCGCTCCTGCCGGAAACGCGGCTCGATGCCGGTCAGGGAAACTGCCCACGCAGGGCGGCCGCGGCGGTCGAATACCGCAGCCCCCATCCCCCAGCTTCCCTCCAGCACCAAGCCCGGGTTCACGGAGTATCCGGCCTGCCGTGTGGCCTCCAGGTTCCGGCGGACCAGCGACTCGGTGTGCGCGGCGGAGAAGCTGCCCGCATGCGCGGCCCAGTCGGCCAGCAGTTCCTCCTGCTCCTCCGGCGGCAGGAACGCCATGATGGCAGTGCCGGCCGAGGCGACCCCCAGCGGGAAGCGCACACCCTCGTGCAGCACGAAGGACCGCACCGGAAAACTCCCCTCCTCCCGCAGCAGGCATACCGTCTCACCGCCGCGGCGGATGGAAAAGAAGGCGCTTTCGCCCGTCTCCTCAGCCAGCCGCCGGAGGCTGGGCCTGGCGATATCCTCAAGGGGGAACCGGGCGGAGGCCACTGAACCCATCAGCAGGATCTCCGGCCCCAGCACCCAGCTGCCGCTGCCCCCGTCCTGGTCCAGCAGGCCTTCGGCTGCCAGGGAGCTCAGCAGCCGGTGCACTGTGGGACGGGTGAGGCCGGACTCACGGACCAGCTCCGCCAGCGCCGAGCCCCCGGGGTTGCGTCCAATGATCCGCAGCAGCGCCGCCACCCGGCTGACCACCTGCGCACCCTGGACCGGCACCGCGTTCATGTTTACCGCCTCATCGAGTAGAAAAGTCCTCAACCATCCATAATGTGGACGCTCCTAAGCCTAGCGTCCACACTGTAAAAGCGCGCGGGCGGGCGTCCTAAACCTTCATTGACAGCCCCTGTTTCCACCCGTACGCTCCAAGGTCAGAGAACGAGTCCACAACGTGGAGTCAGTCGGCGGATCTACCGGCCGCCCTTGAACCGAAGCTCAACGAGGAGATGCAATGTCAAAGGTGAAATCCGGCGCGGCCGCCGCGCTGCAGGACGTCCTGCGGGATGGAATGACCCTGGCCGTCGGCGGCTTCGGCCTCAGCGGCATCCCGGCGGACCTTATCGAGGCGGTGCGTGATTCCGGCGTTCAGGATCTCACGGTGGTGTCCAACAACATGGGCGTCGACGGCAAGGGCCTCGGCGTGCTGATCGAGGCCGGGCAGGTCCGCAAGGTCATCGCCTCCTATGTGGGTGAAAACAAGCTCTTCGCCGAGCAGTACCTTGCCGGAAAGCTCGAGGTGGAGTTCACCCCGCAGGGCACCCTCGCGGAACGTCTCCGCGCCGGCGGGGCCGGCATCCCTGCCTTCTACACCAAGACCGGCGTGGGCACGCTGGTCGCCGAAGGCAAGCCGCTGGCCGAGTTCGACGGCGAGACTTTCGTCCAGGAGCGCGGCATCAAGGCCGACGTGGCGCTGGTCCATGCACACACCGCGGACACCGACGGCAACCTGATTTACCGCTACACCGCACGGAACTTCAACCCTGTGGTGGCAACGGCGGGCGCCATAACCGTCGCGGAAGCCGAGGTGATCGTCCAGCCCGGCGACCTCGACCCCAACCACATCGTCACCCCCGGCGTCTTTGTCCAGCGCCTGGTCCAGGCCAGCGGGCGTGAAAAGGACATCGAGCAGCGCACCGTCCGTCCCCGCACCGCCGCGGCCGGGACGGCCAATACTTCCGCCGGAACGCCCAGCACTGCCGCCGTCACCGTCTGATCCGGCCTCACCGCCCCACAATTTTTCAGGAGAATCGTCATGGCTTGGACCCGCAACGAAATGGCCGCTATTGCGGCCGAAGAACTCAACGACGGCGACTACGTCAACCTCGGCATCGGCATCCCCACGCTGGTCGCCAACAACCTGCGCGAGGGCGTCCGCGTCGTCCTGCAAAGCGAGAACGGCTTGCTGGGCATGGGCCCGTTCCCCTACGAAGGGGAAGAAGATGCGGACCTGATCAACGCCGGAAAGCAGACCGTCACGGTACTGCCCGGCGGCAGCATCTTCGACTCCGCGACGTCCTTCGGCATGATCCGCGGCGGACACGTCAAGGTCGCGATCCTCGGCGCCATGCAGGTCTCCGGCGCGGGTGACCTCGCAAACTGGACCATCCCCGGCAAGATGGTCAAGGGCATGGGCGGTGCCATGGACCTCGTCGCCGGCACGCCGCGCGTCGTTGTCCTCACCGAGCACAACGCCAAGGACGGCACCGCCAAGATCGTCAAGGAATGCACCCTGCCCCTGACCGGCCTGAGCTGCGTGGACCGCATCATCAGCGACCTCGCGGTCTTCGACCTTGTGAAGCAGGAACAAGAAACGGACGGGGCCCGACGCCTCACGCTGACCCGCCTCGCCCCGGGCGTCACTGTCGAGGAGATCCGCGCGAAGACCGAGGCAGAGTTCGACGTCGCCCTCGAGGACGCTCCGGAGGACGCGCCGGAACTCGAAGGGTCCCCGGCATGAGTTTGCGTGAGCAGTTCGGCAAGGACGTCCTGCTCACCGGCTGGGGGCACAGCCGCTTCGGCAAGCTGACCGACGAGACCCTGGAATCGCTGATCGTCCAGGTTGCCACGGAGGCGATCGGCAACGCCGGCATCGAGCCCGGGCAGATCGACGAGATCTACCTCGGCCAGTTCAACTCGGGCATGTTGCCCCTGGCCTTCCCCTCCTCGCTCGCCCTGCAGGTGTCCGAACAGTTGGCCAATGTCCCGGCGACCCGTGTCGAGAACGCCTGCGCCTCCGGCTCAGCCGCGTTCCAGCAAGGCACCAAGTCCCTGCTGGCCGGCACTGCCAAGACCGTGCTGGTGATCGGCGCAGAGAAAATGACCCAGGCCGGTGCCGACGTCGTCGGCGCCGCCCTCCTCGGGGCCGACTACGACATGGCGGGCCAGCCCTCCACCACAGGCTTCACCGGGCTGTTCGCCGACGTCGCCAAGCACTACGAGAAGCGCTACGGCAACGGGTCGGGCAAGCTTGGGGACGTCCTGGGCACGATTGCGGCCAAGAACCACCACAACGGCGTGGACAACCCCTACGCCCAGCTCCGCAAGGACCTCGGCGAGGACTTCTGCCGGACCGTCTCGGACAAGAACCCGATGGTCGCGGATCCCCTGCGCCGCACCGACTGCTCCCCGGTCTCCGACGGCGCGGCCGCCGTCGTGCTCAGCGTTGCCCCCACCGGCGGCGCCGCAGCCCCGGTCCGGCTCGCGGGCTTCGGCCAGGCAAACGACTTCTTCCCGGCCGACCGCCGGGACCCCTCCGCCTTCACCGCGACCCGCGCCTCGTGGCAGCGCGCGCTGGCGATGGCCGGCGTCGGGCTCGAGGAGCTGGACTTCGCGGAAGTGCACGACTGCTTCACGATCGCAGAACTGCTGATGTACGAGGCCATGGGATTGACCGAACCCGGCCAGGGCGCCCGGGCGCTCGAGGAGGGGTGGGTCTTCAAGGACGGCAAGCTTCCCGTCAACGTTTCCGGCGGGCTCAAGGCCAAGGGCCACCCGGTCGGCGCCACGGGGGTGTCCCAGCACGTCATCACCGCGATGCAGCTCAGCGGCACCGCCGGCGCCATGCAGCTTCCCAACCCGCGCCGTGCCGCCGTCCAGAACATGGGCGGCGTGGGCATCGCCAACTACGTCAGCGTGCTCGAGGCGGTCTAGGGCTCGAGGCGGTCAAGGACCCGGCTGCTTCCGTGGGGATAAACTCGAGCGAAGTCCACAGCCTCTACGTCAGGAGCCCCATGCGCGCCACCATCATCCACGGCCCGGGCGACGTCCGGGTCGAAGACCGCGACTACCCGAGCATCCAACTGCCCAGCGACGTGGTGGTAAAAGTCACCGCGTCCTGCGTCTGCGGCTCGGACCTGTGGCGGTACCGCGGCGTTAAGCCCGTCCCCCGGCCGACCGCCATCGGGCATGAGTTCATCGGCACGGTGGAATCCGTTGGCAACGCGGTCACCACCCTGGCGGTCGGTGACCTCGTGATCGCCCCGTTCGTCGTCAGCTGCGGCGCCTGCCCGCAATGCCGGAACGGCGTGACCGTGGCGTGTGACCACCTCGCCGGCTGGGGCGGCCAGGACGGCTCCGGCCTGGCCATCGACGGCGGCCAGGGCCAGGCGGTCCGCGTCCCGCTGGCTGACTCCACGCTGGTAAAGGTTCCCGGCATCAAGGAGCCGGATGATGCTCTTAAGAAGAGCCTGTTGACCCTGTCCGATGTGATGGCCACCGGCCACCACGCGGCCCTGGCCGCGAAGGTCGGCCCCGGCCGGACCGTCGTGGTAGTGGGCGACGGCGCGGTCGGACTGTGCGGGGTCCTCGCTGCCAGGCGGCTCGGGGCGAAGCGGATCATCGCCATGTCCCGGCACGCTGACCGGCAGGCCATCGCCCTGGAGTTCGGCGCCACCGACATCGTGGCCGAGCGGGGCGACGACGGCGCCGCGAAGGTCCGCGAACTCCTCGGCGGAGTGCTCGCCGACTCCGTCCTCGAGTGCGTCGGAACCAAGGAATCCATGGAGCAGGCCCTGCACACCGTCCGCCCCGGCGGGGCGCTGGGCTTCGTGGGTGTCCCGACGGGCGGCGCCGAGGCACCGCTGCGCTACCTCTTCGACACGAACATTTCGATTGCGGGCGGCATGGCCCCGGCGCGGACGTACATCCCGGAACTGCTGGCCGACGTCCTTGACGGCTCCATCAATCCGGGCCGGGTTTTCGACGTCGTTCTGCCGCTGGAAGAAGCCCCCGAAGCCTACCGGGCGATGGATGAGCGGCGTGCCATCAAGGTCCTGCTGACCCCGTAGCCAGCGCCCGACGGCGGCGGCCGGGGCCGTGGCGGGGGCCGTGGCGGGTGTGGGTGGCGCACTCTATTGCACTGCCCAACGCGGAGGTCTAGCCTGATGCGCATCAGCATCCGCCGCCGTCAAGGAGCCGTCATGGCCAGGTTTGTGCAGATCATTGAATTCAAGACCTCACGCATTGACGAAATCGAGGAACTGGGCCGGCCGTCGCGGACGGAGGGAAGCACCGCCCCCACGTTCGGCCGGATCCTGGCCACCGCCGACCGCGACCGTTCCGGAACGTACCTGACCATTGTCGAGTTCGAGTCCTACGAGTCCGCGATGGAAAACTCCAACCGGCCGGAAACCTCTGATTTCGCCGCCAGGATGGCTGCCCTGTGCGACGGGCCTCCTGTCTTCCGCAATCTCGACGTGATGTGGGAAGACACTGCGGGAACGGCGGACGTTTCCTAGGAGAGGGACATGGTTGCTGCAGACCGGACTTCCCCGGCCAGTTCTGCGGCGGATGATCTCCTGGCGGCGCCCCTTGTGATCGATCTCCACGAGGCCGGCTCGGCTCCGCTGGAATCTGTGGGCGGCAAGGCACTCAACCTCGGCAAGCTCCTAGTAGCGGGCTTTCCCGTCCCGTCCGGCTTCTGCCTGAGAACCGAGGCCTATAAGCGGGCGGTTCCGGCGCAAGTGGCGCACCTGGCGTTACAGCTCGACGCCGCGGCCACCGGAGCCCAGCCCCCGCCCGCAGATGCCGCGCACGGAACTTCCAACCGGCCAACACCGGACGCCGCCGCGGAGCGTGCGAGGGACCTGGTCGGAGCCTCCCCGGTTCCGCCCGATGTGGAAGCCGCTCTCCGCGCGGCCTACGCCGGACTCGGCGGCGCCGGGGGTGCCGAGCCGGTGGTCGCCGTGCGGTCTTCGGCCACGGCCGAGGACCTGCCGTCCGCCAGTTTCGCCGGCCAGCAGGACACGTACCTGGATGTTGTGGGTGCGGCTGCCGTAGTCGACGCCGTCCGGGGGTGCTGGGCGTCCCTCTGGAATGACCGGGCGGTGGCCTACCGGTCCGCCAACGGGGTCAGCCATTCCGGCGCGGGGCTCGCCGTCGTCGTCCAACGGCAGGTGGACGCCGCCACCGCCGGAGTGCTGTTCACCGCCAATCCGGTCACCGGAACGCGGACCGAGACCGTGATCGATGCCAGCCCCGGCGCCGGGCAGGCGGTGGTCTCCGGCATGGTCAATCCGGACCACTTCGTGCTGGAAACGGCGACGGCCAAGGTCCTGCACATTACACGCGGCGGATCGGAACCCCGCCGGCCAGCCAGCCTCGACGACGCACAGCTGGGCGAACTCACGGCGTTGGGCAGCGGCGTCCAGCGCCTTTTCGGCAACCCCCAGGACGCGGAGTGGGTGATCGATGCGGGGGGCAAGATCTGGCTGACCCAGTCCCGGCCCATCACCACGCTGTATCCGCTGGAAGACCCGCTTGCCGGGAACGGGAAGGGCCTTGCGCAGGAGGCCGGGACGCGGGTGTACTTGTGCGGCTCCCTGCTCCAGGGGCTCACCCGTCCGCTCACGCCGATGGGGCTCTCGGTTCTGGGCAGCATGGGCAACCGGAACGGGCCCTGGCAGTACTTCAACCCCGGGTTGCGCATGTTCATCGACCTGACCGCCGCCGTCCGCAGCAGGACCGGCCGCCGCTACCTGCTGAAGATCCTGCCGGCCGCGGACGGGAGGTCCGCCGCGGTATTTCCCGCGCTGCTCGAAGATCCCAGGTTCAGGGACCTGTTGCATTCTCGGGAGCGCAGCGCCACGGTGAAGGGCTCCGGCCGCGCTGCGCGGACCCGGGGTGCCCAGGGGGCCTACGGTCCCGGCGTCTTCCTCAAGATGGTACCGGCGCTCGTCAGGGCGGCAGTCAGGCCCGGCACGGAAGCGGGCCGGGCGAGGGCCTACGGAAACCGGCTTGCCGCCGAACTGGAACTGCCCGAGCCTGCCACCGCCCTTCAACGGCTCGATCACGCCCGGCATGTCCTGGACCGGACGGTCGCCCCTCTGATGGAGGCCACCCTGCCCGGTCCGGCCACCGGCTACCTCATGCTGGCCGTGGCCCGAAGGCTGCTGCGCGGTATTGCCCCCGCGCGCGAGCTGGAGGCGGTGCTGCGGGGACTGCCGCACAATGTCACCACCGAAATGGACCTGGAACTCTGGGATCTCGCCGTCGCCGTCAAAGCCGATCCGGCTTCCCGGGAGGAGTTCCTGGAACGGCCCCCGGACCAGCTCGCCGCCAGCTACCGCGCCGGCTCGCTCCCTCCCGTGGCTCAAGCCGGAGTCCAAGGGTTCCTGGCGGCGTATGGCCACCGCGCCGTGGCCGAGATCGACCTCGGCATGCCGCGGTGGGCCGAGGAACCGGACCATATCCTCGGCATGATCTCCAACTACCTGCAGGTGGAAGACCCTGAACAGGCCCCCGACCGGCAGTTCACCCGGGCAGCGGAAGGCGCCGAAGCCCGGATCCGGGCCCTGGTGGAGCAGACCGCCGCCCGGAGCCGCTGGCGGGCGCGGCTCCTGGGGTTCGCCCTGAGCAGGGTCCGGGAACTCTGCGGGCTGCGCGAGCTGCCAAAGTTCGACATCATTCTGGTGCTCGCCGAAATGCACCGGCAACTCCCCGTAATCGGCGGCGAACTGGCCGGAAGCGGCAGGATCACGGCCGCCGCCGATGTCTTCTTCCTGGATTTCGATGAGCTGCAGGTAGGCCTGCGCGGCGCTGACCTGACGGGCATTGTTGCCGGCCGCCGCCGCCTTTACGACCGGGAACTGCGGCGCCGGCATATCCCGCGGATCCTCCTGTCCGACGGCACCGACGTCGAGGCGGCCATAATGGCGAAGTCTCCGCCAGGCGACGGCCTCGCCGGCACCCCTGCCTCGGCCGGCACGGCCACCGGAAAGGTGCGGGTGGTCCTGGATCCGGTGGGCGCGCATCTTGAACCGGGTGAAATCCTGGTGGCACCCTCAACCGATCCGGGCTGGACGCCGTTGTTTCTGACCGCGGGCGCCTTGGTCATGGAGATGGGCGGTGTCATATCGCACGGTTCTGTAGTGGCCCGGGAGTACGGCATCCCGGCCGTCGTGGGGGTACCCGATGCCACCACGCGCCTGAGCACCGGGCAGACGGTGACTGTGGACGGCTCCGCGGGTACCGTCCGCCTTTGACGGTGCGCCGGTACGGTGCGCCGGCGTAAGGGCGGGCTTCGCAACGAAAGTCACTCAGAAGCAACAATTGTTGACTATCAGATACCCTTCAGGTTTACTGACACCCGGGGCGGATGTGAACTGGGACACGCCTGGGCAAAAAACTACAATCAACGCTGAGAGCGAGTTCTCGTGGACCTAATGACCATCGCCGAGGTGGAGGCAGCAGCGAAGAGGCTGCTATCCGCCTTCGCTGCCACCGACACAGACGAGTACTTCGACTGTTTCGCGCCTGAGGCAACCTTCATCTTCCATTCCGAACCGGACCGCCTCACTTCTCGTGCGGAATACCGCGCCTTGTGGCAGAACTGGCTGGAAGATGGTTGGAGGGTCGCAGGGTGCACAAGTTCCAACGCCCACATCCAGACCGCCGGCCCTAGCGCCGTGTTCAGTCATGATGTCGAGACCGTAATCGAAGTTGACGGAACCGAAGAGACCCTTCACGAGAGGGAAACCATCATCTTCACGAGGACGGAGTCTGGCAGCGTGCTCGCCGTTCATGAGCATCTTTCTGCTGCGCCCGCTAGCCAGAAGGGCATCTCATGACCAAGGACACCAAAGCCCCTGCCGTGACCGAAGTCGAAAGGCATGGGATCGAACCGATTCCCGCCGGGGACAGGACTGCGACGCCGCTGGACCTGTTCCGCCTGGTGTTCGGCGGCGCAAACACCTTTGCAACGGTGGTCCTGGGATCGTTCCCCATCCTCTTTGGACTGTCCTTCAAGGACGCGGCGTTGGCCACTGTCCTGGGGGTCGTGGCTGGCGGCCTGATACTTTGCCCGATGGCCGTTTTTGGTCCTACCAACGGAATGAACAATGCCGTTTCGTCCTCTGGGCATCTGGGCGTCCACGGCCGCGTGGTGGGATCTTTCCTGTCTCTCTTGACGGCCTTCGCTTTCTTCTCCATCTCCGTATGGAGCTCCGGGGACGCTCTGGTAGGGGGCGCCAACCGTCTGGTCGGCCTGCCCCAGAACGCCGTAACACTGAGCCTCGCCTACGGTGTCTTTGCTGTCCTGATCCTGACCGTGTGCATCTATGGGTTCCGTTTCATGCTGTGGGTCAACAAGATCGCGGTGGTCGCGGCCTCCCTGCTGTTCCTGCTCGGCATCTTTGCATTCGCGGGTTCGTTCGACGCGTCCTACGCGGGGACGTTCGGGCAGGCGGCGGACGTTGCTACTAACGCCCTGTTCTGGCCGTCCTTCATAGGATCGGCACTCATCGTCATGTCTAACCCGATCTCCTTCGGCGCATTCCTCGGGGACTGGTCCCGGTATATCCCGGCTGAAACGCCAAAGCGAAAGGTCATGGCTGCTGCCTTCCTGGCCCAGGTGGCTACCCTCGTGCCATTTGGCTTCGGGCTGGTCACAGCCACCATCATTGCCACGGAGGCGCCGTCGTTCTTTGAAAACTCGGACTACGTGGGCGGGCTCCTGGCTGTCTCCCCTGCCTGGTACTTCCTGCCGGTGTGCCTTATAGCCCTGGTGGGCGGAATGTCTACAGGCACCACCGCGCTCTACGGAACGGGCCTCGACTTCTCCAGCGTCTTTCCCAGGTTCTCCCGCGTCCAGGCCACACTGTTCATCGGGTCCATCGCCATCGTATTCATCTTTGTGGGCCGCTTCGCTTTCAACATTGTGCAGAGCATCTCCACCTTCGCGGTGCTCATCATTACCTGTACCGCTCCGTGGATGATCATGATGATGATCGGGTACGTGACGCGCCGGGGCTGGTACGACGCCGACGCCCTTCAGGTTTTCAACCGCCGCCAGGTTGGCGGCCGGTACTGGTTCAACCGTGGGTGGAACTGGCGGGCGATGGGCGTCTGGATCTTCTCTGCAGTCATGGGGATCATGTTCGTGAACGTTCCGAACCAGTTCGTCGGTGCGCTAGGCAATCTCGCCGCGGGAGTGGACCTGAGTATCCCCGTCTCAATTGGCCTGGCTGCAGTACTTTACCCCGCAGTACTGTGGCTCTTCCCGGAACCAGCAGATGCCTACGGGCCGGACGGGCCAAGGTTCGTCAGGGCGGCGGCACCGAAGAGCATTCCGATCGTCGAAGACAAAAAAGATCTCGAGTCCGTGATGTCCTAGGCTGCCGGCGAGGTGCGCCGGACGACACGGTCAAAATTGGGACCGCCCCAAGCCCAGGTGGTCCTCACCCCTATTCCAGCTTTCCCCATTTCGTCCCTGTGCCGGAGTGTCAGAAGCAGTCATCGGCGCATCAGCCCACCGGCTAGGGAAGAATCGGGCAGTCAGCCTAGTGAAGAGGAGAACAACACCCAATGACATCCCGTGACCCTTACGAGGATCTTCCCCAGCTTCCGGAATTTGAGGTAACCAGCACCGACATCGAGCACGGTCTTGTGCTTCCCCCGGCGCAGCGCAGCGGGAAGATGGGCATTGAAGGCGGCCAGGACCGATCCCCGCAGCTGTCGTGGTCGGGGTTTCCGGCGGAGACCAAGAGCTTCGCGGTTACCGTCCTGGATCCCGACGCTCCCACCGGGAGCGGTTTCTGGCACTGGGCTGCCTTCAACCTGCCGGCGTCGACCACCTCCCTGCCCTCCGGCGCAGCGGAGAACGGGCTGCCCGAGGGCGCCGTCCAGCTGGCGAACGATGCCGGCTTCCGCGGCTTCGTGGGTGCAGCCCCGCCCTCCGGCCACGGCGTGCACCACTACCACGCGGTGGTACACGCGCTGGACGTGGAGAAGCTCGACATCCCCGCTGAGGCCAGCCCCGCTTACCTGGGGTTCAACCTCTTCTCGCACGCCATCGGACGGGCACGGCTGGTCGGTACTTTCGAGCAGCGCTAACCCCTAGGCGGGTTGCTTTTCCGAGCGGAGTTAGCACGGTTGTGCCACTTGCGCCGCAGCCCCGCGAGCGCGGGTCGTGCGGCGCCGGAAGTGCGGGCTAGACAGGAGGCTCTCCACCCGGTTTTGGAAGTGGCCGGCGACGCGAAACGCCGGCTTCGTGGCCGGCCATAAGACTTCACACGCGAAGAAAAGGCCCCCCTGGCCCCTTGCACCCTAGCCCGGCGCCCCGTACGTTTGGGACAGCGGACGAATGTCTCCGCAGCCGTTGGCCTTCGGGCCGCCGGAGATCAGCAGCGTTTCAGAAGGATATGGCATGGCTACAGGCACAGTTAAATGGTTCAACGCCGAAAAGGGTTTTGGCTTCATTGCCCCGGATGACGGGTCGGCCGACGTTTTCGCCCACTACTCGGCAATCGCTTCCAGCGGCTACCGCTCGCTGGACGAGAACCAGAAGGTTGAGTTCGACGTCACCCAGGGCCCGAAGGGCCCGCAGGCTGAGAACATCCGCCCGCTCTAAGTACTTCGGATAGCAGCACCGGCCAGCCGGCCGCCATGCTTTCCCCAACACCACAAACGCCCCTCCGGAGGATTCCTCTGTAGGGGCGTTTGTCGTTGCCGCAACAAACGCCCCTACGGGCCCTCCCGCGGCCCGGGCTGTCCTAGGCGGCCTGCCCTAGACGAAGGCGGACTTCCCCGTCACAGCTCTTGCCACAATAAGGGAGTTGATCTCGTAGCTGCCCTCGTAGGTGTAGAGGATTTCGGCGTCCCCGAAGAGCTTTCCCATCTCGTAGTCGCTGCTGATGCCATTGCCGCCCAGAAGGGACCTGCCCATCGCCACCGACGCCCGCGCCAGCCGGGTGGTGGTGGACTTTGCCATCGCGGCCTGTACCATCTCCAGCTTCCCCTCTTCCTGGATCCGGGCCAGCTCCGCCATCAACGCCAGCGAGGCCGTGGCGTTGCCCAGAATCTCGGCCAGCTGCTGCTGGACGAGCTGGAAGCGCGCCAGCTCCTTGCCGAACTGCTTCCGCTCCAGGGAATAGGACCGTGCGACGTCGAACGCCGCCAGCTGGATGCCGGCAGCCTGCCACCCCACCCAGGCGCGCGAATCCCGCAACAGTTCATTGGCCTTCGAGAAGTCCGTGGCCCCGGGAAGCAGGTTGGACTCCGGGATCCGCACCTCCTCGAGCACGATGTCGGCATTCTGCATGATCCGCAGCCCGATCTTGTTGGCGATCTTCGTGGCGGTGTAGCCGGGGCGCTCCGTCTCCACGATGAAGCCCTTGATCTGCTGGTCGGCGACGTCGCGTGCCCAGACCAGGGCGAAATCTGCGATGGTGGCGGCCCCGATCCAGCGCTTCGCTCCGTTGATCACCCATTCGCCGCGCTCCAGCCGTGCAGTGGTGGACAGCCCGCCGGCGATGTCCGAGCCGTGGTCAGGCTCGGTGAGGGCGAAGGCGCCGAGCTGGGTGAAGGCGGTGAGCCCGGGCAACCAGCGTGCCTTCTGCTCTTCCGAGCCGAGCTCGTCGATCATCCCGACAATCAGTTCGTTGTGGATACCCACCAGGGCTGAGAGCGAGACGTCCGCCCGCGCCACCTCGACATACATCAGGCCCTTGAAGAGCATGGAGCTGCCGTCGGTCTGCAGTCCTCCCAGGCCGTACTTCCCCAGCTCGGCCAGCAGGTCGAAGGGGAACTCCTCACGGTTCCAGTAGTCGATAGAGGCGGCCCCGGATCCGGGACTGCAGGAACTCCCGCACCTCCTGGTAGCGGCGCCGTTCCGCCACGGGCAGGAGATCCACAACGTACATCATGTCGGCGTCGGGGAACGGGGGAGCCGCCGGACTTTCCGGCTCCGCCGCCACTGCGTCGTCCGACCGTCCGCTGGCATGTCCTCGTGGCTGCACGGGCATAGATCCCTTCCTGACGGGCCGCTGGGCAACAGCCTCGGCTCTTCCAAACCCTTGGATGTCCTAGTATATTGCACAGTGACGGGGATCACTAGGAAACGCGGCTCCCCGCACCGGCGCTGGCTCCTGAACGGCTGCGCCTGAAGACGTTGAAAGGTGCATCATGACCGCCACCGAGGAGTTCCGCGCAGCGCGGGACAGGCTGCTTGCCCTCCGGGAGGACTATTCCCGGGCCCGGGGCGAATTCCGGTGGCCACGGTTTGAGCAATTCAACTTCGCCCTCGACTGGTTCGACCAGATCGCCGCGGACCCGGCCAGGGGTGGCCGGCCAGCCCTCGTGATCGTGGAACAGGACGGCTCCGCGACCCGGCGGAGCTTCGCTGAACTGTCCCGCAGTTCCGCCCAGGTGGCCAACTGGCTGCGCACAAAAGGCGTCCGGCGCGGCGACCGGATGATCATCATGCTCGGCAACCAGGTGGAACTCTGGGAGCTCATGCTGGCAGGCATGAAGCTCGGGATCGTAATGATTCCCACCACCACCCTGATGGGCACAGCGGATCTGCAGGACCGGGTGGACCGCGGCAAGGCGGACTGGGCCACCGTCGGGAGCGCCAACATCGGTAAGTTCGCCGGGGTGACCGGCGGCTACGGCCTGATTGAGGTCGGCGCGGGAACGGAGCGGGCGGATCAGGGAGCGGCCCCGGCCGCCCTGCAGTACGCCGAGGCCTACCGCGCCCCCGCAGGATTCAGCCCTGACGCTCCGACGCTCGCGGATGAGACCCTGCTGCTCTACTTCACCTCCGGAACCACCTCCAAGGCCAAGCTTGTGGAGCACACCCACACGTCCTACCCGGTGGGCCACCTGTCCACGATGTTCTGGATCGGCCTGGAACCGGGCGATGTGCACCTTAACGTGGCTTCCCCGGGGTGGGCGAAGCATGCCTGGTCCAATGTCTTTACGCCCTGGATCGCTGAGGCCTGCGTCTTCATCTACAACTACGAGCGCTTCGACGCCAAGGCCCTGATGGAGCAGATGGAGCGCGAAGGCGTCACCAGTTTCTGTGCCCCGCCCACGGTATGGCGGATGCTGATCCAGGCCGACCTGACGCTGCTCAAGAACCCGCCCACTAAGGTGGTTTCCGCCGGCGAACCGCTTAACGCTGAGGTGATCGACCAGGTCCGCCGCGCCTGGGGACAGACAATCCGTGACGGGTTCGGACAGACCGAGACCACTGTCCAGGTTGCCAACACGCCGGGCCAGCCGATCAAGATCGGCGCCATGGGCAAGCCGCTCCCGGGCTACGACGTCGTGCTGGTGGATCCTGCCACGGGCGAGGAGGGCGACGACGGCGAGCTGTGCCTGCGCCTGGACCCGCGGCCCGTCGGGCTGATGAAGGCCTATCACGGAGATCCGGCAAAGACGGCGGAGGCGTTCCGCGGCGGCTACTACCACACGGGCGACATGGCCAGCCGGGATGGGCAGGGCATCATCACCTATGTCGGCCGGGATGACGACGTCTTCAAGTCCTCCGACTACCGCCTCTCCCCTTTTGAATTGGAAAGCGTCCTGATCGAGCACCCGGCCGTGGCGGAGGCCGCCGTCGTCCCCTCACCGGACCCGCTCAAGCTGTCCGTGCCCAAGGCGTTCGTGGTACTCGCCCCCGGGCAACAGGCGGGGCCTGAACTGGCTGAGGATATCCTCCGGTACTGCCGGGACCACCTCGCACCGTTCAAACGGATCCGCCGGATTGAGTTCGCCGAACTGCCCAAGACGATCTCGGGCAAGATCCGGCGCGTGGAACTGCGGCATACCGAGGAAATCCGGCACGGCGGCGGGGCGCTCCCGTCCGGATTCGGGAGGGAATACTCCGAATCCGATTTTCCCGGGCTGAAGAGCCCGGCCGCACACCCGCCTGAGCAGCAGCACTGAAGCCATGCCGCTCGCGACAACAAGCAGGGAGCACCGTGGGAATGCCGCTGCCGCGTGATCCGATTGCCGACGCCCGGCTGAACTGGGAACGGCACGGGTGGTCAGATGTCGCCGCCCCCATGGCGGCCATCACGGCCATCATGCGCACCCAGCAGATCCTGCTGGCCCGCATCGAGGGGGCCCTCAAGCAGTTCGGGCTGACCTTCGCCCGGTACGAACTGCTGGCGCTGCTGAGTTTTGCCCGCAGCGGAGCGCTGCCGATGAACAAGGCCAGTGCACTGCTGCAGGTCCACCCGACCTCGGTGACCAACGCCGTCGACCGGCTGCAGGTGGCAGGGCTGGTGCTCCGCTCCCCCCACCCCACCGACGGGCGCACCACGCTGATCGAACTCACGCCCGAGGGACGGACGCTGGCCAAGCGGGCGACGGCGGTCCTGAACTCTGAGGTCTTCGGACAATCAGGCTTCGCCGAGCAGGACGTGGACGAGCTGATCCGGATCCTGGGAAATTTCCGCCGGAACGCCGGCGATTTCAATGACGGAGGAGAAACTTAAATGGTTCCGGAGATCAACTTCTGGGGAGTCCTGGTGGCCACGTTGTCCAGCATGGTGGTGGGGTCCGTCTGGTACACACCGAAGGTCTTCGGCAGCTACTGGATGCGCGTTGCCAAGGTCACGCCGAGCGGGGAATCCCGGGACGCCGTCAAACCCATCCTGATCACCCTGGTGGTCAGCTTCGTCAGCGCCTGGGTCCTGGCCGGGTCCGCCGCCATCTCACAGCACTTCTACGGCGGAAACTTCCTGACCAACGCGCTGGTCACGGCCCTGATCCTCTGGGCGGGGTTCACGGCCGCCCGGTTCATCACCCACGACGCCTTTGAAGGCCGCCCCGCCGGCCTGACGGTCCTGAACTGCGCCCACGAGCTGGCAACCCTGATGGTCATGGCCCTGGTCATCGGCTTGTTCGGGATCAGCGGGGCGTAACCGAGTGACGCGCTAGCTGCCTGGGGGATGTGGCGCGACGGCAACCGCGCCCGTGCCTAGCGGTGGTTGAATTCCGGCTGGCGCTTCTCGCTGAAGGCCGCCATTCCTTCCTTCTGGTCCTCGGTGGCGAACAGCGAGTGGAACACACGCCGCTCGAACAGCACGCCCTGCGCCAGCCCGGTCTCGAAGGCGGCGTTGACCGCTTCCTTGGCCACCATCGCCACCGGCTTGGATTTGGAGGCAATCACCGCGGCGGCTTTCAACGCCTCCTCGACGACGTCCGAGGCAGGGACCACGCGGGACACCAGCCCCGAGCGCTCGGCTTCCTCCGCGTCCATGAAGCGGCCGGTCAGGATCATGTCCATGGCCTTGGACTTGCCGACAGCGCGGGTCAGCCGCTGGGAGCCGCCCATGCCGGGAAGCACTCCGAGGTTGATTTCCGGCTGGCCGAACTTGGCGTTGTCCCCGGCGATGATGAAGTCGCACATCATCGCGAGCTCACAGCCGCCGCCCAGCGCGAAGCCGGACACCGCGGCCACCACGGGAATCCGGAGCCGGGTGAAATCCTCCCAGCCACGGAACCAGTCGGCCGCGTACATGTCCATGTACCCCTTGGACTGCATCTCTTTGATGTCGGCACCCGCTGCAAAGGCTTTCGCGGAGCCCGTCACCACCACCGCGCCCACCTCCGGGTCGGTGTCCATGGCAGTCACGGCGGCCACAAGCTCGTCCATCGTGGCCTTGTTGAGGGCGTTCAGGGCCTCGGGCCGGTTGAGCGTCACCAGGCCCACCCGGCCGCGGCGTTCCACCAGGATGTTTGCGTACTGTTCCGTCATGGTCGTCCCCTTGGGTTTGTCTCAGGTTGAAAACTCGGGCGCCGCGCCGCTAGGACGCGGACTTGTCCCGGATGTCCGTGATGATGCCGGAGAAGTCCCGCCCGGCACCGCCTTCCGCGGCAAACGTATCGTAGATTTCGGAGGCGAGCGGGCCCAGCCGGGCTGCGACCCCGGTACTTTGCAGGGCATTGAGCGCCAGCTTGAGGTCTTTCGCCATCAGGGCGCCGGCAAATCCGGGCTGGTAGTCGCGGTTGGCGGGGCTCGTCGGCACCGGACCGGGAACGGGGCAGTTGGTGGTCAGCGCCCAGCATTGCCCCGAAGCCGCAGACGCGACGTCGAACAACGCCTGGTGGGTCAGCCCCAGCTTCTCGCCGAGCACGAAGGCCTCACTGACGGCGATCATGGAGACGCCGAGGATCAGGTTGTTGCAGATCTTGGCGGCCTGTCCCGCGCCGTGCTCTCCGCAGTGCACTACGCGCTTTCCCATCACGTCCAGCATCGGCTTCACCGCTTCGAAGTCCTCCGGCAGCGCCCCGACCATGAAGGTCAAGGTCCCTGCTTCGGCTCCCACGACGCCGCCGGACACTGGAGCGTCAACTGAGCGGTGGCCTGCGGCCACAGCCAGTGCCGCGGCCTCGCGGGCCTCGTCCACGTTGATGGTCGAACAGTCCAGGAACAGCGTGCCCGGGGCGGCAGCCTGCAGCAGCCCCGGTTGGCCGTCGGTGCCGCGGTAGGCGTCCAGCACGTGCCTGCCGCTTGGCAGCATGGTCAGCACGACGGCGGCTCCGGCCAGAGCGTCGACGGCGGAGTCCACCGTCGGAATGCCGTGCGACCGGGCGGTGTCCAGCGCCGCGGGGACGACGTCGAACCCGGTCACCGTGTATCCGGCCTTGACCAGGTTGACGGCCATCGGTCCTCCCATATGGCCGAGGCCGAGGAACGCGATGGAACCCGCGGCGGGCTGGCCCAAGGGCTGCACGTTGTCAGACATGATCCTTCTCCTCGTCCTTCTCCTGCGGAGAGAGCTGCAGTTCACGCCCGCCCAGCGGCGCGAAGAAGGACTCGACGTCCTGGCGGCCGACCTCCGCGAGCGTGGCGGGCTGCCAGCGCGGAGTGCGGTCCTTGTCCACCACCTGGGCGCGGATGCCTTCGCGGAAGTCGGGGCCGGCGAGGCAGCGCAGGCCCACCCGGTACTCCTGTTCCAGGGCCTCCTCGAGGCTCAGCCCGCGGACGCGGCGCAGGGATTCCAGGGTGACCTTCACGGCCGTCGGTGACTTGGCCTCTATCGTGTCCGCGGCTTCCGCGGCTTCGGGCCCTGCTTCGCCGTCAAAGCTGCGCAGCCGGCGCAGGATCTCCTCGGCGTCATCACTGGCGTAGCAGGAGTCAATCCAGCCACGCTGTGCCGCCAGCGCCGCGGGCGGAGCCTGTTCGCTGAAGCGCCCGACGGCGGCGTCCGCGGGCCCGGCCTCGAGCGCGGCCGCCAGTTCGGACAGTCGCGCGGAGGGCACGTAGTGGTCCGCCAGTCCGAGGAACAAAGCGTCGGACCCGCTCAGATGCGCGCCGGTCAGCGCCGCGTGGGTTCCCGACTCCCCCGGTGAGCGGGCGAGCAGCAGGGTGCCGCCGACGTCGGGCACGAACCCGATGGTGGTCTCCGGCATGCCCGTCCGGGTGCGCTCCGTGACGATCCGGACAGAGCCGTGCGCGGAGATTCCCACCCCTCCGCCGAGGACCAGCCCGTCCATGAAGGCCACATACGGCTTCGGGAAGGCGGAGATGAGCGCGTTGAGACGGTACTCCGATGCCCAGAAGTCCGCTGTGGCCGAGCCTCCGTCGAGCATGTCACGGTAGATGGCCACGATGTCGCCGCCCGCGCACAGTCCGCGGTCACCGGCGCCATGGACCAGCACCGTGGCCACGGCGTCGTCCTCGGCCCACATTGTGAGCTGGTCCAGCATGGCCGCGGCCATGCCGGCGGTGAGCGCGTTGACGGACTTGGGCCGGTTCAAGGTGACGACGCCGAGGCGCCCGCGGCGCTCGAACAGAACCTCGGCCGCGGAGTCCGGGGCGTCCTGGACGGGCGCCGCCATCAGCTTCCTTCCGGCATGACGAAGCTGCTGCCGGACCGGATGCCCGAGGGCCAGCGGGTGGTGACGGTCTTGGTCTTCGTGTAGAAGCGGAAAGCGTCGGCGCCGTGCTGGTTGAGGTCACCGAAGCCGGAGGCCTTCCAGCCACCGAACGTGTAGTACGCAATGGGGACCGGAATCGGCACATTGATTCCCACCATGCCCACCTGGACGCGGCTCGCGAAGTCCCGGGCAGCATCGCCGTCGCGGGTGAAGATGGCCACGCCGTTGCCGAACTCGTGCTCGCTGCACAGCCGCAGGGCCTCATCGTAGTCGTCGGCCCGGAGCACACTCAGCACCGGCCCGAAGATCTCCTCCTGGTAGATCTTCATGTCTTTGGTGACGTTGTCAAAGAGCGTCGGCCCCACCCAGAAGCCGCCGTCGTAGCCTTCCACCTTCAGTCCGCGGCCGTCGGTCACGAGGCTCGCGCCTTCCTCCACGCCGGAAGCGATGTACCCCTCGATCCGCTCCTTGGCGGACGCCGCCACGACGGGGCCGAAGTCGGAATCCGCGGCGAGGGACGGGCCCACCTTCAGGCCCGCGATCCGCTCCTGCAGTTTGGCGACGAGCGTGTCGGCCGTCTTCGGGCCGACGGGCACCGCCACGGAGATTGCCATGCAGCGCTCGCCCGCGGAGCCAAAACCGGCCCCGATCAGCGCATCCGCCGCCATGTCGAGGTCCGCGTCGGGCATGATCACCATGTGGTTCTTGGCGCCGCCGAAGCACTGGGCGCGCTTGCCGTTCGCCGCCGCTGTGGCGTAGATGTACTGGGCGATCGGAGTGGACCCGACGAAGCCGATCGCCTGGACCCGGGGATCCTCCAGCAGCGTGCCCACGGCTTCCTTGTCCCCGTTGACCACGTTGAAAACGCCGTCGGGCAGGCCGGCCTCGGTGAACAGCTCGGCGAGGCGGAGCGGCACGGAAGGGTCGCGTTCGGAGGGCTTGAGGATGAAGGAGTTGCCGGCGGCGAGCGCCGGGCCTGACTTCCACAGCGGAATCATGGCCGGGAAGTTGAACGGCGTGATGCCGGCGACGACGCCGAGGGGCTGGCGCATCGAGTGCACGTCGATGCCGGCCCCGGCGTTGTCCGAGAATTCGCCCTTCAGCAGGTGGGGGGCGCCGGCCGCAAACTCCACCACCTCGATGCCGCGCTGGATGTCGCCCTTGGCGTCGGGGAAAGTCTTGCCGTGCTCGGAGGACAGCAGGGTGGCGAGTTCGTCCATGTTCTCGTTGACGAGGTCCACGAACTTGAGCAGGATCCGGCCGCGCCGCTGCGGATTCATCGCGGCCCATTCGAGCTGGCCCTTCTCCGCGCTGGCAATCGCGTTGCGCACTTCCTCGGAGCTGGCGAGCGGGAGCCGGGCCTGCACCTGGCCGGTACAGGGATCGTAAACGTCACTGAAGCGCCCCGACGTGCCTTCCACGCGCTGGCCGCCGATGTAATGGGATAGTTCGCGCACCATGGTCGAATGCTCCTTTGCATGTGATCCAGATCATCTCTGCTGCTGAATATACTCGGACTTCCTACTAATTTCCAGAGAACCGGCCCGCCCACCGCTGCCTCGCCCGGCATCCAAATTCGGTAAGTTAGGGACTGTGAAGATTGCTACCTGGAATGTGAACTCCCTCCGTGCCCGAGCCGACCGCGTTGAGGCCTGGCTTCAACGCACAGACTGCGACGTCCTGGCCATTCAGGAAACCAAGTGCAAGGACGACAACTTCCCGTGGGAGCTGTTCGAGAACATGGGCTACGAGGTGGCGCACTTCGGCGTGAACCAGTGGAACGGCGTTGCGATCGCCTCCCGGGTGGGTCTTGCCGACGTCGAACGCACGTTCATGGACCAGCCCGTCTTCGGCAAAAGCGGCAAGGACGCCGTCCAGGAAGCCCGGGCGATCGGTGCCACCTGCGGCGGGATCCGGGTCTGGAGCCTCTACGTACCCAATGGCCGCGCGCTCGATGACGAGCACATGCCGTACAAGCTGGACTGGCTGGACAAGCTGAGGACGCATGCCGAGGGGCTGGTTCAGAGCGACCCCGAAGCGCAGATTGCCCTGATGGGCGACTGGAACATTGCACCGCAGGACGACGACGTCTGGGACATCGACCTTTTCCGTACCGGGGGCTTCACACACGTCAGCCCGCCGGAACGCGCCGCGTTCCACGCCTTCGAACAGGCCGGTTTCCGCGACGTCGTCCGCCCGCACACCCCCGGCCCCGGCGTCTACACCTACTGGGACTACACCCAGCTGCGCTTCCCCAAGAAGGAAGGCATGCGGATCGACTTCATCCTCGCGTCCCCCGCCCTGGCCTCCCGCGTCACCGGCGCGGCCATCGACCGCGAGGAGCGCAAAGGCAAAGGCGCATCGGACCACGCACCGGTCATTGCGGAGCTGAGCGACTGATGACCGCGACTGACGGGAGGTCTGCGCGCCGATGACGGGGAACCTTTACCGGGGACAGGTCGGATTGCCCTTCACGTCCGCCCTGCGGGTCTACGAGCCGCTGGAAGCCTTCCCGGCCGAACAGCAGGACGCCCTGCGGAAGTCCGGAGCCCGCAAGGATTCACGCGCGGCGGTGGAAAACGCCGAGCTGCTCGCGTCCCTCGGACGGATCACCCGGCCCGGCGGGGACCCCTTCCCCACGGGACGGACAGATCTCGTGCGCGTTGTCCCGGCACCGGCAAAGGATGCGCCGACTCAGGGGACGCCACCGGCCGCGGACCTGAAGGACCCCGAGGGCGCCGCAAAACCCGCCGGCCCGGGCACTCCGGAGAGGCTGCTGTATTGCCCCAGCCAGCTGGTGCTCCGCGCCGGCCTCGCGGCAAACGCCCTGATGGAAGGGATCCACGGGCCCCTGGCGCAGCTCCTCATCCCTGAAGAGCAGCGCGACAAGCACCAGGAACGCATCGACGAGGCCCGCTCGCATGCCGGGCTGGGCCGCGTGCACACCCGGGCCTCCACCTGGGGCATTCCTTTCAGCTGGTTCTGCCTGTTCCAGGAATCGGACCCCACGGACGTGGTGGAATCGGACGGGCACATCGTCACCGTGCGCATCCGGGCCAGCATCGCCCAGACGCTCGCACGGGTCCGTAACGCCGTGGCCCACCTGGCTATTGCCGCACCGGAGCTGGACATGCTCGAGGACCTGACCCAGCTCACCGAGTGGCTTGAACTTTTCCATCCGGATTCAGCGGTGGAACTTGATTACGGTGCGGTGGCGGACAAGGTCTACCCGGATGACTCGCCGCTGGACGTGAGGCTGGGCATCGAGTGCCTCGCCGAGGGAGATATGACCGGCGCTGCCGCGGCGTACCGCCGGCTGGCGTCCCGCTGGATCCCGATCCGGCAGCTGGCCCGCGCGTCCTGACCGGTAATCAGCAGGCCTAGGCGAGCGGGCCTCCGGAGGGTGGCGGCGCCGTCGTCCGCCGGACAATCAGCCGGTGGGGCGCAACGGTGGAGCGGACCGCGCCGGGAGCTCCGTCAAGCTCGTCCAGCAGCATTTTCGTTCCCAACTCGGCCTGTTCGTCGGGGCGCTGCCCCACTGTGGTGAGGCCCATGGCGTCGGAGAAGTCATGGTCATCGATCCCGATCACCGACAGGTCTTCCGGAACCCGGACCCCAAGGCGGCTGGCCTCGAAGATCACGCCCATGGCCATCTCGTCTGAAGCGCAGAAGATCGCGGTCGGCTTCGGGCCGGGGCGGTTCCAGAGCCTGTTGAACGCGTCCTGGCCGCTGCGGACGGTGAAATCGCCCAGCTCGTCCCACTCAGGCCGGACCACCAGACGGGCTTCCGCCATCATTTCGTGGAACGCCCTGATCCGGACCCGGGGGACGTCGAAGTTCAGGTCGGTTTCGTCGTCGCCGTGCAGCAGGGCGATGTCCTTGTGCCCCAAGTCGATGAGGTGGCGCACGGCGGTCGCGGCGGCCGCGTAGTCGTCAATGCCGATGTAGGGGCATTCCTCCACGTGTCCACCCACCACGACGAGGGGGATGTCGATCTTCTGGAGGTGCTCGATCTCCTCGTGCGTCAACGCCATACAGAGGACCAGGAGCGCATCGATCTGCTTGTACACCATCGTCTTGCTGAAGAGCCGCTCACGGTTGGATCCGTGGCCGCCAAGGTTGAACAAGGAAAGGTTGTACTGCCGGGCGTGCAGCTCGCGGTCCGCGCCCTCGATGGCTTTGGAGAAGAACCAGCGGGAGACGAACGGGGCCAACACCCCGATGGTGCGGGTGCGGCCGGTGGCCAGCCCTGACGCGGACGACGACGCCACGTAGCCCAGGTTTTCCGCGACGGCCAGGATTTTCTCCCGGGTGGCCGGGGACACCTTGGGCAGGCCGCGGACGGCCCGGGACACGGTGGCGGTGGAGACCCCGGCTGCGGCTGCGACGTCCTCAATGCTGACGCCGGCATGGCCGCCCCGTTGCGCCCTGTCTGTTGTCCGTGCCACAGTGTCCCCTGCTCCCATCTCTGCGCTAGCGTCCCCCAAAAGGACGGCCCCTCGCGGCGCGCGCCGGCGCGCCATTGCTCGGCCCCCTCGCTGCAGGCGCCCGCGCCATAGCGCGCGGCGTCCCGCGGCGGCCGTCAAACCGCGCCTCAGCTGCGCCGCGTCGCCGTCCTTAGGGGCAGCCGGCGGCGCAGCCGGATCATTCCGTACAGCGCCAGTACGCTCACCAGCAGGCCGAGGGCCCAGCCGAGGGCGGGCTGGGCCGTCACCTCCATCCAGACGGTCACCGCCAGCAGCACCAGCGCCCAGAAACCGAGGAATCCGATGATGATGTCGAAATCCTCGCCGGACCTGATGAGCCGGCGGCCGTTTCCCGCCCCCTTGGACTGAGCAGGGCGGGAAACGTTCTCCGTCACTTGACTGCACCTGCCGTCAGGCCGGCCACAATCTTGCGCTGGAATACAAGCACCACGATCACCAAGGGAATGGTGACGATGGTACCGGCGGCCATGATGGCCGTGTAGGGAATCTGGTTGGGCTGTGCGCCGGCAAAGTTTGCAATGGCCACCGTGACGGGCTGGGTGGCATCGCTGGACAGCTGGCTGGCAATCAGGAACTCATTCCATGAGGAGATGAATGCCAGGATTGCGGTGGTGAAGATCGCCGGGGCTGCCAAAGGCATGATGACCTTCCGGAACGCCTGGCCCTGCGTGCAGCCGTCGACCCTCGCGGATTCCTCGAGCTCCCACGGCATTTCCCGGAAAAAGGAGGTCATGGTGTAGACGGTCAAGGGCAGCACGAACGAAATGTTCGGGATGATCAGTGCCTGGTAGGTGCCCATCCAGCCGATGTTCGTGAACAGCTGGAACAGCGGCGTGATGAGGGCGACCCCGGGGAACATGGATGCCCCCAGGATGAAGCCCAGCACCAGGTATTTGAACCGGAAATTCAGGCGGGCCAAGGCGTAGGCGGCAAACACGCCGATCAGCAAGGAAACGATCGTGACGACGAGGCCGATGAACACCGAGTTGAGCAGGGCCTGCCCGAACCGGTTACCGAAGGAAGTGTCGAACGCCGTGTTGAAGTTGTCCATGGTGACGTGCGTGGGCAACAGTGACGTGTCGTAGGTGAAGCCGACTTCGCGGAAGGCGGTGACCACCATCCAGTAGGCCGGCGCCAAGCACCAGACCAGGATGACGGCTGCGCTGATGTAGGTCCGCGCCTGCCCCCACTTTTCCCGGTTCTGCGCCGTCTTACGGCCTTTGTCCTGCCGTGCACGCAGCTCGGTGGCTGCCGTTGCGGTGGTCATTTCTTCCCCTTACCCGTGGCGCCGCTTTGTTCGACCACATTGGCGCCGAGGAAGCGGACGAAGATGAAGGCGACGATGAAGATGATGATGAAGGTGATGGTGGACAGGGCCGCGGCCGCGTTGAAGCCTTGCCTGATCTGGTTGATGACCAGGATGGACAAGGTGGTGGTGTTGTTCGCCCCGCCGGTCAGGATGTAGGGCAGGTCGAACATGCGCAGCGCGTCCAGGGTGCGGAACAGAATGGCCACCATCAGGGCCGGCTTGACCAGCGGCAGGGTGATCATCCGGAACCGCTGCCATGCGGAAGCACCGTCGACCTTCGCGGCTTCGTACACTTCAGCGGGAATCATTTGCAGGCCGGCCAGGATCAGGAGCGCCATGAACGGAGTGGTCTTCCAGACATCCGCGATGATCACCGCCCATTTGGCCGGCCACTCGCTGCCTGTCCACAGGATGGACGCGTTGAACAGCTTGTTGGCAATTCCCTCAAAAGCGAAAATGAAGAACCACAGCTTCGCGGTGACGGCGGTGGGGATGGCCCACGGCACCAGGACAGCCGCGCGGACCAAGCCGCGGCCCCGGAAGGTGCGCGCCATGATCATGGCCATCCAGAAACCGAGGACGGTTTCCAGTGTCACCGTGACAATGGTGAAGAAGAACGTGGTGGCGGTGGCGGACCAGAATTGACCGCCGAGGGTGCCCGGCGGGCAGGCGACGGTTCCGCCGCCCGGGGCGGAACACTGCTGGGCCAGCCAGTTCACATAGTTCTGGACCCCTGCGGGGCCGCCCGCCGTGAAAAGCCCGGTGGCCGGATCAAGGCCGGCATCCTTCTGAAAGGACATCACGATCGCGCTGATGATCGGGTAGACGATCACGATGCCCAGCGCGATGACGGTTGGCGCGAGCAGCCACGATGCCCAGCGGCCCTGGCTCGCGATGCGGTTGTCCTCACCGACGCCCTTCGGCGCGTGGTGGACCGGGGTCCCGCCCGACGCCGGTGTCTGTACCGGCGTCGGGCCTAATTCGGTTGCCATGATGAAGCTACTGTCCCGCGCTAGCGGACTCGATGGACTTCTGCATGTCAGAAAGTGCGCTTTCCACTGTCTTTTCTCCCTTGATGGCGGAGTAGGCGTTATCCTGGATGGCCTTTGTAACAGCCGGGTAGAACGGCGTCACGGGACGCGGAACCGCGTTCTCGATGGACGTCTTCAGGACCGGCAGATAGGGCAGCTTGGCGACCAGTTCCGGGTCGTCATACAGCGAACCAAGGACCGGGGCCAGCGAGCCCTGGGTGGCGTAGAACTTCTCGGTCTCCTCCGAAGTCAGGAACTTCAGGAAATCCAGGGCGGTGGCCTTGTTCTTGGAGTAAACGCTGACCGCCGCGTTGTGCCCGCCCAGTGAGGACGCGCCGGGACCATCCTTACCGGGAAGCGGAGCCAGGCCCAGCTTGTCCTTCACCTGGGAGGACCCTTCGGTGGTGATCAGGTTGTAGGCGTAGGGCCAGTTGCGGAGGAACATGAGCTTGCCGTCCTGGAAGGCCTGGCGGCTCTCTTCCTCCTTGTAGGTGATGGCTTCCTTCGGAATGTTGCCGTCGGCGTAGGCCTTCGCGAGATTCTCCAGGCCCGCCTTGGCATCCGCGGTGTTCAGGCTGGGCTTGCTGTCCTTGTCCAGGACCGAGCCGCCGGCGGAGTTGATGGCCTCCGAAGCGTTGACCGTGAGGCCTTCATACTTGCTGAACTGGCCCGAATAGCAGCCGATGTTGTTGGCCTTGGCGATGGAGCACATCTCCATCATCTCGGCCCAGGTCTTGGGCGCGTTGGGGACCAGGTCCTTCCGGTAGTACAGGAAACCGCCGTCGGAGGTCTGCGGAGCTGCATACAGCGTGCCCTTGTAGGAGGCACTCTCAACCGTCGGCTTCAACATCTTTGACGTGTCGAGCGCCATCTTGTCCTTCAGGGGCTGCAGCCAGCCCTTGGCGGCGAATTCCGCCGTCCACACGACGTCCACATCGACGACGTCGTAATCGGACTGCTTCGCCTGGAAGTGCTGGACAATGTCGTCGTGCTGCTGGTCCGCCTGGTCGGTCTGTTCCTTGAACGTGACCTTCTCGTTCGGGTGCGCGGCGTTCCACTTGTCGACCAGCGGCCGGACAACGTTGCTGTTGTCCTTGCCCTGGACGTAGGTGATGGGGCCGCGGCCGTCGAGGCCCTGCGCTGCGTCGCCGCCGCCGCTTCCAGCGCTCGTGCCGCCGCCACCACCTCCCCCGCCGCAGGCTGAAAGGGCCAGGGCCAAGACGCCTGCTGTGGCTACGGGAAGTAGGAACTTAGGGGTTTTCATACGTAGGGTCTCCTCGCTGAGTACCGATAAAAAGGCGGTGCAATGGTGTGGTGCCCATCACAGTAGTAAACGCACAGTCGCAAGTGCAAGCGTTTACATCGGACTTTATCAAAAGGAAACGCTGGCCGGGCGGAACGCCATCCCCGAGAATCCGCCGTTTCGCGACCCCGAAGGACTCCCGGGCGGTGAGGAATGTTACCGGAACGTAACCTTGGGGGTCAGCGCACCCGCTCAGCCCGCCCAAACCGGGAGCGCGCCCCTGAGCTTATATGGATAAGCACCGGCGTGCGCTTGCCGACGACGGCGTCGAGCGCTTCGACGAGGGCCGACACATCCGCGGCAAGCAGGTGCGGGGCAACCCCCTGGCGTGGCTGGACGCGGACTCGAAGCGCGGGCTGGCCGCGGCGTTCATACGTCGCGACGGTGGCTCCTGCGACGTCCGCGCGGTCGGCCAGGGCGGCCCGGAGGACCTGCTCGGCAACTCCGCCGCCAATCAAGACGTTGCCGGGGATCTCCCCGGGGTCCTCGCCGGCCGCCAGCAGGTTGGCTCGGCCTTTGCCCTGCTGCGCGATCCACGCCACCATGGCGCCGATCACGGCCGCCAACAGCACGGTCAGCACCAGCCACAGCCAGCTTTCCGGCTGTCCCGGAAAGCGCGTGCGGGCGAGGGCGTCCTGCCAGTTGCTCCAGGCGCCGGCGGACCAGCCCCGCCACCAGCGCCCGACAGCCGGGACGGTGGCAAGCAGAAGCAGCAGGGTGCCGGCGGCCACCATCAGGATGCCCAGAATTCCGATCAGGACGCGGTTAAGGAGCCGGGGGGTGCTGTTCATGCGCCGATGACCCCCGCGGTGGCCAGGTTGATCCGGACATCCAGCGTGGGGACTGGCGCCATTTCGCCCAGTTCCTCCTGCACCGCCGCCAGGACAGTCTCCGCTTGAAGTGGAATTCCTGAGGTCGGGCGGACATTGACCACCACATGGTTCTTAGAGACGGTCACCATCACCTGTTCCTGCGTCACGTTGGCAGCCAGCCTGGCCCGGCGCGCCAAAGCCGATGCAATCACCTCGTCATCCACGACGACGGCGGCGCGGCGGTCCTTCAGGAGGTGGCGGGCCCTCCGGCCCGGCAGCACGCCATTGAGGAAGAAGAACAGTCCGACCATCACCAGCACGGCACCGAGGGCGCCGAGTAAGAGTGGAGGGACGCCGCTGGGGAGTGCCACGACCTGCTCAGCCGCGGTTTCCGGATCCACCAGCCAGGCGGGCTGTCCTGTCGCCCGCACGGCTGTTTCCAGAAGGGCGTAACCGCACAGCACGATCACGAGAACGGCGGCGATAATCGCGGCCATCGCCCGCGAGGGGTGGGTCTCGCGCGCGAGAATACGTTCCATCCCCGCGGCGCCGTCACCCAAGCCCGCGGGAGCGGCACTCTTTCCGCGGAGCTTGCTTTCCGTCACGTGGCTCACCGGACCCGTCGTCCTTCCTTGACGCTTGCCCCGCTGATCCGGATGTCCACGCGGCTCAGCCCTGCCCCGCTCAGCTCCGTGACGCGACGCAGGATTGCCGCCTTGGCTGCGACAGCGCGGTCCCAGATGGAGCCGCCGAAGCCGGCCACCCGGCCGGGGTCGCGCAGGATGGCCGACAGCGGGGGCACAGCGATCGGGGTGACCAGGGACAAGGCAAGGAGGCCGTCGTCGTCGGACCAATCCGCCCGGACGTCCTGCGCTTCGACCCCGAGGGCCTCTGCTGCCGCGGCGCGTGCCAGGCTGGTCAGGGCCTGGGTGCTGATGCGGTTATGGCCTGCCAGCGTCCGGCCGCGGAGTGCCCCTTGGGCCGTGTTGGTCATGAGGAGGAACGCCGGCCGTTCAGGGCGTCCAGCATGCCGCGCAGGTCCAGTTTCCCTTCCGCCGCACGCCCCAGCAGGGCTCCGATGCCCACGAACAGGAGCGAACCCAGGAAGCCCCACGCGCCAAACTGGAAGGACATGAAGGCCACGAAGGCGCCGACGGCCATCCCTACAACGGTCAGACTCACTAGATTACCTCCCTTGTGGGCCGTGCCTCACCGGCGACGGGCGGCTTCACCGGGCCCGGCACGTACACGTCATGAATTTCGATGTTGACCTCGATGACCTGCAGACCGACAAGTTCCTCGACCGCGGCGTAGACGGCAGCGCGGATCTGGTTTGCCAGAGGATGAAGGGGTGTGCCGTAGACCGCTACGAGGTCTATGTCGACCGCCACCTGGGTCTCGCCGACTTCCGCCCGCACACCGGCGGCGTGATCAGCCCCGCCGACCGCATCGCGGATGGCCCCCAGGGCTCGGGAGGGTCCTGAGCCCAGGGAATAGACGCCGGGAACCGAGCGTGCGGCGATGCCGGCGACCTTCGCGACAGCGGCCTCGGTGATGACGGTCCGGCCGCCACCGAATGGTGCTGCCACGGGCAGTTTGGGCACGGGGCCCGCAACGGGCTGGGAATTCTGGTATTCCATGAGCCACTCCCCCTTCTCTTTGACACCACCCTAGACCCTGGCGGCGGCAAGGGGGATGCATGCCGCAGATGGAAAAACCCGGGGAAATTCTGAAGGCGGGGTTGGGTCACGGGCTCGGTCTCCGAACTTCTCCGAACGTAGGGGACCACGGATGCTCACTTTGGTGCTTCGCCTACGACGTCGGCCTGGTGCCGTCTCCTGCGGGAGTTCTTTGCGCCGCGTGGGCGTCGCGACGGTTTGCCTTGGTGCTGACGAAGTGCGAGCAACGGAAACAGGAGCACCGACAGCATTCCTGCTCCTATGAGCGCGGACGACGTTCCGCTTGTGATGAGCCCCTCGTCTCTGCCGATCGCTGCCACGGCCACGATAATCGGCAGTCCCGTTGCACCAAACAGTATGATGGCCCGTTTCTCGGCAGGAGTGGACCCGGGAGGAGCGGCGAGCAGCGACGGCAGACCGCGGATGATGAGCAGGAGGAGCAGGAACAGGGGGACCAACGCGAGGGCGGTCGGACTGGCGGTCAGCGCGCGTAGATCGAAGTCGATGCCGGTGTCGATAAAGAAGATCGGCACCAGGAAACCGAACGCGATGGCGTCGATTTTTGTCTCGATGACCTTCCGGTCTTGTTCAGGAGCCCGCGCGATGGCAACCTTCCAGAGGACGCCGGCGGCGAATGCACCCAGCAGCATGTCCAGTCCCAGCACCATGCTGAGCACCACGAGCACGGTGAGGATGAACATGATGGACCGGACGGCGAACTGGCCGCTGGTGTGCAGGGTCCTGGTGACCTGGGAGTGGAACAGGGAGTGCCGTGCGCGGGAGGCGAAGTAAATCGCCAGGCCCGTCAGGAGAACGAATCCGAGAAGTACTGCTGTTGCCGGTCCCAACTGCCGGCCGCTGAAGAACAGCGAGATGGCCAGCAGGGGTCCGAACTCCCCGGCAGCACCCAGTGCGGTGACCGCGATACCGATCGGCGACTTTGATTCGCCGGCGTCGCGAAGGATTGGCAGCAGCGCGCCCAGAGCCGTGGAGCACAAGGCGACACCGACGATCACAGCAGCTTCGGGTGTGGGAGCGAGGACAAAGCCAGCGCCGATGCCTGCCGCCAATGAGAGGATCCAGCCAGCGGACGCACGGTTGGCGGGCCGGCCGCGGATGAGGGCGAAATCGATCTCGTTGCCGGCAACGAAGAAGAGCATGGCCAGCCCGAAGTCGGCCAGCGTATCCGTGAACTGGGTGGACTGGATCCACCCCAACAGGCTGGGGCCGAGCAGGATTCCGAGGACAATCTCGAACACTACGATGGGCACCTTGACCACCCGATCGAGGAAGCGGGCCGCAAGGGGAGCTGCCACAGCCAGCATGGCGATCAAAAGCAACGACGTGGACAAGCCAAGCATCAGCGGTACCTCCGGTACCTCAGCTTTCCCGACAAAGAGTATGCCAAAGCTACCGCCGCCGTTGGTGACGGCGCCACAACAACCAATTCCCGGGTTCCGCTTGAGCAAATGTTGAGCTTCCGTGTGCGCCGGTCTTGATGCTCGTCCGGAAGACTGGGCCCAAGGCCGTGCAGCAGCGTCGCGGCCTGTAAACCTTCGGCTTTGGGCGGTGCCTTACATGAACTATCCACAGATTCCGGAGCCACTCCCAGCCCGTCCTGTACTTATGCCTGAAGGACTGCGGCTCCTTACCGAGGACGTGGGCTACGAATCTGCCCACGACTTCCTCAACGCTTACCTGCGGCTGCTACCTTCGCGCTCCGACGCAATTGTGGAGATGCTCGCCGGCGGCGATGTCCAGGGCGCCCGCAAGGCCATCTCAAGCCTGCACGTCACGTCCTCGATGGTCGGTGCCGCCAGGCTCGAGGACTACTGCCGCGCCCTGCTTCGGCAGCTCGCCCTCGGCTCCCTCCCGGACGCGAATGCCGTGAGGGCGGTACTCCGCAGGAATGTCTCTTTGCTGAGCCAGGAGATCCAACAACTGCTCGGCGGGCAGGATGGAGCCCGATAAAGTCCTGCGGAACAGCGGTCAGGTTGCCAGACGCCGGGGCTAGGCGGCCGTTATGCCGCCGACTGCTCACTGATCGCGGCTTGGACTTCCGTGAGGTTCACGGTGTTTTTTCCGTCCTTCGCAGCGTGGTCCACCAACCGGGCAACGGCGTCGAGTTTCGCGGCCTGCTCCCTCGCCAGTGCAAGGAGGTAGGCCCGGTCCTGCACGAACTCAGCGGGGATGCCGGTGGCGAAGTCTTGGCGGTCCCCCGCGAGCCGGGCTTCGATCTCGGCGAGCTCCTTGGGCGTCGTGGCCGGTGCTTCAACGATGCCGTCCGCCAAGTCCAGGCGGGAATACTGCGGCCACGGGTCATCGGCGATCAGGTGCCGGCTGACAAACGTTCGCAATTTCGCGATCATCGGTACTCCTCGATGTGAACCGTAGCAACAGCGTACTGCTCGCCGGGGCCGACGAACCGTGTCTAAATCTGCACACCGCCGCCGCCCATCTGCATCCTTGCACGTTGGTGTGCACCAGTGGCATGCGGCGACAAAAAACCCCGCAGTTTCCGTGTGAACGGAAACTGCGGGGTTCTAGCTGGTGGCTCCGACCGGCGTCGATCCGGTGACCTTTCGATTTTCAGTCGAACGCTCTACCAACTGAGCTACAGAGCCTAGGTGACGTGTCACCATGAGAGCCGGAATTTCTTCTGGCAATCAGAGCGACCCTGACGGGACTTGAACCCGCGACCTCCGCCGTGACAGGGCGGCGCGCTAACCAACTGCGCTACAGGGCCTTGCTGTTTCTTGCTTCTCTACAGTATCGCTACTGCAATTTTTCAAGGCCTTTAGCCTACCAGACTTTCACATCCGGTTTGACCAGTTCCTTGCGTACCCCCAACGGGATTCGAACCCGTGCCGCCGCCGTGAAAGGGCGGTGTCCTAGGCCGCTAGACGATGGGGGCCAGGACGCCGTCCGACTGAACACGCTAAAAACAAGGGCAAAAACTAAGGGCCGAAGCCTTCTGTTCTTGTCCTTCCGGGTTCCTCCGAACTGGACTATAAAACTATAAGGGCACACCCCCGGATAATCCAAAATCGGCTGTCCGGCGGGTGCAGCGAGGGGCTAAGGGCGGGCCGACGTGACGCTCAGGCAACCAGGAGGACGGCGAGTGTGATCATGACCAGGGCGATCCCTGCGTCCAGCACCCGCCACGCGTTCCGGCGCTGGAACAGCGGCGCAAGATACCGGGCACCCGCCCCGAGCGCGGCGAACCAGGCGATGCTCCCCAGTCCTGCGCCGGCCGCGAACCACCACCGCCCTTCGGGGCCATGCGTGCCCGCCAAGGAGCCCAGCAGCAAGACCGTGTCCAGATAGACATGCGGGTTGAGCCACGTCAGGGACAGACAGGTGCCCAGCGCCGCGAGCCACGTGCCGCATTGCCGGACGCCGGGCTGGGAAACCGCTCCGCCCCGGACCGCCCGCATGGCCGCGAGGCCTCCATACGCCAGCAGGAAGGCGGCGCCTGCCCACCGCACCACGTCGAGGACGGCGGGCGCCCGCTCGATCAGGACGCCGATACCGGCCACGCCAAGCCCGATCAGCACGAGGTCTGAAACAGCGCACACCACCACAACCAGGAGGATATGCGAGCGCAGGATGCCTTGGCGGAGCACGAAGGCGTTCTGGGCACCGATGGCGACAATGAGGGAAAGGCCGCTGGCGAGGCCCGAAAAGGCGGAGAGGATCACTGTCTCCACGTTAGGTGCCCGCGCATCATGATGCCAGCTAAAGATTCTTAGGCATCGTAAGCTGTGCTAATGATGGACATCCAGTCCGACCATGCCCGGACCCTTGCCGCCATCGTCGCCCACGGAAGCTTCGAAGCAGCAGCCAGCCATTTGTCCGTCACCGCCTCCGCCGTCAGTCAGCGCGTCCGCGCCCTGGAAGTGGCAATTGGCCGCCCGGTACTCCGGCGGACCCGTCCGCTGGAGCTCACGTCCTCGGGACAGGCCGTGGTGCGTTACGCCCGGCAACTGGACATGCTCTCCGCTGATCTGGCCGAGGAACTGGAGCCTGGGGCGGCTGGGTCCCTGCCCCGGCTCACCCTCGTTATCAACAGCGATTCGCTGCACACCTGGGCGCTAGCAGGCCTGGCCGCGGTGGCCGGCACCGTGCAGCTCGAAATCCTGCGTGAGGACCAGGATTACTCGCTCGAGCTGCTGCGCAGCGGGGCCGCGGCGGCGGCGGTCACCACCACCGCCAAGCCCTCCCCCGGCTGCTCCTCCCGCCGCCTCGGAGTCATGCGGTACCTGCCGGTCTGCAGCCCCGGCTTCGCCGGCCGCTGGTTCGGCACCGGCGCCGGCACAGGCGCGGACGCCGCAACGCTCGCCGCAGCACCCGTGATTGTCTTTGACCGCAAGGACGATCTCCAGGACCGCTACCTCCGCAGGATCAGCCGCGGACCACTGGATCCGCCGCGCCACTACGTCCCCGCAGCCCAGGAATTCGGCGAAGCCATCCGCCTCGGGATGGGCTGGGGCCTGATGCCTGAAATCGAAGCAGCAGCGGATGTGCAGCACCGGCGGCTTGTTACCCTGACCCCTTCCAGCCACCTCGACGTGCCGCTGCACTGGCAGCAGTGGCGCCATGGATCAGTGGCGCTGGACAGGGTTGCCTCGGCCATCGAGGAGGCGGCGCGCGTGCTCCGGTGAGGTCGCTGCCCCTTTGGCAGGAACTCGACTAGACGTGGCCGATTTCCGCCAGCCGCGCGGGTGCCGCACGCACTACATTGGCAACATGGCAACAACCGCCCACGCAGGCTCCCCACACCCGGAAAGCAACCACCGCGAAACCCCGCAGCCGGACAGCACCTACGAAGTGCCGCCAGAGGCTGCTGCCGCGGCATCCCCCAAACCGCCGCCCCGCCCCGGCCAGATCAGCAGACTCGGCATCGCCGCCGTCGTGGTCACCGTGGTGCTCTGGGCATCGGCGTTCGTGGGCATCCGGGCCGTCGGTCCCAGCTTCTCCCCCGGGTCCCTAACCCTTGGCCGTCTGGCGATAGCCGCCGTCGTGCTGGGCCTCGTGGTACTCCCGAAACTCGGGAAAACCAGCCCCCTGCCCGCGGGCCGGGAATGGTTGCCCATCCTGGCGTACGGCATCATGTGGTTCGGCGGGTACAACGTCGCCTTGAACGCCGCGGAACACCTGCTTGACGCCGGGACAGCCGCCCTGCTCATCAACGTCAATCCCATCCTCGTCGCGGTCATGGCCGGCATCATCCTGAAGGAAGGGTTCCCCCGCTGGCTGATTATCGGCAGCCTGGTGGCCTTTGCGGGGGTGGCGGTGATTGCGCTCGGTTCCGGGCAGCGGTCGACGGCGGATGTAGGCGGCGTGTTCCTGTGCCTCCTCGCCGCTGCCCTCGCCGCCGTGAGCGTGATCGTCCAGAAGCCCGTGCTGCGGAAATTCCCCGCAGCCCAGGCAACGTGGTTCGGCATTCTGGTGGGTGCCGCCTGCTGCCTGCCCTTCAGCGGGCAGCTGGTGACTGAACTGCAGGCCGCACCGTTGCCGGCCACACTCGGGCTGGTCTACCTCGGCATCTTTCCGACGGCGATCGCCTTCACCACCTGGGCCTACGCCCTCTCCCTGATCGACGCCGGACGGCTTGCCGCCACCACCTATCTGGTGCCCGGCACCACCATCCTGATTTCCTGGCTCGTCCTGGGCGAGATTCCCACCGTCTGGGGCCTGATCGGCGGCTGCATCTGCCTGGTGGGCGTTGCGCTGACCCGCCGGAGGTCCCGCTAGGGTCCACCGGTTCGGCGCTAGAGTTCAACTGTGCCCGCTTCGCTGCCGCCAGGCCTCCCGATCGTTCCTTCCGGTCCCGACGAGGACCCAGAGCCGTTCCCGATGTCGGAATCCGACTTCGAGGCTGCGGTGAGCGATGCGCTCGACCGGATCCCGCCGGAGCTGGCGAAGACCATGAACAATGTGGCGGTTTTCATCGAGGACGACTACACCCCGCAGCCGGGCGAGGACCCCGACACGGTGCTGCTGGGCCTCTACGAGGGCGTGCCCCTGACCGAACGGGACTCCTGGTGGGATGCCGGCTCGCTGCCGGACCGCATCACCATCTACCGCCAGCCGATCCTCGACATCTGCGCCTCCCGGGAGGACGTGATCGAGGAAGTCACGGTCACGGTGGTGCACGAGATTGCGCACCACTTCGGCATCAGCGACGAGCGCCTGCACGAGCTGGGCTGGGGATAGCCTTATATCCATGGGACACGACCACAGCCACTCGCACGGCATCGCGGCCACTGGCACCGGGAAACATCGGAAGCGGTTGGTGGGCGTCCTGTGCATCACCCTTGCGGTGGTCCTGGTCCAGGTCATCGGCGCCGTGCTGTCCGGTTCGCTGGCACTGCTCGCCGACGCCGGGCACATGCTCTCGGACGCCGCCGGGGTCTCCATCGCCCTGTTGGCCGCCTGGATCGCCGCCCGCCCCGCGAGCAATCAGCGCACTTACGGGTACCAGCGCGCCGAAGTCCTGGCGGCGCTGGCCAATGCCCTGGTCCTGATCGTCATCGCGGTGGTCATTGTCACCGAAGCGATCGCCCGGCTCGGCACGACTCCTGCGGTGCGCACCGACGTCATGCTGACCGCCGCCGCCCTCGGCGCCGTCGCTAATCTCGTCTCGCTGCTGATCCTGCGCGGCGCCCAGAAGGAAAGCCTTAACGTCAGGGGCGCCTACCTCGAAGTGCTGGGAGACCTGCTTGGCTCCATCGCCGTCATTGCCGCCGGGATTATCATCCTGGCCACCGGCTACCAGGCGGCGGACACCATTGCGTCCATCCTCATTGCGTTCATGATCGTGCCGCGGGCCTGGCACCTGCTGCGTGACGTCGTGGACGTTCTCCTCGAAGCATCCCCCAAAGGCGTGGATGTAAAGCTGATCCGGGAACACATCCTCGCCGTGGACGGGGTGGTGTCGGTCCACGACATCCACATCTGGACCATCACGTCCGGAGTGCCGGTTTTTTCGGCACATGTTGTGGTGGAAGATGACGCCCTGAGCGCCAGCGGAGCCGACCGGGTGCTGGACAAGCTGGTCACCTGCTTGGGATCCCATTTCGACACCGAGCACTGCACCTTCCAGCTTGAACCGGTGAGCCACGCGGAACATGAGGCCCACCAGCACGCCTGAGGCGCGGCGCGGGCGGCGCCTGAGACCTGCAGCGTGCCTGGGTGTAGCTCGGCAGTACAACTAGGACAGCACGTCCTTGGTAATGAACCTGCTGTAGGCGAGCGCGCCGAAAAGCGCGACGTAACCGCCCTGCAGCAGGACGTTCGTGGCGAAGGAATCCCAGGCCACGGGCTGGCGGAGCAGGTCGCCGAAGTCCAGCCAGTAGTGGCTGAACAGCCAGGGGTGGAGCCATTCCAGCTGCGGCAGGGCGTCGAGCACCTGCGAGACAACCGAGAGCACCACCGTGGCGGCCATCGCTCCTACCGGCACGTCCGTGAGGGTGGACACGAACAGGCCGATCGCGGAAAGCCCCAGCAACGAGACGGCAAGGTACGCGGCAACGAGCAGCAGCCGCACGAAGGCCTCGCCCGCACCGATCGAGTCACCCGAGAGCAGCGGCACCGGCCCGACAGGGAAAAGCAGGGCACCCATCCCTGCCCCCACCAGCGCCACCACCAGCGGGGCCACGACGGAGAACACCACGGCACCGGCATACTTCACCAGCAGCAACCGGACCCGGCCGGCCGGGGCAGCGAGCAGGTAGCGGAGGGTTCCCAGCCCGGCCTCTCCGGCCACGGTGTCTCCCGCAACCACGCCTATGGTCAGCGGGAGGAACAACGGAACCGAGACGAGCATGGCGGTGAGCCCGACGAACAACCCGTTCTGCGAGACCCTGTCGAGAAAGGCCGGTCCGCGGCCCGCCGGAACAGGGGACGAGACCCGCACGGCCACAGCGATCAGGATCGGAATGGCGGCCAGGGCGCAGAGCATTGCCCAGGTCCGGCGGCGCCGGAACATCACGCCGAGCTCGGATCCCAGCAGAGCGCCGGTCCGGGGATGGCGCCGGACCGGAACCTGCGTGGAGGACCCGCCGGCAGGGCCCTCGGCGTCGCGGGATTCACTGGACAACGTCGAAGCCCTCCCCTGTCAAGGCCACAAACCGTTCTTCAAGGCTGGCCTGTTCGGTCGCGAAACCGCGGACCCGGACACCTGCTGCCACCAGCGCGGCCACCACGGCCTCGGGTTGCACGCCGGCGTCGGATCCAGCAGCCGGCAGGGGCGCGAAGAGAACGGCGCCCTCCGGTGTGGAGCCGTTCCCGGTGCTTCCCGGGCCCACGCCGGACACGGATGCCACCCGGGCGTGGCGGCCGCCGTCGCCGTTGACGGTGAAGCCGAGACCCGCCAGGACCTGTACCGCCGTCCCAGCATCGGGGGTCAGCACCCGGATCCGCGCCTGCCCGGCCTGGCGGAGTTCCGGAAGTGTCCCCTGGGCAACCAGCCGGCCAGCACTCATGATGGCCGCGTGCGTGCAGATCTGTTCCACTTCCGCGAGCAGATGACTCGAGACGAACACCGTGGCGCCGTCCGCCGCCAGCGAGCGCACCAGGTTCCGGACCTCCCGGGTACCTTGCGGGTCGAGGCCGTTGGTGGGCTCGTCCAGGACCAGCAGCTCGCGCGGCGCCAGCAGTGCGTTGGCGATGCCGAGCCGCTGCTTCATGCCGAGGGAGTACGCCCGGACCTTCTTGTCCGCCGCATGGCCCAGGCCCACCCGCTCCAGCGCTGACCGCACCCGGGCGTTCCGTGTGGCTGCGGCCCCGTACGGGTCCGCGGCGTCGAAGCGTTGCAGATTGGCCGTGCCGGACAGGAACGGATAGAACGCCGGCCCTTCAACGAGGGCACCCACGCGCGGCAGCACCTCGTGCAGGTGTTGGGGCATCTCCTCTCCCAGCAGGCGCACAGAGCCGCCGGTGGCTGCGGCGAGGCCCAGCATCATCCGGATTGTGGTGGTTTTGCCCGAACCGTTGGGTCCCAGGAAACCAAAGACCGAGCCTTTCGGGACGGAAAGGTCGACGCCGTCCACGGCCAACTGGTGACCGAAGCGCTTGCTCAGACCGCGGGTCTCGATACTCAGTTCAGCATCAGGCGCGACGGCAGTCACAGGGAACCCACTCTGCTGTCACCGCTCGCCCCCACCGAGCGGTCAGCCCTTTGCGGCGGCGGACTGAAGCCGTTCCAGAGGCACGGAACCGGCGAAAATGCGTCCGTCGTCGAGAATCAGGACGTTCACGAGCGCAGTGGACAGGAGCTTGCCGCCCGGAACGGCGACGGCCGCCTGCTCAAGCAGGGCACCCGCACCAGATCCTGATTCGAGTCCGTTGTCCTCCGACGGCGGGCCGGCCGACGTCGAGCCCGGCTGCCAGGCACTGGCGGGTAGCTCGACCACGGACTCCCAGCCCGTGCCGGTAACGGAGTGGCGCTCGCTCTTCGGCCCAAGGTCTTTCGACGGGTCTTCCGACGCCGGCGGCAGGGAGCCTTCGGCGCGGTGCTCCGGAAGGGGGATCTCCCTGACCGTAGCGCCGGGCGGCGGGCTGAACTCGAAGACGGAGGGGTCCGGGGCATCAAGCGAAAGGCTAGTGAACGCAACGCGGAAGGCGGGTTCGGCGTGACCCCGCGCCTTCAGCTCGACGCCGAGCGGCAGCCCGCTTTCGCCGTCAACCGAGATCGCCAAAGACCCCATCAGCGTCACCGCGGACTTGGGCGCGAGCACGAGGTTGTACGCTGCCCGCCCCGCGACCTTAACATCGGCACCCACCGACACGTCCGACGTTTCACCGACTTTCGCCAGCAGGGTGTCGGCCAGTTCCTCCGGGGTCCGCATCATGCCGGGCCTGTTATGCTGGTGCTCGGCGGCACGGGCAGGCAGCTGGGCATGGGCGGCCGAGTTGTCCTTGGAGTTGTAGAACCAGAGGTCACTTCCGCGCTTGATGGCATTGCGCTCAGCCAGCCGGTCCATCACTTGGATGCGGGCCTTCTCCGGCCCGTCGAGGTACACCCGCGCCGTGTGGGGTCCGGACAGCAGCTCCAAGAACGCGGTGTCCGGGGAACCAGCCTCCGGGCCGGCCTTCGGCGGCTGCGGCAAACCGAGCTCCGACGTCTGCTCCAGCGTCCCGGAGAGGGACTTCTCCTGGTGCTGGGCGATCATCGCCAGCACCTGCTGCGGCGTCTTGGCCGGCAAAGGATCACCGGCGCTCGCGGGCAGCGAGCCCACCAGGACACCGCCCGCTACTACGGCGGGGACAGCCACGGCGGGAATCCAGCGTAGCCAGTTGCGCGTCACAGGGACCGCGCTCCAACGTTGCAGCTCATAGTCCAACAGTACGCCCGGATATGCCGGGCATCACCCCCGGAGCGGGACACTGCCGTAGCGGCCCGCGAGCTGCCGCACGGAGATAATGCAGTACTGAGTGCAGCCGGCGTTAGTGCAGCCCGCGGTTACTACTCCAACACGGAGAGCGTCAGCTCGACCGCGCCCAACAGGAGCGCCAGGACCGAAGTTCCGAGCCCGGCGACGAGCAACAGTCCGGGGTGGGCGAGCCCGAGCACCACCCGCCGCAGCCGCGGCCGCGTGCGCAGGAACTTTTTCGGCACGCGGGCCCCGGCCGGATCCTGCGCCCAGCCACGCAGCCGGCGGAGGAACCACGCACACCGGATGATGAAAGCCAGCCACAGCACGGACACCACGAGGGGGGTGGAGGCCAGGAGCAGATTGAAGCCCAACGAGGTGACCTCCCGCTCCGAGGCGCCGACGAGCGACTGGATGGTTGTGGAGATCGAGGCACTCATTACCACCGAGAGGCCCCAGACGAGGAACGCCGCCGTCAGGGCCAGGAAGCGGACAAAGAAGTGCGCCAGCACAGATTCCCTGCGGGACTTCAGGAAGCGCCTTGGCGTGGCATGCAGCAGGGCCAGGCTTGCCAGCAGGGTGGGAAGCGCGGCCATTCCCACCAGGACATACCAGGACCAGCCGGCAAGGTCGAGGAATTCGTCGGCGATGATCAGCGCACTCCAGAATGCGGTCCAGATCCAGCCTGCCGTCAGCGGACGCCGCACAAGCCAGCCCGGGAGCCAGGGGTCGTCGACCACCGGCGGAGCGTGCGGAGCGGGCGCGGGCGGAACCTGCCATGCGTCGGCCGGCGCGGGCGGAACCTGCCGGGCGCCGGCCGGGTTCCCGGCGCCCGGGTCCTGCTCTTCACTCATGGCCCAACTGTAGCGACCAGGACGCCTGGGGAGCCGCCCGGGTGCCCTGTAACCACGAACGCTGCCTGGGTGCACGGATGAGCAATGGCCATCGGCATGGGGGCGGTCGCAATGACGTAGCACATTGCTGTTCTATTGACACTCCTCGACAGCGCCCGACATATTTCGAGTACGCGCTATGTGCACCATGTTGTGTAATACGCAATAAACGCGGCATTACTATCGGCCGGCTCAGGGCATCGATCGACGCATGAGAACTAGACGCATGAAAACTAGGGACTCTGGCCGTTGTCGGCCCATGCCCCGACCCACATTCCCGTACTTAGGAAGGAACACCAGCTGATGGTTCACAAGGTCAAGGCAGTGATTGCCAAGGAAAAGAACGCCCCGGTGTCAGTGGAGACCATTCTGGTCCCGGACCCCGGTCCAGGCGAGGCCCTGGTGGACATCCTTACTTGCGGGGTCTGCCACACGGACCTGCATTACAAGCAGGGCGGCATCACCGACGAATTCCCCATCCTTCTGGGCCACGAGGCCACCGGTGTTGTCAGCGCCGTCGGCCCCGGCGTCACGGAAGTCGCCCCAGGCGACCGGGTCATCCTCAACTGGCGGGCCGTCTGTGGCCAGTGCCGTGCCTGCGCCAAGGGCCAGCCGCAGTACTGCTTCAACACTGCCAACGCTACCCAGAAGATGACCCTCGAGGACGGCACCGAACTCTCGCCTGCCCTGGGCATCGGCGCCTTCGCGGAGAAGACGCTGGTGGCGGCCGGCCAGTGCACCAAGGTGGACCCCGAGGCTGACGCTGCCGCGGTCGGCCTGCTCGGTTGCGGTGTGATGGCCGGCATCGGCGCCGCCATCAACACCGGCGGGATCCAGCGCGGCGAGTCCGTGGCGGTCATCGGCTGCGGCGGCGTTGGCATCGCAGCCGTCACGGGCGCGAAGCTGGCCGGCGCAACCACCATCATCGCCGTCGACATCGACGCCAACAAGGTGGAGATGGCCAAGTCCCTCGGCGCCACCCACGGCGTGGACTCCAGCAAGGAAGACCCCATCGAGGCCATCCGCGCCCTCACCAACGGCAACGGCGCTGACGTGGTGATCGACGCCGTCGGCCGTCCCGAAACGTACAAGCAGGCCTTCTATGCCCGCGACCTGGCCGGCCGCGTGGTCCTGGTGGGCGTCCCGGCACCGGACATGAAGCTTGAGCTTCCCCTGCTGGACGTCTTCGGCCGGGGCGGTTCCCTGAAGTCCTCCTGGTACGGCGACTGCCTGCCCTCCCGCGATTTCCCCATGCTCGTGGAGCACTACAAACAGGGCAACCTGGACCTGGACGCCTTCGTGACCGAACGCATCACCATCGACCAGGTGGAGGAAGCCTTCGCCAAGATGCACGAGGGCAAGGTCCTCCGTTCGGTGGTGGAGCTCTGATGGCGGTACGGATCGAGAACCTGGTCACCTCGGGCACGTTTTCGCTCGACGGCGGCACCTGGGCCGTGGACAACAACGTCTGGATCGTGGGCGATGACGATGAGTGCGTCATCATCGATTCCCCGCATGACGCCGACGCCATCATCGCCCAGGTGCAGGGCCGCAAGGTCCTGGCCATCCTGCTCACGCACGCGCACAACGACCACATCGGCGCAGCACGTGAAGTCGCTGCCGCGGTGGGTGCCCCGATCTTCCTGAACCCCGAGGACCTGGTTCTCTGGAAGCAGGTGTACCCGGATACGGAACCGGACCGGCAGCACGCCGACGGCGACGTTTTCCAGGTGGGCGGAGCAACCCTCCGTGCCATCCACACGCCCGGCCACTCCCCCGGCTCGACGTGCTTTTACCTGGAAGGCGAAGGAACGGTCTTCACCGGGGACACCCTGTTTAACGGCGGTCCGGGTGCCACCGGGCGCTCTTACAGCGACTACCCCACCATCCTGGCCTCCATCCGGGAACGGCTGCTCACGCTGCCACCGGAAACCGTGGTCCGCACCGGCCACGGCGACAACACCACCATTGCCGCGGAGCGGGAAACGCTGGCGCAGGTTCCGCAGTAGCCACGCCAGTAACAGAAGCGTCCAGCAAGGGCGCACCAGGATCCCTGGTGCGCCTTTTCTCGCGTCAGGACGGTCGCGGTGAGCTGGTTTCCGCGCGAGTTGGCACTTAACGGCAATCCCCGACGCCGGGACTGCCGGTAAGTGCCATCTCGGTGAAGAAGGTCAGCCCCGGAGGCGCTCCATGCCCGGGTCGAAGAGCGGTTCGGCCGTGACGGTCGCGGCGATGCGCTTGCCGAAGTACTCCACCTCCACGGAGTCCCCCTCGGAAACCGAAGCCGGCAGCCAGGCATACGCGATCGGTTTGCGGACCGAGTAGCCGTAGGCGGCGCTCGTAACGTACCCGGCAGCCGAGCCGTTCACGTAGACAGGTTCCTTGCCCAGCACCAGGGACGTGCCGTCGTCGACTGTCAGGCACCGCAGAGCCCGCGTGGCCGGCTGCTCCTTGCGCGCCGCAAGGGCTTCGGCCCCCACAAACCCCGTCTTGTCCTTGGCCACGGAGAAGCCCAGGCCGGACTCGTAGGGGTGGTGCTCCGACGTCATGTCCGTGCCCCACAGCCGGTACCCCTTTTCCAGCCGCATGCTGTTGAACGCGCCGCGGCCGGCGGCGATGATGCCGTGTTCCTGGCCCGCCTCAAACAGCAGATCCCACAGCTTCAGCCCGTACTCGGCGGTGGTGTAGAGCTCCCAACCGAGTTCGCCCACGTAGGAGAGCCGCATGGCGGTGACCGGGATGCCGCCCACCGAGATTTCCTTGGTCCGGAAGTACTTCAGGCCGTCGTTGGTCAGATCATCAGAACTGACCTTGCCGATCACTTCTCGGGCCAGCGGCCCCCAGAGCCCGATGCAGCAGGTGCTGCCGGTGATATCGGAAACGTGCACCCACTGGGCCGGATCGGCCGCGGACTGCTTCCGGGCCTCCACCCGGAGGTAGTCGAAGTCCACGTTGCTGTTCACGCCGAGCTGGAACTCTTCCTCGGCCAGCCGTGCGACGGTCACGTCACTGCGGATGCCGCCGTCGTGCTCCAGCAGCAGGCAGTACGTCACGGCACCCGGCTTCTTGGCGATGTTGCCCGTGCTGAGCCGGTGCAGCAACGCCTGCGCACCGGGGCCGACCACCGACAGCCGCTTCAGCGGCGTCATGTCGAAAAGCGCGACGGCGGTACGCGTCTTCCACGCTTCGGCGGCGGAGATGGGGGAAGAGAACATGGCGGACCACTCATCCCGCTCGGGCGCCTGCCACTCTGCCGGAAGCTCCTCCAGCAGGCCGCGGTTGGCCTCAAACCAGTGCGGGCGCTCCCAGGCAGCGGACTCCAGGAAGAACGCCCCCAGTTCCTTCTGCCGGACGTTGAACGGGCTGACGCGCAGGTCCCGCGGGGACTCCTTGGGCTGCAGCGGGTGCAGGACGTCGTAGATTTCCACGAAGTTCTGCTGGGATGTCTCGCTGACGTACGCGTCGGATGTCTGCACCTTTTCGAAGCGGGTGAGCTCGCAGCCGTGCAGGTCGGTGCGGGACTGGCCCTCGATCAGGAGCTCGGCCATTGCCTTGGCGACGCCTGCCGAGTGCGTAACCCACACTGCCTCGGCCACGAACAGGCCTTCCACGTCGGGCGCCTCGCCCATCAGCGGGCCGCCGTCCGGAGTGAAGGAGAAGATGCCGTTGAAGCCGTCATCGATCCGGGCCGAGTGCAGGGCCGGGAGCAGGTCCTGGCAGTCCTCCCACACCGGGGCAAAATCCTCCAGCGTGAAGTCCAGGCGGGACGGCATGTGGTGGTCGGACATCTCATCGGCCGCGACGCGCGGCAGGTTGCCCATGTCGGCGGGCATGGGCTTGTGTGCGTAGCTGCCGATGCCGATCCGGTCGCCGTGCTCGCGGAAGTACAGGTCCCGGTCCTGGTAGCGCAGAATGGGCTTGCTGGCCCCGTTGGGCAGCTCGTTGACGCCGCGGAGCACATCCAGCGGGGTGGTCTTTGCGTACTGGTGTGCCAGCGGCAGCAGAGGCACGCTCAGGCCTGCCAGCCGTCCCAGTTCACGGCCCCAGAACCCGGCGCAGGACACGACGATGTCTGCCGGGACCACCCCGTCAGCCGTTTCCACGCCCGTGACCTTGCCGCCCGAGTGCTCGATGCCGGTGACGGCGGTGGAGCCCAGGTACGTCACCCCTGCCGCGCGGGTCTTGCTGATGAGGAGCTGAACGGCACGCGCCGCGGCGGCCAGGCCGTCGGAGGGGACGTACAGGCCGCCCAAGATGCGGCGTCCGTCGGCCAAGGCGCCCTTGTTCAGCAGCGGGTAGTGCTTCTCGCACTCGTCGGCGTCGATGATCCGGCCTTCGACGCCCCAGGAGGTGGCGTAGCCGAGCTTGCGCTTGAGGTCCTCAAGACGCGCCTCGGTGGTGGCCAGCTCGAGCCCGCCCACCTGGTTGAAGCAGGAGATGCCGTCGGCGCTGAGTGAGAGCAGCTTGTCCACGGTGTAGCTGGCAAACTCGGTCATGGTCTTGGACGGGTTGGTCTGGAAGACCAGGCCGGGGGCGTGCGAGGTGGAGCCGCCTGCCAGTTCCAGGGGCCCCTGTTCCACCACCGTGATGTTGGTCCAGCCGCGGCTGGCGAGTTCATCGGCAAGGTTGGTGCCGACGATGCCGGCACCGATGATGACAACGCGTGGTGATGCGCTCATAAGTGTTTCTCCTGTTGTGCTTGGCGGGCGTTCGCGTTAGCGGAATACGACAGTGCGGGTGTTGTTGAGCAGGACTCGGTGCTGGCAGTGCCATCTCACGGCCCGGGCAAGTGCCTGGGTTTCGGCGTCCCGGCCCACGGTCACCAGGGCCTCCGGGTCCAGGCTGTGGTCCACACGGAACACCTCCTGCTCGATGATGGGCCCCTCGTCGAGGTCCGGCGTCACGTAGTGCGCGGTGGCCCCGACGAGCTTCACGCCGCGGTCGTAGGCCTGGTGGTACGGCTTGGCGCCCTTGAAGCCGGGCAGGAAGGAGTGGTGGATGTTGATGGCCCGCCCGCGGAGGCTGGTGCAGAGGTCGTTGGACAGCACCTGCATGTAGCGGGCCAGGACCACCAGGTCCGCGTTGTACTCGGCCACCAGTTCCAGCAGGCGGGCCTCGGCCTCGGGCTTGGTGGCGGCCGTCACGGGAACATGGATGAAGGGCAGTCCGGCGGCCTCGGCCATAGGCCGCAGGTCCTGATGGTTGGAAACCACGACGGCGATCTCCGCACCGAGGCTTCCTGCCTGCGACCGGAATATGAGGTCGTTGAGGCAGTGCCCGAACTTCGAGACCATCACCAGCAGCCGTTGCGGCCTGCCGTCGTTGATGGTGAAGTCCATGCCGAACTCGCCGGCGACGGGGGCAAAGGCTGCCGTAAGACTTTCCGCGTCCTGCTGGTCGAGTTCGCCCTCCCGGGGGTTGAGCCCCTCGGAGCCGCCTCCGGTGAAGGCGGTGCGCAGGAAGAGCTTCCCGCTGACGTGGTCGTCGAACTGCTGGTGCTCCACGATGTCGAAGCCGCGGTCTGCGAGGAAAGCCGTCACCGCACGGACGATGCCGGGTTGCTCGGGGCAGGACAGGGTGAGGACGAATCCGGCCCGGCGGGTGGTGGATTCTGCCGACGCGGCACCGGTTGCTGCGGTGGCACTGGCCTCGGTGCTCCCGGGGGGGAGGCTGTCAATAAGGATGGTCAAGGGTTGCTCCTAAAGTGTGGGCGTCGGCTTGAGGACGTCGGTGCCGCTGAGATCAGTGCTGCTGGACGCATCTTTGCTGCCGGGGTTGTCGACGCCGGGGCAGCGGACGCCGTCCTGGCAGCGTTCTCCGCATTCATGCTTGGTCACGAGGTCGAACTGGGCTCCACCGTGCTGGTCTACACCGTCGCGGATGGCACGTTCCACCACTGAGTCCGCCAACCGCCGCCGCAGGGACAGCGGGTCCCGCCGAAGGTCCTTGACGAGGGCGAAGCACAGCAGCAGCATGACCAGCACGAACGGCAGGGCCGCCACAATGGTGATGCGCTGGAGCCCGGACAGTGCTTCCGACGGCTCGTCGCCGCCGGCGAGCAGCATCACCGCCGCCACCGCGCCGGTGAGGACTCCCCAGAAGATCACCAGGCCGCGTTTCGGGTCGGAGGACCCGTTGGAACTCAGGGAGGCCATGATGATCGACGCCGAATCTGCGCCGGTGATGAAGAAGATGGCCACCAGGACCATGGCCAGGACGATGACCGCCGTGGTGAGCCAGCCAGGCATGGACATGTTCTTCACGAGGTCGAACAGAGCGCCATCGAAGTCGATGGACGGCGTCCCGTTGGCCATGGACACCAGCCCGGGAGCGTTCGACTTGTCCGCTTCCTGCTGGATGTGGAAGGCGGTGCCGCCAAAGATTCCGAACCAGATGACGCTGACAATGCTGGGGACCAGCAGGACGCCGGTGACGAACTGGCGGATGGTCCGGCCGCGGCTGATCCGGGCAATGAACATGCCGACGAAGGGCGTCCAGGATACCCACCACGCCCAGTAGAAGATGGTCCAGCCGGACATCCAGGTGCGCAATGCCTCGTCGCCGACGGCTTCGGTGCGGGAGGACATTTCGGCAAGGTCCCTGGCGTAGTCTCCCACTGCAGCGGGGATGAGGTTGAGAATGAACAGGGTTGGCCCGGCGATGAAGACGATGAGTGCAAGCACCACGGCCAGGACCATGTTGATGTTGGACAGCCACTGGATGCCGCGGCTGATGCCTGACACCGCCGATGCAACGAAACAGGCCGTCAGGATGGCGACGATCGCAACGAGGACGGGTGTGCCGACTTCATCGATCCAGCCGTTCGACGTCAGTCCGCTGCCGATTTGGAGGGCGCCCAGTCCCAGTGATGCTGCGGTGCCGAAAAGCGTGGCGAAGATTGCCAGTATGTTGATGAACTTCCCCACGGGTCCTTCCACGGTCCGGAGTCCGAACAGTGAGGTGAAGGCGGCGGAGATCAGTTGCCGGCGGCCCAGGCGGTACGTTCCATAGGCCATTGCAATACCGACGACGGCGTACATGGCCCAAGGGTGCAGGGTCCAGTGAAAGATGGAGGTGGCCATGGCAGTTTGAATGGCAGCGGGCGTCCTTCCGTCCACCGTTCCGGGCGGAGGGGAGATGTAGTGGTAAAGCGGCTCGGCCACGCCGTAGAACATCAAGCCGATGCCCATGCCGGCGGCAAACATCATGGCGATCCATGAGACCGTCTTGTACTCGGGCTTTTCACCGTCCTTGCCGAGCGGGATATTTCCCCACTTGCCAAGGGCCAGCCACAGGATGAAAACAACAAACAACGAGGCCAGGACCATAAAGAGCCAGCCGGTGTACTCCATGACCCAGCCGAGGGCGAGGGTGGACGTGGTGGCCAGGCTGTCCCGCCCGAGGAAGCCCCATGCCACGAACGCCAGGGCAACAGCGCCGGTAATGCCGAAGGTGGCCTTATCGAGGGTGAGCTTACGGTTCCGCCGCTCGGCCACGGCCTGCTCGGCCCGGGTCTGGCGGAGCTCCTGCATGATCTGTTCGGTGTCTGCTGCCTCCGCCTCGGGGCCGGTGGACGCGGGAAGGAGGTCGTCTTCCACCAGGAGGTCATCGTCCGCACGGGTTTCACTGTTTAAAGCCATGAGCAAGTCCTTTGGTCTGGGGGCAGCGAGCCGACGTTCCGTCCTGAACAACTGCACTCGCGATAAGCAACAGAGTGCGGTAGCTCACAATCCTTGTCAAGGCTTTTCTCTTCTATAACGCGGCCTCTGCCTCCTGTTGCGACGGCCTTTGACAGCGGGGGTGGGGTCGGTCACGCTGTTGCACATAGCGCTAGTTGTTGCGAAGTAAGCAGTTGAAAGAAGGCGTCGGATGCAGACGCTAGCTACTGCGGGAATCGAGGACGGCCAGGACCGCCGTTACGACGCACTCACCATCAACCCAGGAGAGGGTTGGCGACGTGCCGCGGCCAGGAGAGGTGCGGCTGGGCCTCGCCGCCGGCACTCCGCCGTCGGTGGAGGGGGCAGGAACGTGTCAGCGCCGGGTGTAGCCCATCTTGGCGCTGATCTGAAGTCCCGCCTCTTTGAGGCCCTCCACGAGCCCCGGCTCCTTCTCGGGGTCAAAGCGGAAAGCCGGACCGGAAATACTCACTGCCCCGATCACCGCTCCAAGATGGCTGTAGACCGGCACAGACATGGAATTGATCCCGATTTCAAATTCCTCGAGCGTGACGCCATAGCCGTCCCGTGCGACGTCCAGCAGCTCGTTCTCCAGCTTCCCCCGGCTGGTAATGGTCCGGGGGGTCCTCGCCGGCAGCCCGGTCTCTTTCAGGATCCTGTCCCGATCGTCCGCTGACAGCGCCGCCAACAGGACCTTTCCGCTGGACGTGGCGTGAAGCGGTGTGAGGCTGCCTACCCAGTCGTAGGTGGCCAGTGTCGATGGGCCCATCGCCTGGTCCACGTTGACGGCGAAGTTGGAGCGCAGGACGGCGAGGTTCACCGTTTCCTTGAATTCCTCCGCGAGGGCCTCCAGAACGGGCCGGGCCTCCCGGACCAGGCTGAGCCGCCCGGGGATGGAACTGGCCAGGCGCAGGATGCCAAAGCCCAGCTGGTACTTTCCGCGCTCGCTGTTCTGGTGGACCATTTCGCGGCTCACCAACGAACCCAGCAGCCGGGAAACCGTGGACTTATGGATGCCCATCTCCTCGGCGATGTCACTTACGCCGGCGTGGCCGTCCCGGGCCAGGATCTCTAGGACCGCGAGGGCCCGGTCTACGGACTGGACGCCGCCGTGCTGGCCCGCCTCGGCATCGGCATCGGGTTCGCGGTCGTTGTTCAAAGCCATGACTAATACTCTCAAGTAGCTTCCGCCTGGAGAAATCAGTACTACGGAGCGTGCGTGCCCGGCTCGACGGTGCCCGCGGCGCCGTCGACGGTGATGCTCTGCCCGGTGTGGATCCGGGAGGTGGCGTCCGGGACGCCCACCACCGCGGGGATTCCGTACTCGCGGGCAACAACTGCCCCGTGCGAGTTCGGCCCGCCCATCTCCATCACCAGGCCACCGGCAGTGAGGAACAGCGGCGTCCAGCCCGGGTCGGTGGACGGCGCCACGAGGATTTCGCCCGGGTCCAGGCGCGCCCCCTCGGGGTCCAGGATCACCCTGGCCCGGGCGGTGACGGTGCCCGCCGATGCCGGAGCCCCTGTTAGAACGCCCGGGCTGGCCTCCGCCCAGGTGCCTGCGCCGCCGCGGGCCGGCAGCGCCTCGGGCTCGGTGCCGTCCGACAACAGCACCCGGGGAATGTGCCGCCGGCCCAGCTCCTCCTGGTAGGCATTCCGGCGCTGCTCCACGGCGGCGTGCAAATCCTGCCCGCCGAGCCCTGCCCGGGCCTCGGCGAGATCCAGGAAGAAGACGTCATCCGCTGTCCGGATGCGGCCCAGCGCCGCCAGCTCCGCCCCGACCAGGGCGAGCTGCGCGCGCACCGCCGCCAGCGCCTCCACAATGCGGTACTTCGGCAGCTCGCGAAGCCCGGCGAACAGGCGGGTCCGTTTGAGGGCGGCGCGGACCAGTGCCCCGCGCAGCCGGCTCTGTTCCGCGGCGGCGGCCGCGAGCCTCTCCGCCTGCTCTTCCGCCTCGAGCGCGGCCTTGCTGAACTGCCGGTCCGGGGCCAGCGCGGGATCGTCCAGCCGGAGATAGTTCGCCAGGACGCCAAGGATGTGGGAGGGGTCATCGGACCAGCGGGGCATCCCGAGGTCGATTTCGGCCACGGCCCGGTGCCCGTACTGTTCCAGGAACCCGGCCAGCCCGGACTGCACGACGGCGGGAAGCTCCCGTCCGCGGTAGCGGCGGGCCAGTTCGGGGACGGCAGTGTCCGAGAAGACGGCGGCGGAACCGGCATCGGCCCGGATTGTGGCGGCAAGGTGCCAAAGAGCCAGGTCCATCTCTGTGGTCACGTTGTTGGGCAGCCCCCGCAGGACGGCCTGGAGCTGACCCGGTTCGGCGCGGGTGCCGAGCAGTTTGCCGGCGGCGGCCAGCAGGGCGAAGCCGAGCGCGGGCAGGGGAAGGATGTTCGGGACCACCGGGAACAGTTCCCGGCCCAGGATGCGCTCGGCATGGTCCAGGCGCTGCAGGGGCGTGGCGTCCGCCGGCACCTGGAGGGCTGCCCTGAACCGTTCGCCGAACCGTTCGACGTGGCGCAACGCCGCCTCCGGAGAGACCAAAGCACGGAGCAGGGATTCCGGGACCCGGCCGCGCGCGGCGACCGGAAGGATGTGCTTCAGGACCGGCCAGGGCGACTTGAGGGTGACGGAGAACCTGGGATCCTCGAAGAGCCGGCGCAGCACCGCCGCGGAACGCGCCTCCATCACGTCGAAAACCCGCGGGACTATCGCACGGCCCGTGGAGCTGCGGGCCACGGCCGTCAGGTCGAAGAAGATCCGCTGCCCGGCCTGGGCGTAGGGGGAAGGGCCGGCGGACGGTTCCGGAACCTCAAACCGTGCCGCCTGCGCCACGGAGGAGGCAATCCGCCGGAAGCCCGCCAGCCCCATCGGCGTCAAGGGGCGGGTGAGGCCTTGCGCCAGGCTGAAACACAGGTAGACGCGGGGGCCGTCCGCATGCAGGCGCTTGTCAGGGAGCGGGTAGAGCGTGGTGATGGGACGGGACTGGGTCAGCCAGGCAACACCGTCCTGGTCGATGGCCCATTCGAGGTCCTGAGGTGAGCCGAAGTGGACTTCCGCGCGGCGGCCGAGCATTTCCAGTGCGCCGAGCTGGCTGTCCGTCAGGCAGGGTGCGGACACGGCCTCCGCCTGCTCGATCCGGGTGGTCCCCCCGCCGCGCAATGGCCGGATCGCGACCGTCTTGCTCCCGATTCTGCGCTCGAGGACTTCGCGGGTAGCGCCGTCGACGACGAAGTGGTCCGGGTTGACGGCCCCGGACACGACGGCCTCACCGAGGCCGGGGCTGGCATCGATGACCGCTTCGTGGCGCCTCCCGGTCACAGGGTTCGCGGTGAAAAGCACTCCGGCGACGGCGGCGTCAACCATCTGCTGGATGACGACGGCCAACGTCACTGTTGCCGGGCTGATTTCATGGGTGGCGCGGTAGCTCACCGCCCGGTCCGTCCACAGCGAGGCCCAGCACCGGCGGACCGCGTCGAGCACGGCTTCGGCGCCGACCACGTTGAGGAACGTGTCCTGCTGTCCGGCGAAGCTGGCGAACGGCAGGTCCTCCGCCGTCGCGGAGGACCTTACTGCCACCGGGACATCCGGTCCGAGGGCGGCGTAGGAATCCGTGACGGCCTCGGCGATCTCCGCGGGGACAGGAGCGCCGATGGCCAGGCCACGGGCGGTGGCGGCCAGTTTGGCCAGTTCCGGGAGGTCTTCGGGGGAGGCCGCAGAGAGTCCGCGGTGGACCTGCTCGAGGCCCGCCGGAGCCATCGCTGCCCGGTAGGCGTCCATTGTCACGCAGAACCCGGCCGGCACCGGCAGTCCGGCGCGGAACAATTCCCCGAGGTTGGCTGCCTTTCCGCCGACGTCGGCCAGCATGTCCTCGCTGACCAGCTCCAGCCCGAGGACGAACCACTGTTGCGGCGACGGCTGCCGCTCGGGCTCGGGTTCGGGCTTGGGCTCGTGCGGAGGCTCGCGGCCGGGCGAATCCACGCTTCGCAGCTCCTCCACTGGCCTGCCCCCTTCGGTACGAGGATTAGGGATGGTCAGTCACCGAGGAGGGGGCCGAAGGCTGCCCGGTCCGCGAGCCGCGGATCATCCCGGTCCGGGACCACCATGACCGGGCCTTTGGCGTGGTGCAGGATGCCGTCCGACGTCGAGCCGAGCAGCATCCCTGTGAAGCCGCCGCGGCCTCGGGTTCCGACCACCACGAGTTCGACGTGCCGGCTGGCGTCCACGAGGATGTCGACCGGGGAGCCGTCGACGAGCTGTGTCTCCACCGTCAGGCGGGGGAAATGGCTCTTAAGCCAGGCCACGCCGGCGTCGAGCTGTACCTTGATGTCGGCGAAGAGGGCATCCCGGTCCATCGGGGCGGGCACCCAGGCGAGCGATCCGTTGTACTGCGGGACCGCGCAGACCAGCCGGAGCGGTGCCGAGAACCGCTCGGCCTGGGCCGCCGCCTCCAGCACAGCCACCCGGGCCTGATCCGAGCCGTCGACCCCCACGACCACGACGTTCTCGACCGGCACGTGCCCGGACTTCGCCCGTTCAGCCAGGACATGCCTGTCGTCCGTCGTTTCCCCCAGGCGGTCGGCGCAGATCAGCGGGATGGTGACCGTTGGGCACTTCGCGTGTGCCGGCAGAGCGCTGCTGACGGAACCGAGCAGCCGGCCGACGAAGCCACCGCGGCCGCGCGTGCCAAAGACCAGCAGCTCGGCTGTCTCGCTCATGTCCAGGAGCACCCCTGACGCATCACCGTTCTCCACGGAGGCATCGACGTCGATGTTGTAGCCGGCCACCTTGTCCATCGCTTGCTTCAGGATGGCCTCGGCACCCTCCCGGATCACCGAGTCGTCCACCGTGGCGTAACCGCCGTCCAGTCCTGAGGCCGCGAAGATCGGGACGGAGTAAGCAGTCACGATGTGCAGCGGCCGCTGGCGGCGTTCGGCCTCACGGGCAGCCCACACCAAGGCGCACTGGCTGTGGTCCGAACCGTCCACGCCGACCACGATTCCCTGGGGAGCCGGGCTGTTCCGCGCTTCCCCTGCCGGATCCGGATGAACCTGTTCTCGGCCCATGGGGTCCGCCTCCTCGCGATTCTTGCCTGATGTTGCCGCTATTCTGCCAGAGGTATGACCGAGCACCGTCCGCGGCAGCCGTTCACCGGCGTCGCGGTCCAGATGCTGCAGGCAACAGCCCTGTTTTTCCCAACTATTCTCGGTTAAGCGAGAACTGGCAAGCATGCCCCAAGGTGCTTCCAAGGACGCCAACGGCCAAGGTTTTACACAGAGTTAACGCCCCTCGGGGAAGGGCGCCGGACGGCCGTTTCCAGGGCCACCGCCGCCGTCGGAAAGCGGCCAGGACGGGGTTGGCGCAGGGTCAGCGCGGGGCCGTCGCTAGCCCCGGAGGATTGTTCGTCGGGCTCTATCCACGGCAGGGAATCTTGGGTAGTCTACGAGGCATCGCTGAACCGAGACTCGAGTTTCAGAACGCAGCTCCCCCGGGGAGCCGGCGCCCGGACCGGTCAACGGACAGCGATATGTATTGCCGCCCCGGGCACCATTCGAGAAAGGACCCTGCAGTGTCGGACGCGCCTGTAGACGGGGCTGTCGAGCAGACCACCGCGGTCATCATCGGCACCGGCCTTTCGGGACTGGCGGTTGCCAGCGAGCTGCGGCGCCGCGGGGTCAGCTGCATCGTCGTGGACGGCCTGGACCTGCTGGGCGCGGGCCATCCCGCTAACAGGTCCTCGCTCCAGCGCTGCGACGCCGCCGATGCAGCAACGCTCAGGGAACGCAACGAAATCCTGCGGCACCTGAGGAATTACGCCACCAACCACAAACTGGATATCCGCAGCAACCTCCGGGCCCTGCAGCTGGACCACCTTGATGCCGGCGACGCCGGCTCCCCCGCCCAACATTGGGCCGTCCGCACGCCGGGTGGCGTGCTTCTGGCGGACCATCTGGTGTTGACCCGGTGTGCCCACAGCCAGCTGCGGCGCATGCTGTCAGAGCTCGGCGTCGCGGCCGGGCAGAACCTGATGGCCGCCATGCACGCACTCGGCATGTATCTGGTGGGTGTGGGCGAGCTCATCACTCCCACGCCGAAGGAAGTCCTGCGCCAGGCCAAGGTGGTCGGCAACGCGATTTCCGCCAAAGTACATCCCGGCGGCTTCCCGGCCGCACTGTCCGGCGGCTTCGCCCTCGCGGCCCACGCCTGATCAGGCCCACGCCTGATCAGGCCTACACCTGATCACACCGGCGGCGAATCCTCACTGCTTTGGGCGGCCGGGCCGTCCTCCACGGTGAGCCGCCGCTTGGCCATCAACGCCAAGGCGACCAGGATCCCCACCGCCGTTCCGACGAAGATCACCAAGCTCCACGGGAAAGGCTCGGCGGCGTTCGGCACGGGCGCCGGCGTCGCCGTGACGCCCGGCTCCGGGGTGGTGAGCGTAGGAACCGCGGGGGCCGCGGAGGCCGCCGTCGAACCCGGCGCTCCTGCCGTAGCGGTGAAGGTGAAGGTGCCCTCGATGGGATGGGAATCCGAGCTGACTATGCGCCACGACACGGTGAAAACCCCGGCGGGGGCGCCCTGCCGGAGCCTCTGCGAGGCGACGTTGTCCACAATCTCCACGTTGCCGTCGGCCCAGCTGTTTCCCGCGGCATCGCTGACCAGGATTTGCGACCCCAGGCTCAGGGGGTTCCGGTTGAACGTGATCGACACCTTCTCCGGCGGTGTCGCCACTGTGGCCCCTGAGGCGGGGCTGGTCGATTCCGCGACGTCGTGGGCCGACGCCGGAACCGCGGCCCCGAACAGGACCGAAACGAGGGTCATGGCCGCGAGCACGCCGGTCAGAAGCTGTCGGATCAGGCGCATGGGCTGATTCCTCCTAGTGTTGGCTTGCTTACAGACTAGGTGAAATCGCCGGGTGGGCAGGTCGGCGCCGAATAGGATGCAAGTAACCACCCTTATCTTCCCGGAGGACCAATGCTCAAGCAGGGCTCTGCACTCGACCGGTATTTCAAGATTTCCGAGCGGGGGTCGAACTTCTCGCGGGAGATCCGTGGAGGTTTCGCTACGTTCTTCGCCATGAGCTACATCGTCGTGCTCAACCCGCTCATCCTCTCCGGCCCCGATTCCTCCGGGGCAAGCCTTGGTTTCCCCGCGGTCGCCGCCGTCACCGCCCTGGTCGCCGGCATCCTCACCATCCTCATGGGGGCCTGGGCCAAGCACCCCTTCGCAATGGCCACCGGATTGGGCGTCAACGCCTTCGTTGCCGTCACGGTGGCCACGAACCCCGGCCTGACCTGGCCGGACATGATGGGCCTGGTGATGCTTTCCGGCGTCACCATGCTGATCCTCGTCCTCACCGGATTCCGGACCGCCGTGTTCAAGGCCGTTCCGGAAGGGCTGAAGACCGCGATCGTGGTGGGCATCGGCCTCTTCATCGCCCTGATCGGACTCGTCAACGCGGGCTTCGTGCGCCGTATCCCCGACGTCGCCGGCACCACCGTTCCCGTGGGCCTGGGCTTCGACGGCAAGCTCTTGGGCTGGCCGACCTTCGTGTTTGTCTTCGGGCTGATCCTGACCATCGCGCTCGTGGTCCGCAAGGTCAAGGGTGCCATCCTTATCGGCATCGTCACCTCAACCGTCCTGTCCGTGCTCCTGGAATTCACCCTGCACATCGGCCCGAGCTTTGACGGCAAGAACTTCAACCCGCAGGGCTGGTCCCTGGTGGCCCCGAAGTTCTCGGAATGGGCTGCCCCGGATTTGTCCCTGATCGGCAAGGCCAACCCCTTCGGCGCGTTTGAGCACCTGGGCTTTGTCGCGGCGACGCTGCTGGCCTTTGTGATCCTGCTGAGCATCTTCTTTGACGCCATGGGCACCATGGTGGGCCTGGCCACCGAGGCAGGCACCATCGACAAGGACGGCAACATCCCGAACGTTGACCGCGTGCTGCAGGTGGATGCGCTGGGCGCCATCCTGGGCGGCGGATCGTCCGTGTCCTCCAACCAGATCTACGTCGAATCGGGCGCGGGCATCGGCGAAGGCGCCCGCACCGGGCTGGCCTCGATCGTCACCGGCCTGCTGTTCCTCGTGGCCATGTTCTTCACACCGCTGATCAACCTTGTGCCGTTCGAGGCCGTCGCCCCGGCCCTCGTCGTCGTCGGCTTCATGATGGTCGCCCAGGTCGGCAAGATCGACTGGCAGGACTGGGGCATCGCGATTCCGGCGTTCCTGACCTTCACCCTGATGCCGTTCACGTACTCGATCGCCAACGGCCTGGGCGCCGGCTTCATCGCCTTCGTCCTGATCCGCACCTTCCAGGGCCGCGCCCGCGAGGTGCACCCGCTGATGTGGGCCGTGGCGGCGGCGTTCCTGCTGTTCTTCTCCATCGGCACGATCGAAACGGCGCTCGGAATCCACTAGGCGCCTACCGCGTCCCTCCCCCGCCCTTTCCCGTCCGCTCGAGCGTTTCCGGGATTCCGGACGGCCCGGCGGCGGCGCTGCTGGTTTTCCCGCCCTGGCTGCGATGAGCTAGGGGCATGGTTTCTCCGACACTTCCCGTGGACGTCCCGCCGCAGCCCTGGACCGGTCGGTTCGACGGCGACGGCGCCGAGCACCGCCGCTGGTGGCAGGCCGTCGGCGCGTATCCCGCTTCCGCGCTCCCGAACCCCACGGCCCCGCTCGCTGCGCGTCCGTCCGCTGGAAACCCGGCCCCTGACGGGCGCCCCGCTACCGGGCGCCCCGCCGTCGTCCTCGGTTTCTGCAGCGATGCCGGGGTGCGCCGCAACAGCGGGCGCACCGGTGCCGCTGCCGGGCCCGCCGCCATCCGCGCCGCCCTCGGCCCGCTCGCCTTCCACCTGACGCGGTCGGTGCACGACGCCGGGAACGTCACCGTGGCGGGGGACGCGCTGGAAGCCGGACAGGCGCGGGCGGGACTGGCCATCGCCGGGCTCCTCGACGCCGGCGCGCTTCCCGTGGTGCTGGGCGGCGGGCACGAGACGGCGTTCGCCAGCTACCTCGGCGTGGCCGGGTCGGCCGCGGTCCGGGACGGCCTGCGGGTGGGGGTGCTGAACCTGGATGCCCACTTCGACCTCCGCGACGCTCCTGCTCCCAGTTCGGGCACCCCGTTCCTGCAGATGGCCCGCGCCGAAGCCGCCGCGGGCCGCGGACTACGGTACGCCGTCGTCGGGATCTCCGAACCGAACAACACCCGGGCGCTGTTCCGTACCGCGGACGAGCTGGGGGTGGACTATCTGCTGGACGAGGACTGTTCGGCGGAGGCGACCAGTAGCTTCGTGGCCTCTTTCCTGGCGTCGGTGGACGCGCTGTACCTGACCATCGACCTGGACGTGCTGCCGGCGTCGGTCGCTCCGGGCGTCAGCGCACCGGCCGCCTTCGGTGTTCCGCTGGCGGTGATCAGTGCGGTCTGCCGGCAGGTCGCCGCGAGCGGAAAGCTCCTGCATCTGGATGTGGCAGAGCTGAATCCGGAATTCGATATCGACGGCCGCACGGCCAAGGTCGCGGCGCGGCTGATCGACACCCTGCTGCGGTAGGCCTGCCATGGAGGGGCCGGTAGGCCTGCCCTGGAGGGGGCGGTGGGCCCGTCAGAACGAGGGAACCCGTCAGATCGGCGTCGTGGGTGCCTGGCCTACGTCACCGTGCTGCTCCTCGGCCCGCCGCTCGCGGATCCGGTCCAGCCTGTTCATGACGGGAGCCGTCGTCGCCCCGTGCACCACGATGGACAACGCCACGACCAGGCCCACGAAGGCCCACAGCTGCGTGGCCTGGGCGCTGAAATTGCCCTTGCTGAGCGCATACGCGAGGTAATACAGGGAGCCGATCCCGCGAATACCGAAGAAGGAAATCGCGGTCCGTTCCCGCGGTCCGGTCTTCCCCCGCATGAGGGCCAGCCACCCCGCCAGCGGCCGGACCAATACCAGGAACACGAGCGCCACCAGGAGCTCCGGCCAGCCGATGCCCGCCAGCAGGCCACGCGCGATGGCCCCGCCCAGCAGCACCAGGATTACTACAGTCATGAGCCGTTCGAGCTGCTCGACGTAGGAGTGCATGACGCGGTGGAAGCCGTGAGTCCGTTCCGCGGCCCGGATGGTCACGGCGCACACGAAGACGGCGATGAACCCGTAGCCTTCAACCATCTCCGTCGCACCGTAGGTCAGGAAGGTAGCCGCCAGTGCCACGAAGCCTTCGGAGTGAGCGGACAGCCGGATCGTTTCATGGCGGGCGGCGAAGAAGAGCCGGCCCAGCGCCTTGCCGGCGAGCCAGCCGAGGAGCACGCCCGCCCCGATCCGCCAGAGAAGGTCCATGGTGAACCACGGAACGAACCATTCCCTCGGTGATGTCCCGACGAGGCTGATGGCGATGGCCAGATAGACAAAGGGAAAAGCGAGTCCATCGTTGAGGCCGGCCTCGGACGTGAGGCCGAACCGGATCTCGTCTTCGCCGCGCGCGCTTTCGTCCTCGTCATCTGCCGGCTCCCCCACCTGGACTTCGGAGGCGAGCACCGGGTCGGTGGGCGCGAGGGCGGCGCCCAGGAGCAGGGCGGCGCCCAGGCCAAGGCCCAGCACCCCAAGCCCCAGCAAGGTCAGCGCGATGATGCAGAGCGGCATGGCAAGGCCCAGCATCCGCCAGGTGGTCGACCACCGGCGCAAGCCGAGGGGACGATCGAGCGCAAGGCCCGCACCCATCAACGAGATGAGGACGCACACCTCGGTCAGGTGCATCGTGAACTCGGTGTATTGCAGGGGGTCCGGGTCGGGCAGGCTCGGAATGAAGGTGAACGCCAGCATTCCCGCCCCGAGGAACACCATCGGCATGGACAGCGGCGCATTGCGCAGCAGCTTGGGCAGAAGGGCAGCGGCCAGGACTGCCAGCCCTGCCGCCGCAAAGACAATGCTGGGTGCCTCGAACAATTTGCTTCCCTTCGGCCGCCGCCACATCGCAAAAATGAGTCGGGGCGCCGTCCCTGCGGAACGGCGCCCCTCCTGTCACGATACCCGCGTGCGGCGCGGAAACCTGTTAACTGCTAGCTCCGCCGCACCTCCACGCCGTCGGACTTCAGGAATAGCTGGGTCTCGGACGGGTCCGCCGGGACCAGCCAGAGGACGTTGCCGCTCGCTGACACTTCTTCAACCTCCCCGGCAGCCAGAACCCGTGCGTGCTTGAGGATTTCGACCCGGTCGCCCGTCTTAAGGCTTCTCCAGTCGGAAACCGTGGCGGCGGATGCCTGGCGCTTGGACAGAACCGTCCCGCGTGCTTTCATGAACCTCTACCCCTTTGTATATGTTCTTCATCACAACTTCATCGGTGTGACTCTCCATTAGTACTACAGTTCCGGGCCCCCGTCCGGGCGTGTTGCAGACTATTTCGGGGAAACCGCGCATTGTGCGCCTGAACTGCACTTTCTTCTCGCTCAGGCGAGATTTCCGACGGCGGATTCGGCCGCCGCCCGCACCTTGCCGGAGGCGACCAGCCGATCCGCCGCCTCCAGCTCAGGCGCCAGGAACCGGTCGGTTCCCGGGCCGTCGACGACGTCCCGCAGTGCCGCGATCACGGCGGTGCCCGCAGGCCCAGGCGTCAGCTCGCCGCCGGAAAGCTGGGTGCGGATGTCCAGCGCCCGGGCCGAGGTGACAAGTTCGATCGCGAGCACGCGGCGCAGGTTCTCAACGGCCCTGCGGAGCTTGCGCGCCGCATGCCAGCCCATCGAGACGTGGTCCTCCTGCATCGCGGAACTCGGGATCGAATCCACCGACGCCGGGACCGCCAGCCGCTTGTTGTCCGAGACCAGCCCGGCCTGGGTGTACTGCGCGATCATGAGCCCGGAGTCGACGCCGGGATCCGCGGCGAGGAAGGCCGGCAGCCCGTGGGACCGCGCTGGATCCAGCATCCGGTCGGTCCGGCGCTCGGCGATGGAGCTCAGGTCCGCGACGGCGATCGCCAGGAAATCCAGCACGTACGCGACCGGCGCGCCATGGAAGTTGCCGTTGGAACTGACCCTGCCGTCAGGCAGCACCACGGGGTTGTCGATCGCGGCAGCCAGCTCGCGCGAAGCGACCAGCGCGGCGTGGTCCACGGTGTCCCGGACCGCGCCGGCAACCTGGGGCGCGCACCTCAGCGAGTAGGCGTCCTGGACCTTGGTGTCGTTGATCCGGTGCGAGGCGACGATGGGCGAGCCGGAGAGCACCCGCAGCATGTTGTCCGCGGCCGCAGCCTGGCCCGGATGCGGCCGAAGCGCGGCGTGCAGCTCGGGCAGGAAGACCTGGTCCGTGCCGAGCAGCGCCTCAACGCTGAGCGCTGCCGTGATGTCCGCCGTCGTAAGCAGCTGGCGGAGGTCCGCGATGGCCATCAGCAGCATGCCCAGCATGCCTTCGGTGCCGTTGACCAGCGCCAGCCCTTCCTTCTCGGCGAGGGTGACGGGTTCGATCCCGTGCTCGGCGAGGAGCTCGGCGACCGGGCGGCCGCCCTTGGTGCCGTAAGTCTCCCCGTCGGGGCCGGTGGCTTCGCCTTCGCCCATCAGCACCAGCGCGCAGTGGGAAAGAGGCGCGAGATCGCCGGAGCAGCCGAGGGAACCGAATTCGCGGACCACCGGGGTGATGCCGGCGTTGAGCACGTCCACCATGGTTTGCAGCACCACCGGCCGGACCCCGGTGCGGCCGGAGGCGAGGGTCTTGGCGCGCAGGAACATGATGCCGCGGACCACCTCCCGCTCCACGGCCGGTCCCATCCCGGCGGCGTGGCTGCGGATCAGCGACTTCTGCAGCTGCGTGCGCAGTTCGCCCGGGATGTGCCGGTTGGCGAGCGCGCCGAAGCCTGTCGAAATGCCGTAGGCAGGGACGTCGCTGTGGGCGAGGCCATCAATGTGGGCGCGGACCTTAGCGACGGCGTCGAGGGCATCCGGGGAAATGGCCACCTTCGCGCCGTGGCGGGCGACGGCGAGGACGTCCTCCGGCGTGACGCCGCTGGAGCCAAGGGTGACGGTGAGCGGTTCGTGGGTGATCGTGGTCATGGTGTGTTCCTACTTCAGTTCTCGTCCATTGCTCCGCAGGTGCCCTTTTGGGAGCTCATAACGGCAGTTGTGGAGCAATCGATGCTGGGCGGGGCGTGGTCAGCGGCTTTCGGTCATGGGGTTTCTCTGGCCACGCGGACAGGGTTCCCTGGCCGAGCTTGCGAGGTTAGGGAGTCCGTGGGGAGCATGGGGATGCGGACGCCGCGTTCCTGGGCGACCTCGACGGCGCGTTCGTAGCCGGCGTCGGCGTGGCGGATGACGCCCATGCCGGGGTCGTTGGTGAGCAGGCGTTCGAGTTTCTGCGCGGCGAGGTCCGTGCCGTCCGCGACGGAGACCTGGCCGGCGTGGATGGAGCGGCCGATGCCGACGCCGCCGCCGTGGTGGAGGGAGACCCAGGTGGCGCCGGATGCGGTGTTGAGCAGGGCGTTGAGCATCGGCCAGTCGGCGATGGCGTCGGAGCCGTCCGCCATCGCCTCGGTCTCGCGGTACGGGGAGGCGACGGAGCCGGAGTCGAGGTGGTCGCGGCCGATCACGATGGGCGCCTTGACCTTGCCCTCCTTGACGAGCTGGTTGAACAGCAGCCCGGCCTTGGCCCGCTCGCCGTAGCCCAGCCAGCAGATGCGGGCGGGAAGGCCTTCGAACTCCACGCGTTCACCGGCGGCGTCGATCCAGCGGTGCAGGTGCTTGTTGTCCGGGAAGAGCTCCTTGATGGCCCTGTCCGTGACGGCAATGTCCTCAGGATCGCCCGAGAGCGCCACCCAGCGGAACGGGCCCATCCCCTCGCAGAACAGCGGGCGGATGTAGGCCGGAACGAAGCCGGGGAATTCGAAGGCGCGGGTGTAGCCGCCCTTGCGGGCCTCGTCACGGATGGAGTTGCCGTAATCGAAGACCTCGGCGCCGGCGTCCTGGAATTCCACCATCGCCTGGACATGCTTTGCCATCGAGGCCTGGGCCTTCTTGGTGAAGCCCTCCGGGTCGGCGTCGGCCTCGCAGTGCCACTCTTCTACCGAGATGCCCTCGGGGAGGTAGCTCAGGGGGTCGTGTGCGGAGGTCTGGTCCGTGACGATGTCCACGGTGAGCTCGCCGGCGTTGTGGCGGCGCAGGATCTCCGGGAAGACCTCGGCGGCGTTGCCGACGTAGCCCACCGACCAGCCGCGGCGCTCCTCCTTGGCCTTGAGCACCTTGGCGATGGCGGCGTCGAGGTCGGTCTCCACCTCGTCGAGGTAGCGCTTGCCGGCGCGGCGGCGCAGGCGGGTCTCGTCGACGTCGACAATCAGGCAGGCGCCGTCGTTCAGGGTGACGGCGAGCGGCTGCGCGCCGCCCATGCCGCCGCAGCCGCCGGTGAGCGTGAGCGTGCCGGCGAGGGTCCCGTTCTCGTCCCCGGTGAGCTTGCGGGCGATCGCGGTGAAGGTCTCGAAGGTGCCCTGCAGAATGCCCTGGGTGCCGATGTAGATCCACGACCCGGCCGTCATCTGGCCGTACATCATCAGGCCCTCGGCTTCGAGCCGGCGGAACTCGGGCCAGTTGGCCCAGTCCCCGACCAGGTTGGAGTTGGCCAGGAGCACCCGGGGCGCCCATTCATTGGTACGGAAAACCCCGACGGGCTTGCCGGACTGGACCAGGAGCGTTTCGTCCTTTTCCATGGTTTGCAGGGTGCGGGTGATGGCGTCGAACGCAGCCCAGGACCGGACCGCGCGGCCGGTTCCGCCGTAGACCACGAGGTCATCGGGGCGTTCGGCCACCTCGGGGTCGAGGTTGTTCATCAGCATGCGCAGCGGGGCTTCGGTCTGCCAGGACTTGGCGGTGAGTTCCGTGCCGCGGGCGGCTTTGACCGGGCGGGCACCGGTGGTGAAATCGGCGGGTGCCATGAGGGCTCCTTTGTTGGCTGGTGCGGTTCCTGGGAGAAGGTTCTGTATCAACTAAAGCGTGCGGGCGGCCCCGCAGACAGGTGCCCAGGACGGGTGCTGTCCGGTATCCCAGACCGCACTGACTGGCACTACATGTCGTTTTGGACGCCCTAAACGACGCCTACTGCGAGCCAGTTGGGTTGCGGCGGCCGTGGATGCGGACCGAAAGCTCGTCCGCGACCTTCTGCACACGGGCGGCCAGGGCCGGCCATTGGTCCGCCGGCAGTTTGTCCTCGAGGAACGTCACGGCGACTGCCGCCGTCGGCCAGCCCACGTGGTCCGTCACGGCGGCGGCGATGGAGCCAAAGCCGGGCGTCACTTCGCCGTGTTCAGTGGCATAGCCGCGCTGCCGGACCTGGTCCAGATGCGAGGACAGCGCCGAGTACTTTGTGATCGGCGATTCGGTCTCGTGCCGGGCAGTGAACGCCGCCGCGTTCGGGTACAGCGCACGGACCTGGGACTTCGGCAGCGCGGCCAGGATCGCCCGGCCGCTGGCGGTGAGGTGGCTGGGCAGCCGGACGCCGACGTCGGTCACGAGCGAGGGCCGGTTCTTGGCCCGCTCTTCCACGATGTAGAGCACGTCACGGCCATGCAGCACGGCAAGGTGGGCGCTTTCGCCGATCACGTCCACCAACGAGGCCAACAGCGGCCGGCCCAGCCGGGAGAGCGGCTCCTGGCGGGAATAGGCCGAGCTCAGCTCGAAGGCGCTGATGCCCAGGCCGTAGCGCTGCTCCTCATGCAGGTGCAGCACAAACCCGTTCTCTTCCATCACGCCGAGCAGGTGGTAAACACTCGAACGCGGCAGGCCCAGGGAGGTCGCAATGTTCGACGCCGCCATCGGGCCCCGCTTGGAGGCCAGCAGTTTGAGGATGCGCAGCGTGTTTTCCGCCGCCGGTACTTTGGACGCCGCCCGGGCAGCCGGCCTCGGCACGGCATTAACGGGCGGCGCAGTCTGGTTGGTCAGGGCAGTCATGTGTTCCTCTTCGACGTCGGGGGGTGTCCGGTATCCCGTACTTAAGCATGCACCCGGCCGGCTCCGGCCTATTGTCATGCCGGTGCAGCGTGTCTGAAATCCCAGACAACGCCCACCGGCTGACTCCACGGGCGACGGCGCCCTGCCGTCCGCCGCCCGTGGAGGCTTAAGATCGGGCATGGTCCCGCTGAGCAACGTGCTGGCCTTCGCGCTGGCGTCCGCAGTCCTGATCGCCGTCCCCGGGCCCAGGGTGTTGTTTGTGGTCGGCCGCTCGCTTGCGTTGGGCCGCAGGGGCGGGCTGCTGAGCGTGCTGGGAAATGCCTTGGGTGAGCTGCTGCAGGTCGCCGCGGTGGCGCTGGGGCTGGGCGTCGTCCTGGCCCAGTCGACGGTGCTGTTCACCGTGGTCAAGTTTGCCGGCGCCGCCTACCTCGTATATCTCGGCGTCCAGGCGATCCGGCATCGCGGCGGCAGGGCGGCGGCCTCTGGTCCCGCACGTTCCTCGTCGGTCCGGCGCGTGCTGCAGGAGGCGTTCATCGTTGGTGCCACGAACCCTAAGTCGGTCGTGTTCTTCGTGGCGGTGCTGCCGCAGTTTGTCGACTATCCAGCCGGCGCGATTCCCCTCCAGCTTGCCACGCTCGGTGCGGTCTTCCTGCTGATCGCGCTGGTTTCCGACAGCGCCTGGGCCCTTGCCGCGGGGACCGCCCGGCACTGGTTCGCCCGGTCGCCGCGGCGGATCGCGGCGCTGGGCACCACCGGCGGGATCATGATGGTCGCCCTCGGCGGCACCCTGGCCCTCGCCGGCCAGGCCGGCGAGCTGCCGGCGGGCAAGTAGCGCTGGGCGGGCGGAGAGTCGTTGCAGGGGCCGGGCGACCGGAAGCTCAGGCCGCGCTGGGGAAGGCCCCCGCGCCGGCGAGCCCGGAGCGCGGAGCCGTCTCCACTTTGGCGCAGATCCAGCGGCCCAGCTCGGTGGCGCGCACCGGATCGATGGAGGTATCGAACCCTGCGCGCCCCAGCATCCACGCCAGGTCCTCGGTGGAGACGTTTCCGGCGGCTCCGGGGGCGAAGGGGCAACCGCCCAGGCCTCCCACCGCGCTGTCGAAGACCCTGACGCCGGCGGCCATCGCCGCATACGTATTGGCGAGGGCGGTGTGGCGGGTCTCGTGCAGATGCGCCCGCAGCTGGACGTCCGTTTCGGAGCGCAGCGCTGTGAACAACTCGCCCACCTGCCACGGGACGGCGCAACCGATGGTGTCGGCGAGCGCCAACTCTGCCAGGCTCCCGCGCCGCAGGGCACTCCGGGCCACCGACAGAACCTGCTCCTGCGGAACATCGCCCTGGTACGGGCAGCCAAATGCGACGGCGGCCGTCACGGTGAGTGGAATCGCAGCCGCCGCCGCGATTGAGGACACCTCCTCCAGGGAGTCCAGGGCCGCCGCGACAGTGGTGTTCTGGTTTGCCGTTGCGAAGGCATCCGTCACGGGCAGTACGTAGTTCATCTCGTCCACGCCCGCATCCACGGCCCGGAGGGCGCCCCTGGTGTTCAGGACCAACCCGATGAAGCTCGCACCCCTGTCGCGGGGCACACCTGCCATGACGGCATCGGCATCGGCCATCTGCGGGACTTTCCGGGGGTTCACGAAGCTGACCGCTTCAATCCGCCTGGCCCCGAGTGAGATGAGCTCGTCGATGAGCCTCAGCTTGTCCTCAGTACTGACCGGCACCTTCTCGTTCTGGAGTCCGTCCCGGGGGCTGACGTCCACGATGGAAACGGACCGTGCTGCTTGTACATCAGTCATCAGATCGCACCTTCGTCTTTGGCGTCCTGCAGTTCCTCGTCGGAGAGCCCGAGCAGCCCTCCGTATATTGCCCCGTTGTGCGAGCCCGGAGTCAACGGCCCGCTCCAGGCGATGCCCCCCGCGCTCCGCGTCAGCCGGGGAACGATCCCGGGCTGGACCACGGTGCCCAGCTCCTCATCCTGCACTTCCACCAGCATCTCCCTGGCGCGCAGCTGCGGGTCGGCAAAAATTTCCTCGATGCTGCTGACCGGGCTGTTCGGCACGGAGTGCCGGTCCAGGAGCGAGGTCAGCTCGGGCTCGCTGTAACCGGCGGCCCACCCGGCAATCAGGGATTCCAGCTCCTCCTGGTGCACGCCCCGCGCCGCGTGGTTGCTATAGCGCGGATCCGACGGCAGTTCCGGGCGTCCCATGGCGGCCGCAAGCCGCACAAACACCGAATCCTGGTTCGCGGCGATCACGACCCACTTGCCGTCGCTGGAACGGAAGATGTTCGACGGCGCGATCCCCTTGAGCCCTGATTCGCTGGGACCCGGAATCACGCCCGCGGCGGCGTAGTCCGGGACGGCGCTCTCCAGAAGGGAAAAGCAGGCTTCCACCAGCGACACGTCCACTACTTGGCCGGTGCCGCCGCGCGCGTCCCGCCAGTACAGGGCCAGCAGAATGCCCTGCAGCGCGTAGAGCGAGGCAAGGCTGTCCCCGAGCGAAATGCCGGTGCGTGGAGGTGCCTGGTCCGGGTAGCCGTTGAGGTACCGCAGCCCTCCCCTGGCCTCGGCCACGGAGGCGTAGCCCGGCTTCTGGGCGTCGGGGCCGGTCTGTCCGTAGCCGGATACCCGGGCGATGATGAGCCCGGGAGTCACCTTCCAGAGTTCCTCAGGTGCAAGGCCCAGGTGTTCCAGCGTTCCGGGACGGAAGTTTTCCAGGAGCACGTCGGCTTCCCGGCAGAGCTCAAGGAAGATTTCACGTCCGCGCGGCGCCTTCAGATCGAGGGTCACGCACTTCTTCCCGCGGGATTGCACCGACCACCACAACGTGTGCCCGTGCACCCGCGCCCTGCCCCACTCCCGCATCGGGTCCGGCCGGCTGGGCGATTCGATCTTGATGACCTCAGCACCGAAGTCGGCCATCTGGCGGCCGGCGAAGGGCCCCGCAATCAGCGATCCGAGTTCCAGGACACGTACACCGGCCAGAGGCGCGGCGGTGTGCGGAATCCCGGTTCCGGCCGCGGCACCGGGCTCGCCGCCTCGTGAGGCGGTTTCGAAAACCTTCACCATGTCTCGGACTCCTTGTTCTGCCGGCGCCGGCACTCCGTGGCGGACGTGGCGGGTCTGTTTAGCGGGGAGCCTAGTGAGCCGCTCCTCGCCGCCGCCAGACTATTTCACATTGTGGACCTAAATCCACGATGTGGATAGAGGGGTGGTCGGGATCGTTCCCCCGATGACTCGTGTCGATTCTTCAGCGGCCGCAAGGACGGGCTCGACCCATGAGGCACAGACGTCGTACGGCATCCGCAGGGCCGGGCCCATGACGGTGAGCGCCCCGTACAGTTCGGCCTGCGGTCCGAAGATCGGCGCGGAGATCCCGCTCGCACCCGAGACGCGCTCGCCCGTGGTGATGGCGAAACCGTCCGCCCGGGTCTTGGCGACGGCGGTCTCCAGGCTTGCGGCGTCCGTGATCGTCCGGGCGGTCAACGAGTGGAGCCCGGAGCGGTAGATCTGCTCCGCCACGTCAGGGTTCCAGGCGAGGAGGACACGTCCGGCCGCCCCCACGTGGAGCGGCATGATCTCACCCACCTGCACCACCCTGCGGAGCATGCGCCGGGTTTCCGCCAGCGCTATGCACACCCGGCTCCCCTGCGATTGGCGGAAGATGCACGCCGTCTCACCCAGCTCATCACGAAGGTGCCGCAGCACGGGGGTGAGCAGTTCGAGGTAGTCGAGACCCTGGCTGGCCGGGGCCGCCCAATGGGCCATCCGGACGCCGACCCGAAACTTGTCCCCCTGGCGGTCCAGAATGCCCTCCTGCACCATGTTCGCCACGAGGCGCTGCACGGTCGAGTGGGGAATGCCGGTAGCGCCACGAAGTTCGGCCAGGGAAAGCTCCGGCTGGGCAAGCGAAAAAGCGTCCAGGATGGAGGTGATTTTTCGAAGAACCAGCAACGGCGTGGCCGGGGATTCGGTGGGCGTCATGGAGAAAGTGTAAGAGCCTGCGGACGGGGCGCAGGCGCCGCTGGTGCGGCGCCGTCATGCTACCGCCCGGACGTTGAGTGTGACCCGGGTTACTGTTACCATCGGGTCCACATCATGGTGGCGAACCCACGATGTGGCAGGTAGGACCCGATGCGTCAGAGCCGACGCAATGGGCGTGGAGACGACAGACCCATGTCGACCCCCGTAAGGATCAGCAGCGAAAACAAGCGGCCAGCGACGGCCGGGAAGAGTGCAATGATGCCAGCTGCAAAGGCAGAAACGTCAACGTACGCGGTGGAGCTCACCGGGTGCACCAAACAGTTCCCGACGCCCGGCGGTGAGACCTACTTCGCCGTCCGCGACATCAACCTCAAAGTTGAGCCTGGCCGGTTTGTTTCAATTGTTGGCCCCACGGGATCAGGCAAATCCACCATCCTCAACATGGCCGCGGGACTGCTGAACCCGAGCGCCGGCGAAGTCAAGAGCTTTGGCGAGCCGGTGATCGGAGTGAACCGGCGGGCCTCCTACATGTTCCAGCAGGACCCCCTGCTGCCGTGGAAGACAGTGATCGACAACGTCAGCCTCGGCTTGACGATGGCCGGTGTGTCAAAGGCTGAAGCCCACTCGGAAGCGCGCCGGTGGTTAGAGAAGGTGGGACTCAAGAACTTTGCGGACCGCTACCCGCACCAACTCAGCGGCGGGATGCGGAAACGCACGGCCATCGCGCAGGCCTGGATTGTCAACCCGGACGTGCTGCTCATGGACGAACCGTTTTCCGCACTCGATGTCCAGACCCGTCAGATCATGGAAAACGAGCTCCTTCAGCTGTGGCAGGAATCCGGCAAGGCCGTCGTCTTCATCACCCATGACCTGGACGAGGCCATCGCCCTTTCCGACGAGGTAGTGATCCTCGGGGCCGGCCCCGGAAGCACGGTCGTGGGAAGCTACGAAATCGACATCCCGCGCCCCCGGGACCTGCTGGACATCCGCGATGACCCGCAGTTCGTCACCCTGCACCGCGAGATCTGGGGCCGCTTGAAGCTCGAAGTGTCGAAGACCTACGAAACCGCCATGGCGGAAGAAGGTGAAGTCGCATGACTCTGCTGGAATCGAACAAGAACGGCCTCTCGGCGGCGTTGAACGGCGGCTCGCGCCGACGGACGCGCAGAACGGAGATGTCCCCGCTGGCGATGCGGAGCACGCAGCTGTTGCTCACCCTCGCCGTCCTCGGCGCCTGGGAGCTTTCCGTCCGCGCCGGAATAGTGGATGAATTTTTCTTCCCGCTTCCGTCGGACATCTTCCAGACCGTCTGGCTGTGGGTCTCGACCGGGTTCGTCTTTCCACATCTGTGGATCACTATGCAGGAAGCCATCCTCGCCTTCCTCGTCGGCGCCGCCGCGGGCCTGCTCCTGGGCTTCGTCCTCGCCCGGGTGCGTTTCCTCGAGCGCCTGCTGGACCCGTTCCTGCAGATGTTCAACGCCCTCCCCCGCGTGGTGCTGGCACCGATCTTCCTGCTGTGGTTCGGCCTCGGGATCTGGTCCAAGGTCGCCTTCGGCTTCACGCTCGTGTTCTTCATCGTCTTCTTCAACACCCTCGAAGGCGTCAAGAGCGTTGACCGCGTCCTCGTGGACAACGCACGGATGCTGGGGGCATCCGAGAAGCAGCTCCTCCGCCATGTCTTCATCCCCAGCGCCCTGACGTGGATCTTCTCCAGCCTGCACATCAGCGTGGGCTTCGCCATCACGGGCGCCGTGGTGGGTGAATACCTCGGAGCCTCCGCCGGTGTCGGTTATGCCATCGCCCAGGCACAGGGAGTCTTCGACACAAAGGGTGTCTTCGCCGGGATGTTCATCCTGATGATCGTGGTCCTCATTATCGACCTCCTCGTCAACCGCCTGGAACGGCACCTGCTCCGCTGGCGGCCTGTCCAGTCGTCCTAGCCAAGCCTCTTTGTACCGGCCGTCCGGCCTGCCTTATCCATCCACGCGTCCGGCGTTTCCGGGCCCGAACGAATCCACTACTACCGCTTAGAAGGGCCACCGATGACACAGAACGAATCCCGGCCAAGGCGCAGGAGCATCCTCCGGCCGGTCACCCTTGTTGCCTCCATTGCGCTGGCCCTTTCCGCCTGCGGCACTCCGGCGGCGGCGCCTCCCGGCCAGTCCGGCAGCGCCGCGGCCGGCGGTGGCAGCAGTTCCAAGGTGACCATCGGCGTCGGCGGCCAGACCCTGCTGACCTACCTCCCGACTACGCTTGCCCAGCAACTGGGCTATTACCAGGAGGAGGGCGTGACCGTCGAGCTCCAGGACCTGCAGGGCGGCTCGAAGGCACTGACGGCCATGATCGGCGGCAGCACCAATGTGACCAGCGGGTACTACGAGCACACCATCCAGATGCAGGCCAAGAACCAGAAAATCAAGGCCTTTGTGGATATGGGAAGGTCCTCCGGCCTGGTGCTGCTGGTCGCCCCCAAGAATGAGGGCACGATCAAGACCCTCGCGGACCTCAAGGGCAAAAACGTGGGCGTGACGGCCCCTGGCTCCTCCACGGACATGTTCATCAAGTACCTCCTCGCAAAGAGCGGCATGCAGAAGACCGACGCCGCAGTCTCGGCCATCGGCGCCGGCTCCTCGGCGGTTGCGGCCATGGAACAGGGCCAGGTTGATGCCGCCGTCATGCTCGAACCGGACGTGTCCGTACTGAGCAAGCGCATCGGACATGATCCGGTGATCCTCGAGGACGTCCGTTCCGCCGACGGACTCAAGGAAGTTTTCGAGACAGACGCGTGGCCGTCCTCCAGCCTCTACGCCAAGACCGAGTGGCTGGACGCGAACAAGGAAACGGCCGGCAAGCTCGCCAAGGCCATAAAGCGGACCCTGGAATTCATCGACGGACACTCCGGCGAGGAGATCGCCGCCAAGATGCCCGAGAATTACGCCGGCGGGGACAAGGCCCTTTACGCCAAGGTGATCGAGGACCTGAAGAAGACCCTCAGCAAGGACGGAACCTTCACGGAGAACGGCGTGCAGGCGGTGCTGAAGACCCAGCAGGTGGCCAACCCGGAGGTCGGAGACAAGGAGATCCAGCTGGCCGATACGTACACAAATGAGTTTGTGAAGTAGAACCGAGCCCGGCAGTTCCAGAGGCCCGCCATCCGGAGACGGGTGGCGGGCCCTTGCTGTTTCTGGCGCTGGCGGCTCCTTCACACGGCGGTGTAATTGCCGTTGAGGCAGTGCAGGAGCTCCATACTGGTGGGGATGTATACAACAGCCAGTTCAAGACGATGAATGATTGACCAACTCGGCCGCCGATCGACGATCGCCCTCCTGATCCATTCCGCGCTGATCCAGGCAGTCACATTCCTGGTCCGGCCGGCCGCCACCTACCGTGCGCTGGAGCTCGACGTTCCGGATTTCGCCCTCGGCCTGCTTGCGGCCAGTTACGCCGTCTTTCCCCTGCTCCTGGCGATTCCCACCGGCGGCCTTGTGGACCGCCTGGGCGAGCGCCGGCTCATGGCCGCCGGGTCCGCCGTCGTCCTTTGCAGTTCCTCTTTCCTCCTGCTTTGGGGAACGTCCGTTACATCCCTCGTCATCGGCACGGCGCTGCTGGGTGCCGGACAGTTGGCGTGCGTGGTGGGTCAGCAGGCAGTGGTGGCCAACAACGCCTCGGCGTCCCGCCTGGATTCGGCCTTCGGTTATCTGACGTTTGCCGCATCCCTGGGGCAGGCACTGGGGCCGCTGGCAATTTCCGTCGTCGCCGGCACTTCCGTCCGCCCCGATACCCAGGCGATCTTCGGGCTGGCCGCCGGCATGAGCGCGGCGCTCTTCGCCGGCACCTTCGCCGTATCCGCGAAGCCGGGCGGCAGGACGCGAACGGTCAAGGCGTCCGGGCGAAGCGGGGGCACCGTGTCGCTGCTGCGGACGCCGGGCGTGGTGCGGGCCCTGGCAACGAGTGCGACAGTCCTGGCCGTCGTCGACCTCACCGTGGTGTATCTCCCCGCGCTCGGCACTGAGCGCGGCCTCACTGCAGCCACTGTGGGCTTGATGCTCGCGGTCCGGGCCGTCTTCTCCATGGCCTCGCGGCTGGGGCTGGGCAGAATGTCCCGGAAGCTGGGGCGGACGCGCCTGCTGGTAACCAGCCTTGCCATCTCCACCTTCGCTCTGGCGGTGGCCGCAATTCCCATGCCGGTCTGGCTGCTGTTCGTCGTGATGGCAGCGCTGGGGCTCGGCCTGGGCATCGGCCAGCCGCTGACTATGTCGTGGCTTTCCGCGCAAGCACCCGATGGGCAGCGGGGGCGGGCCCTGGCCCTCCGGCTCGCCGGCAACCGGGCGGGGCAGGTGGTCCTTCCCAGCGCCATCGGAGGCGTGGCCGCGGGCCTGGGAGCGGCCGGCGTGTTCCTGGCTTCGGCCCTGGCTGTAGGCGGAACGCTCCTGCTGGTGCGCGGCGTACGCCTGGACGACCAGGACTCCTAGCGGTCTCCCTATGAAGGATCCGGGCGACGGGACCGAACCCGCCCACTGGCAAGCTTCCGTGGACCTGCCGAGGAGGTGTCACTGCAGCGCAATCCACTGTCGTATCCGTGCACTTCCTACCTCCGTGACGTTCGGACGACTACGGCGCTGTTACCATCACATTCAGGCAGCTCAAGGAGGATGTTTGCCATGGTTCACGCGACGCCGGGGGAACATGCCTCTCTTGCGTTCCCCGCTGTCGCCTCAAAGGCCCCGGAGGCTACCTGGAGCGAGACAGTCGAACGCTCACTACTCAGCTTCGATTTTGACTTCGATAAGCACCGTACGTTTCACGGGTCCGTGCAGAGCAAACCCTTCGCTGACATCGAATTCATCGACTTGAGCAGCGGCCGTCACGCCGCTTATCGCGACGAGTCCAAGATCCGCGCGGAAGACCGACCGGACTACTTGATGACTCTGCAACTCTCGGGGGAATTCCGTCTGACGCAGGACGGCAGAACTGCTGTGCTCAGGCCCGGGGAGTTCGCCTTCTACGATTCGACCAAACCAGCCACGGCGATTAGCAGCGACGACTACCGTTCGCTCTGCGTCAAGTTTCCGAAGAAGCTTCTCCGGTCGCTAGGCGACACACTCGCTGAACGGACCGCCACGCGACTTGACGCGGACGCCGGCCTGTCACCCTCGGTATGGGCGCTCCTGAGCACCCTCAATGCGACGGCGGACTCAGTTACAAATGTCAACCGCCATTCGACGGTCCGAGGCATCATGGGGCTGGTCGGCTCCATGTTGACCAGCCAGTCCGGCACCACCAACCCCCGCCGGCAAATCGAAACCCGCGACTCCCTGCTGGAACAGATCGGCAACTACATCGACGACAACCTGGGCAACCCGGAACTGGACCCGCAGGAAATCGCCCGTGCGCACTTCATCTCCGTCCGGCACCTGCACAGCTTGTTCCACGACGCTGGCCTCAGCGTTTCGGCTTGCATCAGGGACCGGCGGGTGGAGCGGTGCAGCAGTGATCTCGCCGACCCGCTACTCCTCAACGTGCCCGTTGCGTCAATCGCACGTCGGTGGGGCTTCAAAGGCGCTTCGCATTTTGGTCAGATATTCAAGGCTGCGACCGGATTTACCCCTGCGGATTTCCGCCAGATGGCGCTGAAGGAAACCAGCTAGGCCCTGCCTGAGCGTGCGCCGGCTGCGGCCCGAAACGGATTCGCATGCCGGGGAAATGGTCCATATCCAGCTGCCGTCACGTCTCCTATGCCAAGGTTGCGCGCATTCGACAGTCACCGGCACTCTCACGCTATTTAAGTGACGTGAAACACACGTACGGTAAAGCCAGCCCCAGAAATTCGGGTTACACGAGATGTCAAAGGAGACACCCATGGCCTACATTGAAGGCTCGCACCACGTGACGCTGTCAGTCGGCAACGCCCAGGAAGACGTGGACTTCCACGTTAAAACCTTGGGAATGCGCTTCATCAAGCGCACGGTACTTTTCGACGGCAGCACGCCGATCTACCACCTGTACTACTCCAACGCCAACGGCGACCCCTCCTCCGTTGTCACCACCTTTCCTTGGGCGCAGGCCGGGCTCTACGGCAAGCGCGGCACCAACCAGGCCCGCGAAGTCCTGCTGTCAGTTCCCTCCACCTCGTTGGACTTCTGGCACCAGCGCCTCAACGAGCACAAGGTCGACGTCCAGAACATCGAGGTGTTCGACCAGCGCCGGCTGGCGTTCCGCCACCCCTCTGGAATCGAATACGTCTTCGTGGGCAACGACGGCGACGAGCGCGAAGGCTTCGCGGGCAACGGTGTACCGGAAGAGCACGCCATCCACGGGATCCACGGCGTCGGCATCCATGTCACCACTCCGGAACGGATGGTCGACTTCGCCAACGACACGTTTTTCTCCCAGGGCAACCTCGCCGAGGAGGGAGACCGGGCCGTTTTCCAGATCGGCAATGCCAAGCACGGGAACCACGTCGAGTTGACCGCCAACATCTCCGAGGATCAGGGCACGTGGCACTACGGTTCGGGCACTTACCACCACTTCGCCTGGAACCTGGACACGTTGAAGAACCAGGACGAGGCCAAGTTCGGAATCGAAGGCGCCGGCTACACGGACATCTCCGAGCTCAAGGACCGCAAGTACTTCAAGAGCGTCTACGTCCGCAGCCCCGGCGGCGCGCTGTTCGAACTCGCCGTCACCCACGACGACGGCGGCTGGGACTGCGATGAATCCCCGCAGGAACTCGGCACCCGCTTTCAGCTCCCCGAGCAGTTCGAACACCAGCGCACCCAGATCTTTGAGCAGCTCGAGCACATCGACATCTAACGGCTCATTACGCAAAAGGAAACCAGTCCCGTGAGTGAACAGACGATCACAGCATCATCCCGCCTCCATGTCAGCAATGAATTTGACGCCCTCCTGGAGCGCCTGGACGCGATCACCCCCTTGCTGAAAGCCAACGCCGACGCGAATGAAGCCGGCGGAAGGCTCACCCCCGAAGTCGAAGCGGCGCTGCTCGACTCCGGCGCTTACCGCGTCGGAATCCCGGAAAACCTGGGCGGCTACGAGTTTTCGCCGCGCCAGGTTATAGAAACCATCGAAAAGATCTCCTACGCCGACGCCTCCGCTGGCTGGGTCTTCATGGCACTGCAGATGATCACCGGAACCACTGCCGCATGGCTCCCCGAAGAAGCCACCCAGGAGCTGTTCGCCGGGGACAACCACGCCTTGATCGCCGGACAAGGGACGCGGTTGGGAACAGCAGCGAAGGTCGACGGCGGCTATCGCCTCTCCGGCTCCTGGTCCTTCGCCTCCGGCATGCACCAGGCCACCCACATCCACACCGCTGCCTTTTGCCCGGATACGAACCAGGCCCTGGTCTTTACGCTCCCCAAGGAACAGGCAACGCTGATCGACAACTGGGACGTCATGGGCCTGAAGGCCACGGGCAGCATCGACTACGTGATCGAGGACGTCTTTGTCCCGGACAGCTTCACCTACGAGGTCTCGATCATGGATGCCCTCAACGGCGGCGCCATCTACCATCTGGGGCTCGCCAACATGTCGGGTATCTGCCACACCGGGTGGGCCCTGGGCGTGGCGCGCAGGCTGCTGGACGAGATGAAGGAACTGGCCGGCAAGAAGACGGGAGCTCCCGGGGCCACCGTCGATACGGACCAGTTCCATGCGGCGTACGCGAAGGCGGAAGCAACGCTGCGTTCGGCCCGCGCCTGGACCATGGAGGTCTGGGCGGACAACGAGGCGACCCTGGACAGGGGCGAGCTGCTTTCCACCGAACAGGAGACGCTCACCCGTCTCGCCCTGAACAACGTCACATGGTCAGCCCATGAGGTCACCATGGCGGTCTACAAGTGGGCCGCCACCGCGGCCCTTCGCTCGGGAGACATCCAGCGGTTCTTCCGCGACATGCACGCCGGCACGCAGCACGTTACCTCCGGCCCGGTGGTCCTGCAGAACTGCGGACGGCAGCTCGCCGGACTCGCGCCGAACGCGCGCTGGGTCTTCCTGGATCTCCAGGACCAGTAGGACCACACCTCGTCACACCGTCCGCGCGTGCCGGCTGCAGCGGCTGCCGGCACACGCGCAACAACCAGGAGCAATCGTGTCCACCACGTCACCCACTTCCCATTCCGCACGCCTCAGCGAGGAAATTACCGAAGGTCATTTCGAACAGACGCTGACCGCAGATGACTTCAAAGAGGCTTTCCGAAACCACCCGGCCGGCGTTTCCGTCGTGACCGCGGACCCCGGAGACGGGCCCGTCGGGCTGACGGCCACGTCCGTCTTCTCCGTCTCGACCACCCCGCCGCTGCTGGTCTTTTCCCTGTCGGGCCGCTCGTCTTCAGCTCCCGCGCTACGCCGGGCTGACACCGTCGTCGTCCATCTCCTCGGCGCTGACCAGATCGGCCTGGCCAAAACGTTCTCCACCTCCGGCATCGACCGCTTCGCTGACAGCAGCATATGGACCCGGCTGGTCACAGGAGAGCCTGTGCTTCCCACCGCCAATGCATGGCTCCGGGGCAGAATCGTCAACCAGATGGAGGCCGGGGACTCGACGGTCGTCGCCGTCCAGGTCCTGCAGGTCAAAATCCCCGACGCCGAGTCCCGCCCGGCCGGCCAGTCCCATCCGCTGGTTTACCACAACCGCACGTGGCACCAGCTCAGCGACAGCTCAGTGATGCCCTGATGTCGATTCCGACTCCGAAGGAATAGCGATGCCGCCCAATCCCCATCTTGCCCAGGAACCGATGCTCCAGGGGGCGCCCCCCGAAGCCGCGAACCTCACCGTCTACGCCGTTCACGGCCGTGGCCAATCCCCCGCATTCATGGCGGAACTGGCGGACCGCATTGGTCTTCCCGACATCGCTTATCTGCTTCCCGCCGCCCATGATTCGAGCTGGTATCCAGCCGGTTTCATGGAACCGCTCGATCAGAACCAGCCCAATCTTGACCACGCCCTGGAGGCCGTCGGGCACCACCTTGAGCGGCTCGCCGGGCAAGGTGCCCCGAAAGAGTCGGTTGTGCTGCTGGGCTTCTCCCAAGGAGCCTGCCTGCTTTCGGAATTCCTCCTGCGCAACCAGCACCAATACGCGGCCGTCGTGCTTCACACTGGCGGCTACCTTGGCCCCGTCGAACACGGCTGGCCGGAAAACGGCGGGCTGGACGGCGTCCCCGTGTTGATGGCCTCCTCGGCCAAAGATACGTGGGTTCCTCTGCCCCGCATCGAAGCGACGGCCACAGCCCTGGCCAAGGCGGGCGCCGCCGTCGAGCTTCACACCTACGACGACGCCGAGCACCACATCAACGATGATTCGGTTGCCCGGATCCGCAAACTGCTCACCAGCCTTATGACAAAGGAGTCCTGACATGCCTTCCACCGCCCCTCATCTCATTGACAGCCCACTCGTCACGTCCCGACGCGGTCATTTCTGGATTCCCGGGGAGCGGGTCGCGACGCCGGGGGGTACGGTTCAGCGTGCTCCCATGTTCGTGGCCTGGGAAGCGCCGGAGAACATCACCCAGCCCCATCCGCTGGTGCTGGTGCACGGCGGCGGCGGGCAAGGAACCGATTGGACGGGCACACCCGACGGCCGGCCGGGGTGGGCGCAACGTTTCCTCGAAGCCGGCTTCGCCGTCTACATCGTCGACCGGCCCGCCCACGGCCGCTCCCCCTACCACCCGGATGTCGTGGGGCCCATGGGCGGCGCCTTCCCCTATGAAGCCGCCGCAGGCTTGTTCCTGCCGGAAGAAGCGGCCGGCTCACAGACGCAATGGGGTTATGACCGGGAAATCGGTTCGGCGGACATTGACCAGCTGGTCGCCGCCATGGGCCCGCTACCGGCGGACCTGGCCGAATCGCAGGCGATGGACGGTGATCGGCTTGCAAGGCTGCTCGACCGGATCGGTCCGGCGATCATCGTGACACACTCCGCGGGCGGTCCGGCAGGCTGGCTCGTGGCCGATGCGCGTCCCGAACTTGTTGTGGGCATCGTGGCAGTGGAACCAATCGGCCCTGCATTCGCCGATTTCCCGGGCCTGGGCAGCCTCTCCTGGGGACTCACGGCAACCCCCATGAGCTATGTGCCGTCACAGGCAACCCCGGAAGAGCTGCAGAGTGCCGACCCCGGATCCCTGCGGCTGCCGGCGCTGAAGGGCAAGCCGATCGCCGTCATTACCGGCAGCGCCTCGGGATTCGCCGGGTTCGCGCCAGACGTCGTCGATTTCTTGACCACGGCAGGCGCCGATGCAGAATGGCTCCACCTGAAGGAATTCGGTATCGAGGGCAACGGCCACGGCCTCATCTTCGAATCCAATTCCGATGACACCATCAAGCCCGTCATCGCATGGATCGAAGCACACTGGCCGCGGTCATGAGCGATTCCGACGTCGTTGAAACCGATGTGCTGATTGTCGGTTCCGGACCTGCAGGCGCATCAGCCGCGTTGTTTCTCTCCTCGCTGGGTGTGCAGAACATGATGGTCACGAAGTACCGGTGGACGGCCAACACCCCGCGCGCCCACATCACGAACCAGCGGACCATGGAGATCTTCCGGGACGTGGGCATCGAGGAACAGGTGCTCGCCGAGGCAACACCGCACGCGATGATCGGCGACACGGTCTTCTGCACCTCCATCGCCGGCGAAGAGATTGGCCGCATTCTGACGTGGGGAAACCATCCAGCCCGCCACGCCGACTACGAGCTTGCTTCGCCCTCGTTGAACTGTGACATCCCCCAGACTTACCTGGAGCCGATCCTTGTCCGGAACGCCACCGTACGCGGAACGCAGACGCAGTTCTCCACCGAGTATCTCCTCCATACCCAGGACCCGGACGGAGTCACCGTCCGGGTCCTGGACCGGGTCACCGGCAACGAATACAGCATCCGTGCCAAGTACCTGATTGGCGCGGACGGCGCCCGGTCCAAGGTCGCGGCGGACATCCAATTGCCCTACGAGGGCCGGATGGACATTGCCGGGTCGATGAACATCACGTTCAAGGCGGACATCACGGAACTGGTGGGGCACCGCCCCTCGGTCCTGTACTGGGTGATCCAGCCGGGGTCGAACATCGGAGGCATCGGCGCCGGCCTGGTACGCATGGTCCGGCCCTGGAACGAATGGTTGATCGTCTGGGGTTACGACATCACCAAAGAACCCCCGGAAGTGACCGACGACGCTGCCACGGAGATAGTCCGCAACCTGATCGGGCTCCCGGATCTCGAGGTGGAAATCACGGGCACGTCGCTCTGGGGAAACAACGAACAGTATGCCACCGAACTGCGGTCCGGGCGGGTGTTCTGCGCAGGGGACGCCGTGCACAAGCACCCGCCCAGCAACGGGCTGGGTTCCAACTCTTCCATCCAGGACTCATACAATCTGGCATGGAAACTGGCCGCTGTCCTCAGCGGACAAGCGGGCGAGGAGCTTCTGGACAGCTACAGTGCGGAACGGGCACCGGTGGCCAGGCAGATAGTGCTGCGCGCCAACCAGTCCGGCCGCGAGTTCGGCCAGCTGTTCCAAGCGCTCGGAATCGACGGGGCGGAATCAGCCGAGGAAATGCGCGCCCTGATCGAGTCGCGCAAGGACAACAGCCCCGCAGGCGCAGCCAAGCGCGCGGCCGTCCAGGAAGCGATGGAACTCAAGAACTACGAGTTCAACGCCCACGGCGTGGAACTTGGCCAGCACTACGTCTCAACGGCCGTGGTCGGGGACGGCAGCACCAAGCCGGCACCGTCCCGCGACCCCGAGCTGTACTACGAGCCCTCCACCTACCCCGGAGTGCGGCTACCCCACGCGTGGGTTGGCGACAATAACAAAAAGCACTCCACCCACGACCTGGCGGCCTACGACCAGTTCACGCTCTTCACCGGCATTACCGGCGAGGACTGGGCCACCGCTGCCCGGAAGGTCAGCGATCAGCTTGGCGTGAAGGTAAAGGCAGTGGTGATCGGACCTGGCCGTGACGTCACCGACCTCTATTTCGACTGGGCGAAACTGCGCGGCGTCGAAGAAGACGGGGCGGTCCTGGTGCGGCCGGACAAACACGTCGGCTGGCGTGCCGCCCGCTTGCCTGAAAATCCTGAAACCGCCCTCCGGGACGCCATGTCCGCCATCCTGAATCGAGGCACGCCAGCGTGAGCCTGAACTTTAACCACGTCACCCTGGGCCAGCGGGTCCTTTTTGGCTCCGGGAAGGCTGCCGAGAACCTCGCGGCCGAGGTCGAGCGCTTGGGTGCCAGGACTGTGATGGTCATCGCCTCTGCGTCCGAGGAACAGGCCGCCCGGGGCGTCACTGCGGGTATAACCGTGGCATTACAGTACGACGACGTCGCCCCGCACGTGCCGCTCGAGAAGGCCGAAAAGGCCCGCGCGGCCGCCGCCGGGCATCACGTCGACCTGATCGTATGCGTCGGCGGGGGTTCGACGACGGGCCTGGCCAAAGCCATTGCATTGACCTCCGGCCTGCCAATCATTGCTGTCCCCACCACCTATGCCGGGTCCGAGGCCACCAATGTGTGGGGCATGACGGAATCATCCCGCAAAACCACCGGCGTGGACGACGTGGTCCTTCCCGTCACGGTGATTTATGACGCCGAACTCACGCTCTCGCTGCCTGCGGAACTCTCCGTGGCCTCCGGCTTGAACGCCCTGGCCCACTGCGTGGACTCCATGTGGGCTCCACGGGCAGACCCGATCAACAGTGCCCTCGCTGCGGAAGGCATCCGTGCACTCTGCGAGGGCCTGCCGGCAGTCAAGGCAGACCCTGCCGGGTTGGAGGCACGGGAACAGGCCCTGTACGGGGCCTACCTCGCCGCGGTCGCCTTCTCGTCGGCCGGATCCGGGATGCACCACAAGATCTGCCACGTCCTGGGCGGGGCCTACAACCTGCCGCATGCCCAGACGCATGCCACCGTACTTCCCTACGTGCTTGCGTTCAACGCACCCCGCGCGCCCGAAGCCGCAACACGCATAGCGGCTGCCTTCGGCGCGGCGGACGCCGTCACCGGGCTGAACCGGCTGCGGGGCGTGCTTGACGCGCCGAAAGCCCTGAAAGGCTTCGGCATGGCCGAACATGCCATCGGCGAAGCCGTGGAGCTCATCCTCCCCGTCATTCCCGACTCCAACCCCAGGCAGGTCACGGCCGAGAACCTCACCGAGCTGATCACTGCCGCCTACTTCGGCACCACGCCGGGCCTCTAGAAAGACAACACACATGACCAGTACTATCCCCTCCGCAGTTTCCGCCGAGCAGGAAGCAGTTGAACAGCAGCTCGTCGACGCCGTCGTAGCTTCATTCGACAACACCGAAGATCCGAGGCTGCGCCAGCTTATGCAGGCCCTCACCAAGCACCTCCACGCCTTCATCCGCGAAGTACGCCTCACCGACGACGAGTGGAACAGTGCGATCCGGTTCCTCGCCGAAGCCGGGCACATCACTGACGACCAGCGCCAGGAATTCATTCTCCTCTCGGATGTCCTCGGGGCATCCATGCAGACCATCGCCGTGAACAACCAGGCCTACCGCGGCGCCACGGAGTCAACAGTGTTCGGGCCCTTCTTCGTGGAGGATGCACCCGAAATCGCCAATGGCGGTGACATCGCCGGCGGTGCGCCCGGACAACCCTGCTGGGTCGAGGGCACTGTCACAGACACCGAAGGCAATCCCGTCGCCGGAGCCCGGATCGAGGTCTGGGAAGCTGACGAGGACGGCTTCTATGACGTCCAGTACTCGGAGCACCGGGTAGGCGGGCGGGCCCATCTTTACTCGGATGAACAGGGCCGCTACCGTTTCTGGGGGCTGACCCCCACGCCGTATCCCATTCCGCACGACGGACCGGTCGGCAAAATGCTCGCCGCCACGGGTCGTTCCCCCATGCGCGCCTCGCACCTGCATTTCATGGTCACCGCCAAAGACATGCGGACGCTCGTCACGCACATCTTCGTCCGCGGCGACAGGCAGCTCGACATCGGCGACAGCGTCTTCGGCGTCAAGGAATCCCTGATCAAGGTCTTCGAGGAGCAAGCCCCCGGCACTCCAACCCCGGACGGGCGGAGCCTCGGGACACGCACCTGGTCCCGCACCCGCTTCGACGTCGTCCTGGCCCCGAGCACAGTGTGAGCGGCGGGACGGGCACATGACAGCCTGCCGAGGCGGCCGCAATGTGTCAGCGGCGGCTCACAGCCGGAGTCAGCGGGCGGACCAGCCGCCGTCCATGGTGTAGCTGGCGCCCGTGACCATGCCGGCGTCGTCCGAGGCGAGCCAGGCCACCAGGGACCCCACTTCCTCCGGCTCCACGAGGCGCTTCACGGCGGATTCGGTCAGCATGACCTTGGCAAGCACCTCGGACTCCGGGATGCCGTGGACCTTCGCCTGATCCGCGATCTGCTTCTCCACCAGCGGCGTCCGGACGTAGCCGGGGTTGATGCAGTTCGACGTGACGCCATGGGCGCCGCCCTCCAGCGCGGTGACCTTGCTCAGCCCTTCCAGCCCATGCTTGGCGGAGACGTAGGCGCTCTTGAACGGCGAGGCACGCAGGCCGTGCACGGAGGACAGGTTGATGACCCGGCCCAATCCGTTGGCGTACATGTGCGGCAGGGCGGCCCGGATCAGCAGGAAGGGGGCCTCGAGCATGAGGGTGATGATGCGCCGGAAGTCCGCGGGATCGAAGTCCTGGATGGGGCTGATCCGCTGGATGCCGGCGTTGTTGACGAGGATGTCGCAATCCAGGGTCAGGGCCTGGAGGGCTTCGACGTCGAGCAGGTCGACGGCCCAGGCCGTGCCGCCCAGCTCGTCGGCGAGGGCGGCAGCCGCAGCGCCGTCGACGTCGGCGATCGTCACCTTGGCGCCGCGCGCCGCGAGTGCCCGGGCGCTGGCCGCGCCGATTCCGCTGGCACCGCCCGTGACGAGGGCCTTGCGGCCGTTCAAGCTGCTCTCCATGTCTGCACTCCTCAATTCGCGCCGGATAGCGGCCCAGGCGCGGCAGGATGCCCGGCGCTGAGCAGCTTTCCTGAGTATTGCCGCAGACGGTGGGCGATTCAATGGTCAAACCGGCACCCCTTGTGTGCAGAATTGCAGATATGAAGGCAAACCCCGACGACCTCCTCGTGCTGCTGGCCGTTTCCCGCTCCGCAAAGTTCACGACGGCGGCCCAGGCCTTGGGGCTGAACCACACCACCGTCTCCCGCCGGATAGCCGCCCTGGAGAAGGCACTGGGCGGCCGGGTGCTGTCCCGGGCCGCGGGCGGCTGGGAACTGACGGACCTCGGTATTGAAGCCGTCCAGGTGGCCGAGCGGGTGGAGGAGGCCGTCGGGGCGCTTGGGCAGACCGGCCGCGCGGCGGACCCCATCACCGGCGTCGTCCGCATGACCGCAACTGACGGCTTCAGCGCCTACATCGCGGCCCCCGCAGTCGCCCGGCTCCGCCGTCAGCATCCCGGCCTGAGCGTCGAGATCATCACGGTCACCCGGCGTGCGCTCCAGCAGCGCTCAGGGCTGGATATCGAAGTGGTGGTGGGTGAGCCCCAGGTTCACCGGGCCGCGGCGGCCCGGCTTGGTGAATACATGCTCGGCATGTACGCCTCCCGCGACTATCTGGCGGAGTACGGAACGCCCGCGACGGTGGAGGAGCTGACGGCCCACGCCCTGGTGTACTTTGTGGACTCCATGCTCCAGGTGGACGACCTGGACGCGCCGCGCCGGCTGGTGCCGGCCATGCGGGAGGGGCTGAGCTCCACCAACGTCTTTGTCCACGTGGAGGCCACACGCGCCGGCGCCGGGATCGGCTTCCTGCCCTGCTTCGCGGCGGACCTCCACCCCGACCTCGTGCGGCTGCTGCCGGATGAGTTCGCCGAGCGGCTGCCGTACTGGATGGTGTTGCGCCCCGATTCGCTGCGCCGGCCGGCGGTTGCAGCCGTGGTGCAGGCGCTCCGGCAGCAGACCGCCAACCATCGCGAGGCCCTCCTGGGACGGGGCGCGAACTCATCGATTGCTCCGTAACGGCCGTTATGAGGCCTCAAAAAGGCCGTTACGGAGCAATCGACGGGGTTACCGGGTCGCGCCGGACGGGGGCGCCTGCGGCGAAGGCCCGGACCTTGGCGTCATCCCAGATGTGGGCCGGCATCGCGCCGGCCAGGAGGCGCCTTGCCAGCCGGGGATCGTCCTCAAAGGGAAGATCGCTGCCCGCCATGACCATGTTGCCGTAGCGCCGGCCCTTGAGCATTGCGGGGTCGGCGATGATCACTGTGTGCTTGAAGGCATCGGCAATGGTGGCTGCATCCTCCCTGGCGTTCCGCAGGTCGGGAGCGTCGCCGGAGTTCACCACGTAGACCCCGCCCGGGGCCAGGACGCGCTTGGCGTGCGCCGTGAACTCCCGGGTGGTCAGCGGCCGGGGCGTGACCGCACCGGCAAAAACATCGCGGATGACGACGTCGCGGGTCTCCGGGGTCAGGCTCTCGGTGACCTCCCGGGCTTCCCCCACCCGCAGCCGCAGCAGCGGTGCCTTCGGCAGGTCGAACCAGCCGCGGACGTACTCGGCGAGCTTGCCGTCGAGCTCCACGACCACCTGGCGGGCGTCGGGGTACGCGGCATGGAAGTATCGGGCCAGTGAGCATGCTCCCCCGCCCAGGTGCAGGGCCCGCAGCTTGGGCCTCGTGTCGGGGGGCCAGCGCGATTCCACCAGTGCGGCAATCCAGCGCATGTACTCGAAGTCGAGGAACAGCGGGTCGGCTAGATCGATGTGGGAACTCATCACGCCATTGATGCGCAGCAACCACCCCGTGGAGTTGTCCTGGTCCGCGACCAGCTCGCAGTCTCCGGTGTCGATGTAGTAGACGCCCGCAACGGGGCCGTCGGGACGGCTTCCCCTCGGCACCTCCACAACTCCGGGCCCGGCCTGTGCCGCATTCCGGCTGGCCGCCCTGCCACGTTTCGCCATCAGCCGTCCGCCGTTTTCCTCATCCTTTAAGCCTAGTTCACGGCCGGCCGGAGCCGCGGGGGCCGCGGAAACCCGGCAGCGAAGTCCTGCCGGCAGGCGACGACACGAAAAAAATAACAGCAAGGGTACTTACTATTCGATAGTAACCATGCTTACTATTGGTACTCCAGTATTGCTGGTTTGCGATCAGCATCCGATCTTCTTGGAAAGAGAGAGCGAAGATGACAGAGAACCAATGGCCCCAGGACCCGAGCCTCGGCACCCCTACGGCTACCCAGCAGACTACCGTTCGCCCGGCTTCAACCTTCCCGGCGGGTGCTAGCGCCGGAACACCGCTTGGCGAGTCTGCAGGTGCGGACTCGAAGAAGGATGCCGCTAAGGACGAAGCCGCGGCGGTAAGCCGCCAGGCCGCGGATGCGGCACAAAACGTTGCAGGAACGGCCAAGGCAGAAGCGGCCAACGTCGCCGCCGAGGTCAAGACCAACGCGAAGGACCTCTTGGACCAGGCCAGGTCGGGCCTTACCGACCAGGCCGGCACGCAGCAGCAGAAGGTGGCCGAAGGGCTTCGTTCCATCTCCACGCAGCTGCACTCGATGGCCTCCGCGCCCGATCAGCCCGGCGTTGCCAGCGACCTCGTGCGCCAGGCCGCCGAGCGGTCCTCTGCCGTCGCATCCTGGCTGGACGGACGCGATCCCGCTTCCCTGCTGACGGAAGTCAAGTCGTTCGCCCGCCAGCGTCCGGGCACTTTCCTGTTGCTCGCAGCCGGTGCGGGCGTACTCGCCGGACGGCTCAGCCGCAGCCTCAGCGCCGGGGCTCCCGAAGCGACGGGTACCGCGTCGACGGCGTCGGTGTCGCGGGTTCCGGATACCGGCATGGCAGTCCCCCCGCCGTCGGTCCAGCTGCCTGCTCCGGCAACGACGACCGCTGGCGTAGCCGACACCTACCCGCCCAGCCCGTTGAGCTCCGGCACGGGCATCGCCGGCCAACAGGACCGCTGGGGCTCAGAGCCGGTAGTCACCGACCCGCTGGGCGCTGCCCCGCTGAGCGATGACCCCTTCGAGGGTGGTCGTCGATGAGTAGCGAATTGCCTCCCACGGCCGCGCACGCAAAGGCCGAGACCTCGTCCCTGGGTGAGCTCCTGGGCGATGTCACCCGGGACATGTCCACCCTGATGCGGCAGGAAGTCGAGCTGGCGAAGGTCGAGCTCAAGCAGTCCGCCACGCGGGCCGGCAAGGGCGGCGGAATGCTGGCCGGAGCAGGCGTCGCGGGCCATTTCGTGCTGGTCTTCCTCTCGGTGGCGCTCTGGTGGGCGCTCGGAGAGTTGATGGGCCACGGCTGGTCCGCCGTTGTCGTAGCCATTCTCTGGGGCATCATTGCAGCCGTCCTGGCCTCGAAGGGCCGGAAGGAACTGAAGGCGATCAAGGGCCTGCCCCGGACCGCCGAGACGCTGCAGGAAATCCCGCCCACGCTCAAGCCCAACTCTTAGATTTAGCGAGGAAACAGTATGAGTGAAAACCCGGATGCCATCCGAGCAGATATCGAAGCAACCCGCGCGCGCCTCGGCACCAATGTCGACGCGGTGGCGGACAAGGTCACGCCGGCGAACATCGTTCACCGGCAGAGTGACAAGGTCAAAGCGTCCGTCAAAGACGCCGTCTTCGGAGTGAAGGAGAAAGTCATGGGAGCAGCAGACCACGCAGCCGGCAGCGTACATTCGGCGACCGGCAATGCCGGTACGCACCTCGGCAATGCCGGTACGCACCTTGGCAATGCCGGTTCGCACCTTGGCGACGCCGGCTCCGCACTTGCGGACGCGCCCACCCAGATGAAGGCAAAAGCCCAGGGCAACCCCCTGGCGGCCGGTCTGATCGCGTTCGGGGCAGGCCTGCTGGTCTCGTCCCTGATTCCGGCGAGCCAGAAGGAGCGCGAAGCAACCGAGGCACTCAAGTCGGCCGCTGAACCGCTGAAGACGGAACTTACGGACGCAGCCAAGAACGTCGCGGAAGGGCTTAAGGAGCCCGCCCAGGCGGCCATGGAAAACGTCAAGGCAACCGCCGCGGACGCCACCGAAAACGTCAAGGCCGAAGGCCAGGGCGCCGTTTCGGACGTGAAGGACAAGGCTGCGGATGCCAAGGACAACGTCCAGCAGGCTTAGCCCCTAGGATCCGGCCGGCCGCCCTCGCTGATGTGACGGGCGGCCGGCTGCTGCACTGAAACCCCTAAAAGGATGGTCCCCATGGCAAAGAACGACGCCGCAGAGCACGCCCGCCCAAACGCGGAAACCGAGGAGAGCAGTACGGCTAAGGCCCGCAGGGCGCCGGCTCCGGATGACTCCCGCAAGCCGGACAGCCCGGGTGATGTCACCAAGCCCTCGTGGAAGTACATCGCGAAGAAGACTTTGCGTGAATTCACCAAGGACCAGTGTCCTGACCTCGCCGCCGCCCTGACCTATTACTCGGTCCTCTCGCTCTTCCCGGCACTTCTGGCCCTGGTGTCGCTGCTGGGCCTCTTCGGCCAGGCCGAGAAGACCACCGGCGCGCTCTTGGAGATCATCTCGGGTTTTGCCCCGGGTGACACAGTTGAAGCCATCCGGCAGCCGATCCAGGAGCTGACCAGCTCCTCCGCCGCGGGCTTCACGCTCGTGCTCGGCATCCTGACAGCCTTGTGGTCCGCTTCCGGCTACGTGGGCGCATTTGCCCGGGCCACGAACCGGGTCTACGAGATCGACGAAGGCCGGACGTTCATAAAGCTGCGCGGCACGGTACTTGGCGTCACGATCGTGAACCTGCTGATCGTAGTAGTCCTGGCGACCATGCTGGTCCTGACCGGCCCGGTGGCGGAGTCCGTCGGCAACTTGATCGGCCTGGGCGGCACCTTCCTGACCGTGTGGAACATCCTGAAGTGGCCGGTGATGGTGGCGCTCGTCGTGCTGGCCATTGCCATCCTCTACTACGCCACCCCGAACGTGAAGCAGCCCAAGTTCCGCTGGATGAGCCTGGGGTCCTTCATTGCCTTGATCGTCTTCCTGCTGGCTTCGCTCGCCTTCGGGTTCTACGTCGCCAACTTCGGCAGCTACAACAAGACCTACGGCGCGATCGGCGGCGTCATCGTTTCGCTGCTGTGGCTGTGGATCCTGAACATGTCGCTGCTGTTCGGTGCAGAGTTCGACGCCGAGATGGAACGCGGCCGCCAGCTCCAGGCCGGCATCGAGGCTGAGGAGACCATCCAGCTGCCGCCACGGGACACCAAGAAGAGCGACAAGATGCAGGAAAAGGAAGAAGAAGACATCCGGCACGGCCGCGAACTGCGCGAACAGCACAACGCCGACGACGAGGATAACGGCCGGAAGAACGCCGATGAGGCGGACAACGACCGGAAGGGCGCCACGGTCCGCCGCGACGCGGGGGACCAAAGCCCCTAGCCCGGAAGAACCTCCTGCTGTCTACTGGGCCAAGATCCGGCGCGCGGCGCGGGGACAAGCCGGGAGGAAGCATTTGACACCCGAAGCAGGACACAGGCACGGCACAGTGGCGGTGGGCTACGACGGCTCCGAAGCAGCGCAACAGGCTGTGAGGTGGGCCGCCGAGTACGCCGCCACTGTGCATTCCTCGCTCCGGGTGGTGCACGCCTTTGTCTGGCCCGTCTTCACCAAGAACCTCGGGCCGGTCAAGGGGGTGGAAGGCAGCGGGCTGCGGCACGCCGCGGAAACCATCCTGGCGGAAGGGGTCCAGCTGGCACGCCGAGCCTACCGCCCGCTCCCGGACGTAGCCCCGGGCGCCTCAACTGGCGTGAACACCGCCGTCTCCATCGACGGCGGCGGTATGGACGGTGTCGACGTCGACAGGCCCGACGTCGACAGTACAAACGCCGGCGGGCCCGCCGACGACAGTGCCGACGTCGACGGCGTCATGGAAGCCGGGCTGCCGGCCCAGGTTCTCCGGAGTGCGGCGCGCGATGCCCGCCTCCTCGTGATCGGCAGCCGCGGCATCGGCGGCGTACTGGGGCAGCTGGCAGGATCCGTCTGCCTTGACCTGGCGGGCTCCTCCCCCTGCCCGATGATAGTCATCCGCCGTCCGCGCAGCCCCGGCAAACCTGTGGTCACGGGCATCGACGGGACCTCCCGCAGCTCGGCGGCCCTGGCCGGGGGTGTCCATCTTGCGACAAGGCTCCGCACTCACCTGCAGCTGGTCTACATTGACCAGTCCCACGGCAGCGACCACGACGACCACGGCCGCCACGCGCCGCTCCAGGGCCAGGAGGTGCTGGACCGGGCGCTGGCCGAAGCCCGGCTGCTGGCTCCTGACCTGGACGTGGCGGGCACCCTGCTCCACGGCCGCGCCGCCTCCAAGGAGCTGCTGGCAGCTTCGGTCGACGCGGACGTCCTGGTGATCGGAACGCACAACCGGGAGGGCGGGCCGGGCAATACCGTCTCCGCAGTGCTGCACAAAGCGCGCTGCAACGTGCTGATCACGCGCTGACGCCGAGTGGGGGAACGCTCCTACGGCATCAGCTTCACAGCGATCAGCGGGTGAGGAGAGGAGGCAAGGTGCATGCTTGGCGGGTGGTCCGGCCGGGGCCGATCAGGACCGGCCCCATGGCTTTTGCAGAATGCCCTGACCCGCGTCCGGGGCCGGACGAGGTGCTGCTGAAGGTCCGGGCCTGCGGGGTATGCCGGACGGATCTGCATCTGGCCGAAGGCGATCTTGCGCCGAAGCACGACGGGACGGTTCCCGGGCATGAAGTTGTTGGTGAAGTTCTCAGGTGCGGCACGCGGGCAAGCCGGTTCAAACCAGGTGAGCGGGTCGGCGTGGCCTGGCTGGGCCGGACATGCGGTTCCTGCAGGTTTTGCCTGCGCGGTGAAGAGAACCTCTGCCTGGACCCCACGTTCACCGGGTGGGACCGGGACGGCGGGTATGCCGAGCTGGTCACCGTGGCGGAGGAGTTCGCTTATCGCATTCCGGAGGTCTTCCCGGATGAGGAGGCCGCTCCCCTGCTCTGCGCCGGCATCATCGGGTACCGCGCCCTGTCCCGCGCCGAGCTGCCCATCGGCGGCCGGCTGGGCATCTACGGTTTCGGTGCCTCCGCGCATCTGGCAGCCCAGATCGCCCTCTATCAGGGCGCCCGTGTGTATGTCATGACCCGATCCGAGGGTGCCCGCCGGTTGGCCATCGAGCTGGGAGCCACTTTTGCCGGCGGCGCCGAGGAGGAGCCCCCCGACCCGCTGGACGCCGCGATCCTGTTTGCTCCCGCGGGAAGCCTGGTACCGGTGGCGCTGCGTGCCCTGGACCGCGGCGGGACCCTCGCGGTGGCGGGCATCCATCTCAGTGACATCCCGCCGCTGAACTACGCCCGCGAACTGTTCCAGGAACGCCAGGTCCGCAGCGTCACGGCCAACACCCGCGCCGACGGCGAGGAGTTCTTCCAGATCGCCGCCGAGATCCCGCTGCGCCCGTCGGTGGTGACCTACCCGTTTTCCTCCGCGGACAAGGCGCTGCTGGACCTGGCGGAGGACCGGATCACCGGCGCCGCCGTGCTGCAGATGGGCGGGGGCGCCTAGCGGACCAGGGCCAGGGCGAAGCCGTCCCAGCCTTTGGAGCCCACGGTCTGGATGACCGTCCCGTCCAGCCTCGGATCCTCGCCCATCAGGGTCACGGCGCTGATGATTCCCGGCGCGTTTTCGGGATCCAGGTCCGCGTCCAGCAGCGCGCCCTCCCAGACCACGTTGTCCATCACCACGGTTGTGCCGGGACGGCCCAGCCGGATGGCCCAGTCCAGGTAATGCGCGTTGTTTTCCTTGTCCGCGTCAATAAAGATGAAGTCGAACGGCGCTGCGCCTTCATTCTCGAGGGCCTGCAGGGTGTCCAGCGCGGCGCCGACCCGGACCTCCACCTTGGCACCCAGACCGGCTGCGTCGACGTTCGCGCGGGCCACCTCGGCATGCCGGGGCAGGTACTCGCAGGTGACCAGCTGGCCGTCGTCGGGCAGGCCCTGTGCCATCCATATCGTGCTGAAGCCAGCCAGGGTGCCGATCTCCAGCACGCGGCGGGACCCGGAAAGCCGGACCAGCAGCTTGAGAAGCTTGCCCGCGTTGGGTGCGACTTCGATGGGTGGCATGCCCGCTTCAAGGGCACTCGTCACGGCACGGTCGAGGGAACTGTCCGGACGGACCACAACCTCTGTCAGGAAGTTCTCGACGGCGGTCCAGCGTGGTGTGCTCTGATGCTCGATCATGCCCCAGTCTGACAGTTCACCCCGCCGGGCGGTAGCGTTCCCGCCCCGGGGCTTTGCCCTACCCTGCGTCCTCCGCGGCACCGCCACCGATCGCCGCTTCAAGCCGTTCCAGCTTGCCGGTCAGTTCACCGGAATAGCCGGGGCGGATATCGGCCTTGATCACCAACGAGACACGGCTGCCGTAGCGGCCCACGGCCTCCGTGGCGCGCTTCACCACCGCGAAGACTTCATCCCACTCCCCCTCGATGGTGGTGAACATCGAGTCGGTATGGTTGGGCAGCCCGGACTCCCGGACGATCCGCACCGCCTCCGCGACGGCGTCATGGACCGAGGCGTCATCGGCTGCGGTTGAGGGAACCGGCGGCGCATCCGCAGCGCCGGCGGTGGCAACGGGACGGCCTGAGGGGGCGACAGAGAACGCAAGCAACATGGTTCCAGTCTGCCATGCGGCGCGGGGCCACCGGATGCCGCGGACGGGCCGTTGAGGCAGGGAAATCGTCATGTTGATACCTACCGGCCAGTATCAGCTTTACTGAACCTCCGCGTTGCTACCCTAGGCAGATGAACCGGGCAGTAGAAGGCAGGCCGCTCCGCGCTGACGCGGCACGGAATGTGGACAAGATCATCACCGCGGCCCGCGCCTGTTTCCGCGAACACGGCCCCGAAGTCCCGCTGCAGACCATTGCTGTCACCGCCGGCGTGGGCCCGGCGACGCTGTTCCGTAATTTCGCGGATAAGGAAGAACTGGTCCTTGCGGCGCTGAACCGGCAACTCCGGCGCCTGGTTGACCCCGTGATCGACGAGGCCCTGACCGGGCCGGACGCGGCGGAGGGGCTCTTCCGCGTCATCAATGCCGTGATGGGCGTCGCCAGCGAGGAAGCCAACCTGCTCGGCGCCGTCGCCGGACGGCGCGGGCTGTTGGCCGGGATCACCGGTGAGCTGTTCGAATCGATAGCGGTGCTGCTCGGGCGTGGCCAGGGTCAGGGTTCGCTGCGCAGTGACATCTCCATGACGGACCTGATCCGGCTGCTCGCCATGCTGATCGGCGCCGTGGACACCATGGAAGCCGGATCGGACGCCTGGCGACGGCCGGTGGCGCTCGTGGAGGACGCCATCCGCGCGGAACGGCCCGACCGCCCGTTGCCGCCGCAATCGCCGTTGCCCGGGACGTCCTTCGACACTATCCTCGGCTAATGCCGATTCCTTGGGACCTGATTGCCCCCGTCGTCGGTGGTCTCCTGCTGGTTTACGTCGCCCTCCTGGTGCTCCTCGGCGCATACGCACGCCGGCACCCCGAGACGGTCAGCATGAAGGACGCGCTGCGGCTGCTGCCGGACCTGCTCCGGCTGCTCCGCCGCTTGCTCTCGGACCGCACCCTGGCGGTTGGGCTGCGGATCCGGCTGGCGCTGCTGCTGGCGTATCTGCTGTCCCCCATCGACCTCGTCCCCGACTTTGTGCCCGTGATCGGCTATGCGGACGACGTCATCATCGTGGCCCTGGTCCTGCGGTCCGTGATCGCGCGGGCCGGCATTGAGGCGCTGCAGAAGCACTGGCCGGGCACGCCCGAAGGGCTGCTGCTCGTGCTCCGCCTGGCCGGGATGGCCGCCCCGCGGTAGGCACGACGCCAACGGGAGGTTCGCTCCCACCGGACCGCTTGCGGCTTGCCGGTTGCCGCTTGCGGGCTGCGGCAGTCAGCTCCAGCCCAGCAGCCGCAGTCCGGCCGCAGCGCCCGCGCCGGCAAGCACCACCACGAGGAACGGCGCGCGGAAACACAACGCGATGCCGGCCGCGGCCAGCGCGCCCAGCCGGGCATCCAGCGCCAATGACTGGCCCGACGCCACGGCGTTCACGACCGTCAGGGATGCCAGCAGCCCGATGGTCATGGTGCCGGCGACCCGGGACATGCGCGGATTACGGAGCAGGCTGGCGGGAACGAGGTAGCCCAGGAGTTTCCAGGCGTAGCCCATCAGGCAGGCCAGCAGAACCCAGAGCCAGAGGTTCATGCCGTCTCTCCGGACGGGTGGTGTGCGGAACGGGCGGGATGATGCCCGGTGTAGGGGTCCACGTCCGGTTCCATCCCTTCGTCGCTGCGGCCATGGCTCAGCCAGCCGATCGTGGCCGCGACCACGGCGACCACGGCGGCCACCAGGATCGGCACCCCGGCGGGCACGAACGGGACGGCCAGCACCGTCGCCAGCGCACAGACGACGGCGATCGCCACGGGTTCGCGGCCTTTCAGCCGGGGCCAGAGCAGGCCCAGGAACGCCGCGACCGCAGCGCCGTCGAGCCCCCATTGTTTGGGATCCCCCAGGGCCGCCCCCGCGAGCGCGCCGACGGCGGTGAACAGGTTCCAGAGGGCGAAGATGCCGAGGCCGGCCGTCCAGAAGCCGCGCTTTTGCTCCAGCGGATCCGTCTGGCCGGTACTGGTCGCGGTGGACTCGTCGATGGTCACGTGGGCGGAGGCGAACCTCAGCCATCCCCGCGGCTGGAGCAGGGCGTTGATCTGCATACCGTAGATTCCGTTGCGCATGCCCAGCAGCGTGGCGGCGCCCATCGCCGCGACTCCGGAGCCTCCTCCCGCCACCACACCGATGAAGGCAAACTGCGATCCCCCGCTGAAGAGCAGGAGGCTCAACGCCATGGTCTGCCAGAAGTCCAGGCCGGAGGTGACCGAGAGGGCACCAAAGGACACGCCGTAGAGGCCGGTGGCAATGCTGATCGACAGCCCCACCCGCACCGCGGGCGACTGTAGGAGCTTCACCCCAGCCGTCCCGGTACCCGGGCGCCGACCAGCGGCAAGGCGCGCGGCAGCATGGCGCCCTGCGGCAAGGCGCTGGGAGCAACCGCGGAAGAGGTCTGGGTGGCCCGGCCGGACCAGCAAAAAGGCATGAATCAACTCAATCACAGCAACCGACCGCGTTGAAACCGGGCGGAGGCTGCGCCGTCGGGGATCCTGCTCAGGAGGCGAGGAAGTCAGCGACGGCGCCGTCGATTGCTTCGGGAGCAAAGACTTGGCGCATGACAAGCGTAGCCAGCCCGTGTATCGCGGAGTCGTCGCCGGGGTCGCCTGCCTCAACAATCAGGCCGTCAGCAATCCTGTCGGCGACGTCGGCCAGAACCCGGGCCCGCACGCGGTCCACCATGCCCGCTATGGATCCGATTTTGCCTCCGAGTACAAGGCGGTCGGGATTGATCGTCGTTATTGTCGCCGCGAGAGCACGTCCGAGGACGTCTGCAGCCGCCGCCAGGAGTTGCGAAACTTGGCTATCAGGGACGCGGGCAGCCTCCCGGACGGCATCGGGGCTGACGTAGCTATCGCCGTCGAGCTGTGCTGCTATCGCCCGTCCCGAACTGTACGCCGCGAGGCATCCGTGGCGTCCACACCGGCAGAGCGGCCCGTTGTCCGCTATCCGGATATGCCCGATGTCGCCGGCAGCTCCGTGGGCACCCCTGAGGATCGAACCCTCGACGACGATGCCGCAACCGATGCCCGTGGCCACTTTGACATACACGATGGTTTCGGAATCGCTTTTCCGCTCGCCGAGTGCTGCCGCGCGGGCGTCGTTTTCCACCACGAGGGGCACATGCCATGCCTGGGAAAACGCCTTCGTCACCGCGTCCGGGCGCCATTCGGGGATGGTGGTGGCGTGGGCAACGAACCCGGTCCCGGCTTCAACGGGAGTAGGCAGGCTGACGCCGACACCGGTCAGGACTTCACCGGTTCCCTGCCCGAGCAACGACTTTCCGGCTCCGATCAGGGGCGAGAGAACCTGGTCGGAGGGACCGCTGATGTCGTGCTGGACGGTGACCGACCGCAACGGGAACCCTTCGGTGTCCGTCACGGCGACAGTGGCATGCGTCTGGCCGAGCGCGAAGACCAGAATGACCCGGCCGCGGTTGTCGAAGCGGATCCTGCGTGAGCGGCGGCCTCCCGTGGCCTCCAGGGACTCCGCCTCGTAGACGAAGCCGTGACGGAGCAGAGCCTCAAGTCGCTCGTAGAGCGTCGCGCGGGACATGCCCGTCGCGGAGAGAAGTTGCTGACGGGAGAGACCGTCCGCTGACCGGATCAACTCCAGCAGGTGCCCATGGGAGGTTGCTCCGCCAGGACTGGCCGGCATTCGTTCAACCGTCATTTGTGTCCCTCCCGTCACCGACTACCAACATAGTTCATCGGAAAGTCCGCGGGCGGTCCTCGCTATCGGGACGGGCCGGCGCCGTCGACGGGCGCGCCATCCCCGAGCCATTCCAGCGCGGCCGCGGCAGTCCACGCCTGGGCCAGGCTTCCGAGGGGTTCGCCGGTGAACGGCTCGTAGTATTCTCCGAATTTCACGTCGGAGAGTTGCCGCAGAGATTCCACGCGCAGCGTGTTGTGCAGTTCCGACTGCCCGTCGCGGGCGCACGCCCAGCCCAGCAGCAGGTTCAGGAACGGCCACACCGGCCCGCGCCAGTAGGTGCGGGCCCGGAAGGCCGGGCTGGCCGGGGAGGTGGAGGGCGGCAGCGCAAACTGGAGGCCGGGGAATCCCATCCAGTCCGGGCCCAGCAGGGTCTCGCGTTGGGCATCGAGGAGTGCCGGCTCGCCACCTGCCACGAGAGGGGCAAAGCCGGAGACCGTGTCGGTTGCGATCCATCGCCCGGCCCGGACGTCGAAATCGCGGGCCAGCCCGGTTGCGGGATCCACCGTGGCGGCCACACCGGCGCGGAAGCGCGCCGAGATCTCCCGGAGTTCGGCAGCCTCCGGACGTCCGATGTCATCCGCCAGTTCAGCCAGGACCTCACTTGAGGCCGCCATGATGCCCGAAAAAAAGACATCGCGGACGCGGAAGTCCACCGTTTCCTGCACGGCCTGGTCGTCGAAGCCCACCGAGGCCATCTGCTGGACGAGCCAAAGGTACTTGGCGTACTCGGCGTCGTCCGGGCGTTCGCTCGCGTCGGACACGTGCAGGGTGTCCCGGCGGGTGAACGGCTCGAGGTGACCTGGCTGGATGGCCGCATACGGCCCGTCCCAGCGCGGAGAATTGTCGAAGCCGGACTCCCACCCGTGGTGGATCTCGATCAGTCCCACCCGGTCCGGGTCTCGTACGTCGGCCAGCCAGCGGTGCCAGGCAAGCCAGCCGTCGAAGGAATCGCGGAGGAACTGTTCGGCAGCCGCCTGGTCGGTGCCGCCGTTTTCGCGCGCCCGGTCCAGGATGTGGCGCAGCGCTATCGCGTGCACCGGAGGCTGGCAGATCCCGCTGCTCTTGACGTGGGCCGGACGGGCGGCGGCCGCGGCGGTTCCCCAGCGGTCGAAGCCGGGAAAGTAGCCGGTGTCGTTGTCGCTGAACACGATGTGGGGAATCATTCCGGTGGACCACTGGGCATCGAGCAGGGTGCGCATCTCGGTGATGGCCCGGGGCACATCGAACCTTGCCAGGCCGATGGCGACGAAGGCTGCGTCCCAGCTCCACATGTGCGGGTAGAGGTTGGGCGCGGCGGTGGTCATCGTCCCGAGGTCGTTCACCCGCAGGACTTCAATGGCCGCTTCACGCAGTTGTTCCGTGCTGATGATCTGGTTGGTGGTCATTTGGCCTCCAGTGCCATTGAAGTTTCGCGGTCGTAGAAGCGCATGGTGTTGGGCGAGAAAGTGAGCCAGATGGTCTGTTGCGGGGCCGTCCGGAACGTCGGCGGGGCCTGGACCTTGACCGTCTGCCCCTCGACGTCGACCGTGAGCAGGATCGTGGACCCCATGGGTTCGACCACCAGGACCGTGCCGGCGATATCACCGGAGGAACGCTCGGTTCCGACCCCTACATTTTCGGCACGGATGCCGAGGACGACGTCGGAAGCCCGGAAGGAGCGCAGCAGGGACGGAGCCATCAGCTTCTGGTCCCCGACCACCAGTGTGTCGCCGTCGGCCGTTACGGCAGCGTCGATGAAGTTCATCGGCGGGGATCCGATGAACCCTCCCACGAAACGGTCGCCGGGGGCGTCGTAAACATCGAGCGGGTCGCCGAGCTGGGCGATCCTTCCCTTGCGCATGACGGCCACCTGGTCGCCCAGGGACAACGCTTCACTCTGGTCGTGCGTGACGTAGACGGTGGTGGTGCCCAGGTCCTGCACGATCTTCTTCAGCTCGGAGCGGAAGGTCAGGCGCAACAGGGCGTCCAGGTTGGAAAGGGGTTCGTCCATGAGCAGGACATCAGCGTCCATGACGATGGCCCGGGCGACGGCGACGCGCTGGCGTTGCCCGCCCGAGAGCTGCGCGGGCAGCCGGTCCAGGTACGGGCTGAGCTGCAGCAGTTCTGCGGCCCACTGGACCTTTTTCTCGACCTCGTTTTTGGGCATCTTTGCCATGTGCAGGCCGAAACCGATGTTGTAGCGGACGGACCGGTGCGGAAATACCGCGTAGGACTGGAACACCATGGAGATGTTGCGCTTGTTCGGCGGCTGGTACGTGACGTCGCGGCCGCCGATGGCGATGGAACCCGAGTCCGGAAGCTCCAGGCCGGCGAGCATCCGCAGAAGAGTGGTTTTGCCGCAGCCGGAGGGGCCGAGGAGGACGGTGAACTCGCCGTCGGCGATTTCGAGGGACACGTCGTCGGTGGCCCTTTCGGTCCCGCCGGGATAGGTCTTGACGAGGTGCGAGATGGAGATGTCAGCCATGGGATCGGCTCCTTGAACGATGCTGGAAGAAGGAAGGAAGGGGGCGTGCTAACGGATGGTGGAGCCCCACATGTTGGTGAGGTACCGGCGCATCAGTGCGATGAAGATGATGGACGGAATGACCAGGGCGAAGCCGCCGGCAAACCTGTAGGCCAGGGGCGAATCGGCGAGCGAGGTGAGGACCTGGGCCGGGAGCGTCCGGTGGTCCAGGGTCAGGATCGATGCACCCAGGACTTCGTTCCAGGACATGACGAAGGTGAAGATCGAGGCGGCGGCGATGCCGGGAAGCGCCATCGGCATCACTACCTTCAGAAAAGCCTTGAAGGGGGTGCAGCCGAAGACCCGGGCGGCCTCCTCGACGTCGTGGGGCACGCCGAGGAAGACGCTCGCCGAGATGAGGATCGTCGTGGGGAGGGCCAGCGCCGTGTGCAGCAGAATGACGCCGTATGTCGTGTCGTACATGTCCACTGTCAGGAAGAGCCGGGCCAGCGGAACGGAGAGCACCACGATGGGCAGTGCGCGGGTGAAGAGCAGGAAGAGCTGGTACGGGTCTTTGCCGGGGAAGGCAAAGCGTGCCAGGGCGTACCCGGCCGGTACGCCGATCAGGGCGGAGAGAAGCAGGGTTCCCACGCCCACGATCAGCGAGTTGCCCAGGGCCCCGAAGACGCCGGTGGATCCGAGGAAAGCGTTGAGCGTGTCAAAGGAGAAGCTGGTGGGCAGCAGGCTCAGGGGGAACTTGTTGAGTGACTCCCTGGTGGACAGTGCAGCCAGTGAGATCAGGTAGATCGGTACCAGCATGAAGAGCGAAACCGCGATGCAGGCGGCCTGGAGCAGGACCCTGTTGCGCTTCTGCCGTTTCAGCGGAGCCGTGTCAACGGTTATCTGGCTCATCGGAGGCCTCCCTGGTTCTTTTCGCGGAGAGCCCGCAGGTAGAAGACTGACGTCAGCATGGACACCACGAGGATGACCAGGGCGAGCGCCGCTGCGACATTGGGGTTTTGCAGGCCGGTGTACCAGCGGTAGGTTTCGCCGACGACCAGCGGGAAGTTTTGGCCGGTCAGGGCCTGGGCTACGGCAAAAGTCTGGAACGCCAGAATGGTGCGCAGGATCAGCGCCACCTGCAGGCTGGGCTTGAGCAGCGGGAGCGTCACGAAGCGCAGGCGCTGCCAGAAGGTGGCCCCGAAAACCTGGGCGGCCTCATCGTAGTCCTTGGGTATGCCCTGGAGGCCGGCCACCACGATGACCAGGACCAGTGAGGTTGCCCTCCACAGTTCGGCGATGAGAACACAGATGAACATCGTCGTCTGGTTGTCATACGCGAGCCATGATGTGCCTTCGAGGCCGAACCACGACAGTACGGAGTTCAGGTAGCCGCGGTCGTTGAAGATGGCCAGCCACACCAGGCCGGCGGCCAGGTCGCTGAGCGCCAGCGGGATGGCCCAGACGAAAAAGTGGACTTTGTGCAGGCGCGGGTTTGCGCGCAGCAGCAGCGCCATCGTGATGGCGAACGCGAACTGGATCGGAATCATGACAGCGATCAACAGCAGGGTGTTGCGGACGGCCGGCCAGAAATACGGGTCCTGCACCATGCGGGTCACGAACTCGAGCGTGAATCCCTTGTCGTTTTGGAACGCCTGCAGTACGCCCTCAACCACGGGCCAGCCAAGCAGAAGCACCATGAAAAGGACGGACGGGCCGATAAGCCAGACTGCGGCAGGAACACGACGGCGGGGAGCCCCGACGGTCGTTGGAGTGGGCGCCGTCGGCGCTTGAACGGTCATTAGGCTACCTCGCATTTCGCGGAGATGGGGTCCGGTGCCCAGCACGGCACATTCAGTGTGTTCAGGATGGTGTTGAGCTCCCTGGCCTGGCGGTCGAGGACCGGCTGTACGTCGCCGTTGTTCAGGCAGATCTCCTGGAAGCAGTTCTTGAAGATCTGTGACACTTCGCCTTCCTTGGTACCCAGACCGACCGGCGGCAGTGCCAGCAGGGCGCCGGCGGACCGCTGCTGACGGCGGACGGCGGCTGCTTCGAGGGCGACGGCGCCGACCAGGTCGGTGGGAAGTTCGGTCTGCACCACGGGGAAGAAGGCGTTGCGGCGCAGCGTCTCGATTTGTGTCAAGGGTTCGGACAGCCCGCGGATGACCTGCTCTGCCAGATCGCGGTCCTTTCCGCCGTTCGGCAGGGCAAGTCCGGCGACGATAAGCATGTAGCCGCGGCCCTTGGGCCCGCGCGGCGCGGGAACCATCAGCCAGTCATCGGGCTTGTCCGCGGGGGCGTTGACGAGCCTTGCCACGTGGTCCCAGGCCACCAGCACCTCGCCCCGGCCGAGCGGCTCCTGCATGGAGTCGTAGTTCGTCGAGGCAGGTGCCATGTAGCCCCACAGTTCCTGCATGTAGTTCCAGGCCGCGACCGCGTCGGGATTGCGGAAGGTCGTGATCTGGCCTCCCGTGAAGCTCGGCAGCAGGAATCCCTGGTAGAAGCGGTGGTGCAGGCCTTTGGGGCCAGCAGGCATTCCGAACACCGGGCGCCCGGCCCCCTGCTTGGCCGCCTTCGCCCAGGCCAGGTAATCCTCGTAGCTCAGGTCGTTGACATCCACGCCGGAGGGGAGCCACTCCAGGGCCTTCTTGTTGACGGCGACGACGTAGGTCGCCTGCATCCAGGGGATGTACTTCGAGGTGGAGCCGCCCACCTTGGTCAGGTCGAGCATTTCCTTGGTGAAGCCGCGTCCGGACAGGTCCCGCAGGATGTTGTCGACGTCGTCCAGGGAACCCGACAGGGGTGCGAGTTCACCATGCAGCCCGCCGAGCAGGGAGGTGCGGATATTCTGCGCCGCCGCCTGGGACTTCACCGTTGAAGCGAAGACGCCCGGGTCAACGGAGTTGTAGGCAACAGGCACACGGACGAACTTCTTCAGCACGGTTTCGTAGCGCTGCTTCTCTTCCACCGGCGTGAACTGTGTGGAGAGGAACCCGACGGTCCCTTGCCCCGCCGCCGCACCGCTGGTGTCGAAACCGGCGCAGGCGGACAGGAACGGCACCGAGAGCGCCGTGCCCAGGCCGGCGAGCAGCATGCTGCGCCGGCTGGGAAGGCGGGGAGGGGCCGAGAAATGGTCGCTCATTGACTACTCCAATCGGATGTGCACCGCTGCACATCTTTCGTCTAAGCATCAGACAAAAGTAGTCGAGTGTCAAGAGTCACACTTTTCCGGCGGTTGTTTACAGGTCCCGGATAAGGGCGTGCAGCGCCTTCAGATGACGGCCCAGCGCCGCACGGCCCTCGTCGGTCAGGCTCAGCCAGGTCCGCGGCCGCTTGCCCGCGTAACCCTTCTTGGCGTTCACGTAGCCCGCGCTTTCCAGCACCCCGACCTGCTTGCTCAGCACGGGGTCGCTTACCTCGATGATGTCCCGCACGACTCCGAACTCAGCCTCGTCAACCTTGGCCAGTGCCGCCACGATGCTCAGGCGGACCGGCAGGCTCAGATACTCGTCGAGGTCGAGCCGCGGGTGCACCGAGGCGCCGTCGGCGTTCACTTGGCACCGCGCCAAAGTCCGGCTGTGGCCAGGGGAAGTGCCGTCAGGACGGCGTAGGGCAGCCACAGCCACCAGGCGCGGTTGTCCGTCGTGCCCAGCAGCGCGACGCCGACACCGTAGAGCCCCAGGGTCAAGGCGAAGGCGGCCGAATACGCGCTTTGTCCAGCCGCGGCTGGACGCCCGCCGCCGCCGTTCGTGCCACCGGACGGTCCCCACCATGCAGGCAACAAAGGCCGCGGTGGCGACGACGTTCAGCCATGCGTTGCGCTGCGGATAGACGTAGACAACGACGAGGAGATACAGCGCCACGAGGGTGCCCATCAGCAGTGCGTAGCGGCGTCCGAACAGCGCGGCTGAGCGCGACAGGCGCTCCCCTCCGCCTCCGCCCGACTCCGCCGCCTGCAGTTGATCGCGGAGGTTCTGCTGCGCTTCGCCGGCATGATCGTTGGTCATCGGTTCTCCTCAACAAGGTCTTGGATGGGTGGTGCTAATGAGGACAACTGTAGATAACTACTTTCCAGTTGGAAAGTAGTTATCGGAACTTATTTTTCGTCCGCCTGCGCGACATCGTGCGAGGCTAGTCGCATGGATCTGGAGGTTTCGTCCGCGCTCACGATTCCCGCCGCGGAACTCGACTGGCGGTTCTCCCGTTCGTCCGGGCCCGGCGGCCAGCACGTCAACACCTCGGACAGCCGGGTGGAACTCTCGTGGAACGTCGCCGGCTCGGCGGCTCTTTCGGATGCCCAGCGGTTGTTGCTGAACGAGCGCCTGGGACGACGACTCATCGCAGGAGTCGTGACCGTAACCGCCTCCGAGCAACGCTCCCAACTGCGCAACCGCGAGCTGGCCCTGGCCAAACTTTCCGCCCTCGTGGCAGAGGGCCTTGCTCCCGGCGCAGCCCGCCGTCGTGCGACCAAACCCACCCGGGGCTCGAACCGCCGGCGCCTCGCCGCAAAGCAACAAAGGGCAGCGACAAAACTTCAACGAAAGCGGCCGACCGCCGACTGACCACATTCGTGCCAACCAGTTTCACCGCCCTTATGGTCCGGGGTGGCAGGATCTCGTACGGCACAGGGCGCCTGCCGCAATTCGCTAAGCTACAGAGCACAGCCCCGCCAGGAGGTACCCGATGATCCGACGAAATGACGTACTCTCGGCCGAAAAGCGAATCAGGAGTTATGTCCGGCGCACGCCCCTGCTACGCGGGGGCAGCGCGTCCGCTCCGCTGTGGTTCAAATGCGAGTTCCTGCAACACACAGGCGTGTTCAAAGCCCGAGGAGCATTCAACCGCCAGCTCGCTGCCTTGGAACGCGGGGAGCTGGACCCCGACGTCGGCATCGTCGCCGCGTCCGGCGGAAACGCCGGGCTGGCGAATGCGTACGCCGCCGCGGCGCTGGGGGTCCCCGCCACAGTGTTCGTACCGGAGAACGCGCCGCGCGTTAAGGTCGAACGCCTCCTGGCGTACAGGGCGACTGTCCGGCAGGTTGGCGCGGAGTACATCGAGGCCTACGGTGCTGCAATGGAATACGTCGGGCGGAGCGGCGCCCTGTTCTGCCACGCCTACGACCAGCCCGAGATCGCCGCGGGAGCCGGGACCATCGCCGAAGAGATTCTCCAGGACGAACCCGGCATCGACACCATCGTCGTCGCCGTCGGCGGTGGCGGCTTGTACGCGGGCCTGGCCGCGGCGGCGGCAGGCAGGGCAAGGATCGTCGCCGTCGAGCCCTTCACCATCCCGACCCTGCACGCGGCACTGGAAGCAGGCCGGCCCGTCGACGTGGCCGTTTCCGGGATCGCCGCGGACTCCCTGGGAGCGCGGCGGGTGGGTGAGATCGCGTTCAGCATGGCTTCACAGGACCCGCCAACCTCAGTACTGGTGCCTGATGAGGCAATCATTGCCGCTCGGGCACAGCTGTGGAGCGAGTACCGTATCCCCGCCGAGTACGGGGCCGCGACGGCTTTCGCGGCACTCACCGCCGGGGCCTACGTTGCCCAGGACGACGAGCGCGTGGCCGTTATCATCTGCGGAGCGAATACCGATCCGCGCACCCTCGGCAGCACCGCCTAGGTACCGGGCCGAGCGGCGGGAGACTTAGCGTTCAGGCGCCCTGGGGCTTATCCGCCTGCTCCAGCGTGTCCGCATGCCGATGAGCCACCTTCCACTCGCCTTCCTCGCGGCGGTAAATCTGGGTAACGCGCAGCGTGTAGTCCCTCGGCACACCGTTCACCGAGGCGCTCGTGTGCTCGTACCCGACGGTGTAGGCGAGGTCCCCCATCACGTCCGCGGCGATGACCTCGTGAGAGTAGGACGTGCAATCCGAGAAGGAGGCCTCCAGCTGACGGAAGATGTGCCCCACCTCCTCCGGACCGCTGCCGGAGGTCCAGGCGCCCAGCACGGTGACTGGCTCCCTCGTCGACCAGATGGCGGAGCGGGGAGCGGCATCGCCGTTGTGGAGGGCGATCTCGGCGTCCTTAAGGCGCAACCCGACCCAGGCCATAAAGTCATCCCGTTCACTCACGCCTGGCCTCCAAAGGGCTCACTCGCTGCCAAGAATCGACACTGGTCTTGCGCGAAAGGGACACAGCCCCGGCGTCGTCCCTTTAGTAGAACACCCCTCGGGGCCGGGGAACAGTGAAAGCTGCGGCAGCGGTACTAAAGCCGTAATGAAATGGTCGGGGATCCGGCGGCATCCGGCTCCACTGAAGCGCGGACGGAACTGTAGTCGTCGATGTGGAGCACACCGTCGGGAAGTGGCCCCGTGTTCGGGCCGACCGCCACCGTGCGGATGCCGGCAGCCAGGGCCGCGGCGATCCCGGCAGGAGCGTCCTCGAAGACCACGGCCTGCTCAGGCTGCACGCCCAGCAGTTCGGCGGCCCGCAGGTACCCTTCCGGGTGCGGCTTGCCCCGGGTGATCAGGTCCGCTGTGACGGCGGTCGCGGGCATGGCGAGCCCGGCCGCTTCCATCCGGATGTCCGCCAGGATCCGGTCGGCGGAGGTCACGAGGGCAACGGCGTTGCCTGGAAGACTGCGCAGGAGCTCGGCGGCCCCGGGCAGCGGCACTATCCCTTCCGTCCGGACACGTTCCATCGCATCGATCTCGGCAGTAAGCGCCGCGACGTCGGCGCCCGGCGGAGCGAACCGGCGAACTGTGTCGATGCTCTGTACGCCATGGGACGTGCGCAGGATCTCGGTGGAGTCCAGGCCGTAATGAAGAGCAAACTCGTGCCAGACCTGTTCCACGATGAGTGTGGAATCCACCAGCGTTCCGTCCATATCGAAGAGGACGGCACGGCAGACGAGCGTGGGCGCGGCAGGGGGTGCCAGATTATCCATGCGTCCATCATGACCCGATGCCGCCGCGGACCGGACGTGTGACGCTCCGCAACCACGCGCTCCGCTAGCCGACCACCTCCGCAGCGCGGGGCGCCCCCACGGATCCGCGGCGGATCAGCGTGGCACTGAGTTCCCCGGACGGCGCCGCGGACCTGCGCCCCTCGATCTGCCGGATGAGGGCCTGCGCGGCCGCCATCCCCATGTCATAAACGGGCTGGGCAATGACGGTCAGGGGCGGCGTGGTCAGGCGTGTCCAGGCAAAGTCGTCATACATGAGGAACGAGACATCCGCCGGAATGGACAGCCCCAGTTCCTGGATGGCCTCGACAACGCTCAAAGCGATGAGGCCGTCCGAGGCAATAATTGCCGTGGCGGGGTCAGGGCCCGACAGCAGGTCCTGCGTGATCCTCTTTATTGATTCCGAGTCGCCGGCGTTGAGCCGGATCAGATCCAGGGGCTGGCTCAGTCCCTTCTCCTCGAAGGCGCGAAGCATCCCCTCGCAGCGCTCGGCGATCTGAGAGGAGTCCAGTTCCATTCCCGCGACATAGGGCCGCTCCGTCTTGAGGGTCGAGACGAAGGCGATCCGCCGGTGCCCAGCCTTAAGGAGGTACAGCGTGGACTCGTAGGAGATCCCCGTCATGTCCACCGCGACGGTTTCTATGTTGAGGCCCGTTGCCGCACGGTCCAGGAGAACCAGGGGGCGGCCGGAATCGTACACCTGGCGTAAATGCTCCGTTTCAACCGACGACGCCGGCGCCACGATAAGCCCGTCCACCCGCTTGTCCAGGAGCACCTTCACGGCGTCCACTTCCGCCGCCCTTTCCTCATCGGTATTGATGAGGATGACGTTGTAGCCGCTCTTCTTCGCGGTGTCGGTAATGCCCCTGGTGGCCAGGCCGAAGTGCGGGTTTTCGATATCCCCCACCACCACACCGATAGTGTTCGATTTTCCCGTATTCATGCTACGGGCGAGTTCGTTCGGGCGATAGGAAAGCTCCTCCGCCGCGGCCAGAACCCGCTCCCGCACGTCGTCGCTCACGGCACCGTAATTTCCCAACGCTCGTGCGGCCTGCGCCTTCGACACTTGGGCGGCCTTTGCGACATCAGCGACTGTGATGTCCCGGCGCCTTGCACCATTGCTGCTCATCTGCGCCTTCCGAAATGGGCCTTGACGGCCCTTGTGGTCTGGGTTACATTTTTAGCAACCCCGATGTGAGTCCGGTCTCAATCGTAGCGGGTGAGACCGGACTCAGCAAGGGATTCAGACCAAAAGGCCAAGGCCGCCCCGCTTCCCAAGATTGGACAAGACTTTGAGCAAACGATTGAACTTCCGCCCCGCGGCGGTGGTCGCGGCTGGCGTCGCGGCACTCCTGGCACTGTCGGGCTGCGCAGGAACCCCGGCTTCGTCCTCCGGCTCCGCTGACAACCCGTACGGGCTGATCCAGTCCGGCACCATCCGCGTTGCCAGCCTGGGAGATTCGAAGCCCTACACGTTCACCGACGCGCAGGGTAACTTCACGGGCTTCGACGTCGAACTGTTCAAGGACGTCGCGCACCGTGCCGGGGTCGACAACGTTGTCTTCACCGGCCAGGACTTCTCCGCGATCCTCCCGGCCGTCTCCAATGGCCAGTTCGACGTCGGCGTGGCCGCGATCGGCATCACGGACAAGCGCAAGCAGACCGTGGACTTCTCCGACGGCTACCTCGCTGGCTACCTGACCGTCATCACCGGCAAGGACTCCGGCATCAAGGACGCCAACGGCCTCTCCGGCAAGCGGCTCGGCGTGGTCCAGGGATCCCTGCAGGAAGCCTATGCGGTGAAGAACTTCTCCTCGGCAAGCCTGGTGCGGTTCCCGGACAACAACACCGCCATCGCCGCCGTCAACAGCGGTGCCGTCGATGCACACTTCCTCGACTACGAGGCCGCCAAGGCCTACGAAGCCCAGTACGGGCTGGTCAGCGCCGCAGATATCCCCTCCTTCGACGCCCCGGCCGGCTTCGCCATCGCCAAGGGCAAGACCGCCTTCAAGGACGCCTTGAACAAGGGTCTGAAAGCGGCGATGGAGGACGGCACCTGGAAGAAGCTCTACCAGAAGTGGTTCCCGGGCTCCCCGATGCCCGAGCAGTACCTGCCCACGGCCGAGCAGACCACCAGTGCCTCGCCCAGCCCGTCGGCCAGCAAGTAACCCGACCGCGGAGCTCCGGACGCCCTAGTCCGGCTGCCATAACCCGGGCGGACCGTCACCAGCGGTCCGCCCGGAACCTCCAAACCAACTACGTCTGAGAGCAACCATGGACTGGTTTACCACCATCATCCGCACGTTTTTCGATTTCGGCGCGATGGCCGAAGTCTTGCCCCAACTCCTCGCGGTCGGGCTCCTGAACACCCTGATCATCTCCGTGTCCGCCACCGTCATCGGCGTCGCGCTCGGCATGGTGGTCGCCGTCATGGGAATCTCCCCCTCCCGCTGGCTGCGGGTCCCGGCCCGGATCTACACCGACCTCTTCCGCGGCCTCCCGGCCATCCTGACCATCCTGCTCATCGGCCAGGGCTTCGCCCGGCTCAGCCAGTCGATCTTCGGACCCTCCCCCTACCCGCTGGGAATCATCGCCCTCAGCCTGATCGCCAGCGCCTACATCGGCGAGATCTTCCGCGCCGGCATCCAGAGCGTCGACAAGGGCCAGGGCGAAGCCTGCCGTGCCCTCGGCATGAGCTACGCCAAATCCATGGCCCTCGTCGTCGTCCCGCAGGGCATCCGCCGGGTCCTGCCGGCCCTGGTCAACCAGTTCATCGCCATCGTCAAAGACTCCTCCCTCGTCTACTTCCTCGGCCTGCTCGTCACCGAACGCGAACTCTTCCGCGTCGGACAGGACGCCGCCGTCCTCTCCGGCAACCTTTCACCCCTGGTCATGGCCGGAATCTTTTACCTCGTCATCACCGTGCCCCTGACCCACCTGGTCAACTACTTCGACAACCGGTTCCGCACCGGCCGGCGCCGCCCCGCCGCCCCCAGCAGCGGACTGAACGAAGTCAAAGAACTCGACGCGGCCTCACCGCTGATCTCCGGGAGCAACACATGAGCACCAGCACCAACAACACCCCCCACACCGCCGCCCCCGACATCGAGACCTTCCACGGCTCCAGCCTGGAACTGCGGAACCTCACCATGGCATACGGGGACATCGAGGTCCTCCGCAACGTCAGCCTCACTGTCGCCCCCGGAACCACCACGTGCATCATCGGACCCTCCGGCTCCGGCAAATCCACGCTGCTCCGCGGCGTCAACCGCCTCCACGAGCCCAAAAGCGGTGACGTGCTCCTCGCCGGCGAAAGCGCCCTCGACGTCAAACCCGACCTCCTCCGCGCCCGCATTGGCATGGTCTTCCAGCACTTCAACCTCTTCCCGGACCACACCGCCCTCGAGAACGTGGCCCTGGCGCTGTGGAGCGTCAAGGGCATGCCGAAAGCCGAAGCCAGGGCACGCGCCCACCGCCGCCTCACCGAAGTCGGCCTCGCCGAACGGGCGGACCACCGCCCACGGGACCTCTCCGGCGGACAGCAACAACGCGTCGCAATCGCCCGGGCCCTGGCCATGGAACCCGAAGTCATGCTCTTCGACGAAGCCACCAGCGCCCTGGACCCCGAGCTCGTCAAAGGCGTCCTGAACCTCATGGCAGGCCTCGCCAAACGCGGCATGACCATGGTGGTCGTCACCCACGAGATGGGCTTCGCCCGTAAAGTCGCGGACCAGGTTGTCTTCATGGACGAAGGCGAGGTCGTCGAAGCCGGCACACCCGCCGACCTTTTCGACAACCCCCAAAGCGAACGCCTCCAACGCTTCCTCTCCGAGGTCCTGTGATGAGCACCAGCACAGCGGCACCCATCAGGACCGCCGTCGTCGGTTTCGGTATCTCCGGCGGGGTCTTCCACGCACCGCTGATCCAGGCTGACCCCGGTTATTCGCTCGACGTCATCGTCACGGCCGATCCGGAGCGTGCAGCCGAGGCGGCACGGCGCTACCCCGGAGCCCGGATCGTTCCGACACCGCAGGCCATGTTCGCCCTGGCCGCGGACCTCGACCTCGTTGTCCTCGGCACTCCCCCGCTCACCCACTTCGACCTCGCCGCAACGGCCATAGGCCACGGGCTCCATGTTGTGGTGGACAAGCCCTTCGTCACCACATCCGCGCACGGCGAAGAGCTGATCTCCCGTGCGGCCGACGCCGGTGTACAACTGACGGTGTTCCAGAACCGCCGGTGGGATGCCGACTTCCTGACGCTCGAAAGGCTCGTGCGGGACGGCGCGCTGGGAAGCGTCCGCACCTTTGAATCGCGGTTTGAGTGGTGGCGGCCGGAAGGCTTCGGAAACTGGCGGGACAGCGCCACCCTGGCGCAGGGCGGCGGTATCCTGTCCGACCTCGGCGCCCACCTTATCGACCAGGCCATCCAGCTGTTCGGTCCCGTCCAGGACAGCTATGGGGAGACCGCCAACCACAGCGTGAACCCCGACGGCGCCGATACGGAGGCGTTTGTGTCCCTGCTCCACGAATCCGGTGTCCGGTCCAGGCTGTGGATGAACGGCATGGCCGCGCAGGTCGGCCCGCGCTTCCACGTCCTGGGGTCCGACGCCGGCTACACCAAATGGGGACTCGACAGCCAGGAACCCGCCCTCGCGGCGGGAACGGGCCCGGCGGATCCCGCCTACGGCGTAGATCCCCAGGACTCTTGGGGGGTCCTGGGAATCGACGGGAACGCCGTGCCCGTACCTGCCGAGCGGGGTAACTACCCGCAGTTCTACGCGGAGCTCGCGGAAGCCCTGCGCGGACAGAGGCCCTTACCGGTTCAGCCCGCTGAGTCCCTCGAAGTCCTGAAAATCATCGAAAAAATCCACGCCTTCGCATAACCGCCGGGCCACCCCGAGCGGACCAAACACCAGTCACGAAGAAAGGGAAGACGCATGTCCTCCACCACCTCACCCAAGCGCGTCGCCATCATCGGCGGCGGAATCCTTGGCGTCTCCACCGCCGTCCACCTGCTCCGCCAAGGCGCATCCGTCGCCCTGCTGACCGAACGTGGACTGGCCAGTGAAGCCAGCGGCCGGTCGCTCTCCTGGCTCAACTCCGCCGGAGAACGCTCCACCCCCTACCACCAGCTGCGCCTGGCCGGCGTGGACCGCTACCGCACCCTCTTCGCTGCGGACCCCGGCAGGGAATGGCTCCAGTTCGGCGGCGGCCTCATGTGGAACGCCGCCGGGCAGCACGATGTCACGGAAACCCGCCACGCCTACGAAAAATCCGTCGGCTACGACTCCAAGTTGCTCGCACCCGAGGACATCGCCGCAGCGACCCCCGGCATCGATTCCAGTGCAGTGCCAGAAAACGCCATCTTCAATCCCGGGGAAGGCTGGGTCAGCCTCCCGCACCTGGTGGACTTCCTGATGGAGGAATTCCACGCCCGCGGCGGCAAGCTGGTCCTCAACGCCGGCAAGACCGCCGTAGCGGTCGACGGCGGCCGGGCCACCGGCGTCGAAACGGCGGCCGGCGAGACCTTCGAGGCCGATGCGGTGCTGGTGGCCTGCGGCGCCGGTACGCCCGCCGTCGTCGCACCGCTCGGAGTTGAGATCCCGAACGGGTCCCCGGTATCCATGCTCGTGCTGACCAAGCCTGTGGAGCACGACGTCAAGGCCGTGATGAACACCCCGCGGGCAGCGGTCCGCCCCAACCCGGGAAGCACCTTCGCGCTGGACCACGACTGGTATGAGGAGCGCATCACCGAGCATCCGGACGGCTCGTTCAGCATTCCGGACGAGGTGGTCCAGGAACTGGCCGACGAAGCGTCCAAACTGATCGCCGGAAATACCGAGCTCAAGCCCGCGTCCTGGAAGATCGGCTACAAGCCCATTCCCGGAGACGGCGAACCGGTCTTCGGCGAACTGGGCCAGGTGCCCGGCTGCTTCGTGGCCTTCACGCACTCCGGAGCCACGCTCGGGCTCATCGCCGGCGAACTTCTTTCCGACGAGATCCTGACCGGCAAGAAGCACCCCATGCTTGCCACGTTCCGCCCCGGGCGCTTCTCGTAATTCCCGGCCCTTGGGCCCGGCAGGCCGGAGTCCCCGCGGCTC